>JANXBO010000026.1 GCA_025057575.1 Candidatus Caldisaccharidevorator malaysiensis
GCTCGGGAGTGTCCACACCGATGAGGGACAGACCGTCTTTGAAGACCTTCTTTGCCCCTGCCACCAGGAACAGTCGGGCAGCACTCAAGTTAGGATCGTCACTGAGAACCCGGCATCTTTCATAAAAGTCGTGGAATCGGTCGGCCAGTTGGATCAGGTATTGGGGGATCAGATGCGGGGACAAAGACAGAGCCGCCTCTTTGACTAGGTCGGGGAAAAAGGCAAGCTGACGAATGAGACGGCGCTCCGGCTGGGAATTAAGGACGGAAAGGTCGGCTGTTCGGTAAGAAGACAGAGCGGGATGGTTCCGTTCGGCGGCTTGTCGGAAGATAGCGCAGCAGCGAGCATGACCATACTGAACATAGTAGACAGGATTGTCTTGGCTTTTTTGAATGGCTAAGTCCAGGTCAATGTCTAAGTGAGCGTCGGCACTGCGGGACAAAAGGAAGAAGCGGGCGGCATCTTTGCCGATCCAGTCCAACAAGTCATCCAAGGCGACCAGTTCCCCTGCTCTCTTGCTCATCCGCACGACTTCGCCCTCTCTGACGAGCCGCACGAGTTGATAGAGGACGACTCGGAGCCAAGGCTTTTCTTCATCCTCAATCTTCAGGGCCCTGAGGGCAGCGTGCAGACGAGGGGAATGTCCGTGATGATCAGCACCCCAGACCACCACGGCAAACTGGTAACCCCGCTCCCACTTGTAAAGATGATAGGCGATATCAGAAGCAAGGTAGGTCGGAGCGCCGGTCTGTCGGACCAGGACCCGGTCCTCTTCATCACCGAAGCGACTGGTTGCCAACCAAAGGGCGTCTTCAAACGCGTAGGTCAGCCCCAGGGAAGAAAGGCGCTGAATCACCTCGTCCACTCTGCCCGTGTCGTAAAGCCACTGTTCACTGACCCATTGGTCAAACTGGACACCAAACCTTAAAAGGACCTCCCGATGCTGCTCCACGATCTTTTTGACAGCCAGTTGGTTGAACAGTCGGACCCGTTCTTCCAGAGGGACGGAAAGATATTGATCCCCCGCCTCGTTAACGATCATTCGGGCTAATTCTACAAGATACTCGCCGTGGTAGCCGTCTTCAGGGACCGACGCCTCTTCACCCAAAACCTGACGATACCGTGCCTCTAAGGATTTTCCGAACCGTTGAATCTGTCCGGATACCCAAACATCGTTGATGTAGTATTCACGGTCTACCTGGTAGCCGATAGCCGCAAGGAGGCAGGCGAGGGCATCGCCGATGGCGGCGCCCCGAGCATTTCCGATTTGCAAGGGACCCGTCGGGTTGGCACTGACAAACTCCACTTGAACTTTTTGCGCCTCTCCGATGTTCCAGTAAGGTTGCCCTTCTCTGACCTCTAAGAGGTCGTGCACCGTCTCCGCCAGCCATTGGGGTCGGACCGTGATGTTGATGAAACCGGGAGGAGCAACTTGAACCGATTCCAGCCATTCGGTAGAGGGCAAAAAAGAGACGATAGTTTCCGCTAATTCCGTCGGTTTTTTGTTGGCGGGTCGCGCAAGGACCAAAGCCAAATTGGTGGCAAAATCGCCCCACTCGTCCTGAGGTGGCGGCGAAACAGTAAAGCGGGGTGGCGGCGGGATCACGGGAAGGGCACCAGCGTCCGTGGCTTTGCTCAACGCCTCTTGAAGGACAGCAGAAATTTCATCTCTTTTCGTCCGCAAGGGGGATCACCTCTTTAAGGGGATTCTTTTATTAGAAGATCAAGCGAGGAAACTGCAAATGGGCAGCCATTTGGTTGAGCACCAGGAGCGTTAACGAGGCGCCACAGAGGACCTGCACCAAGCCCAGGTTCCATATCTGAACGATAAGGGGCGGGCGAAAGTGGGGCAGGTTCTGATAGCGCTGGAGAATTTCTTTGCCGGCTTCAATAGCGCGTTCCAGTTGCCTTTTGGTTGGTTTGCGGACGGTGAACAGTCGCTGGAGGACCATTCCAATGGGTCGCCAAGTCAAAAGAATTACGACAAAAAGGAAGAGCATAAAGGGAGCAGGGATATTGCTGAAGGCGACCGTGGTCAAAAGGATCACTAAGGCAGCCAGGTTCGTTCCACAGCGGGGATGTTCCAAAGGCATTCGGGAAACGGCTTCTACGGTCAAATCTTCACCCTGCTCAATCGCATGGACGACCTGATGCTCTCCTCCATGGTAGCCGGTCAAAGGAAGAACTCGGAGAGTCAAAAAGAAAATGAAACCCTGAAGTAGGTGAATGATCAGTAACCAATGGCTCCAGGGAAAAGAAGAGCCAGCCAAAGACGGAGGACGCTGAAGAACATAGGCTGTCAAAAAGTCGGTCCCTAACAGTCCGTCCACAAGGTGGAGGAGAAACAGGACCGAGACGCTGGCAAAAGCCAAACAGAGAGCCATCACAACTCCAGTCGTGAAAACAGCCAGGTTGCCAACGCCTGCCCGATGGTTGCCGGTGGTCAGAAAAACGCCCCAGGGGGTTGCCATCCCGCCGATTCGGTGGGGGCGAAGACCGCGCGTCAACGCCGCTGCCACATCCGAACGGGTAACGATGCCTTTAAGTGAACCCGATCCATCGGCGACAGCGACCGCCGCCAACCCGTTGTGGTCCAGCAGCCAAGCAACCTGCTGGACCGATGCTTCCGAGTCCACTACCAACTGAGGTCTTTTCATCACATCGGCGACCGTTAGCGCCTGGTGACTGTTTAGGGATGCTCGCAATAGATCCTGATCCTCTACCACCGCCACGATCCTGTCGTTTTCCGCAACGGGCAGCAACGGGCATTGAGCCTGCCGCATCATTTCCGCTGCCTTACCAATAGAGTCCGTTGGACGCACCACCGGACAGCGGCGCACGATGTAACCGGCTTTCATTGACAACTCTCCTGAGACTGCTTTTTCAAAATCATCTGTGTTACAGTTTGGTGCGCCTATTTTGGCACAGACCCTTAGAAACTGTCACGACAAAATGGCGAAAGCGGGTGAGCGGAATGTGGAAATGCCAGATCTGTGGCAAGTCGGGTATGGGCAGTTATCGGGTGAGCCACTCCAAGCATCATACCAAGGTGTGGCTGAGGGCGAACCTTCGGAAGGTAAAAGCGAAAATCGGCAGCCAGGTCCGTCGGATTAAGGTCTGCACCTCCTGCCTGAAAAAGGGAAAGGTTGTTCTCGCTTCTTAATTAAAATTAATCGGCAGCAGTCACCTGTTGGCGGTTCGGAAACCTTTTCCCGTTGCTCCCTATCTCTCCTTATTGAGGGAATGGCGTGAACCGTTGGTGTCGTTGGGTTCAACAACAGATGCACCGCCTTTCGGTTAATGGGCTCCCCTTTCCCCTATCCTACTTAGCCCTTCGGCACATCGCATCCTGCCCGGACTGCCAGGTTCTTTGGCAGCGGGAGGAAAAACTGACGGCTTGGCTACGACAAGCGGGACAGGTTAAGTGGGACCGGAGCCATTTGTGGCACCGTCTAAAACCGCGCTTAAAGCAGCGTCCTGTGGTGGGCCAACCGTTCTGGCACCGTGTTCTTGCCGTGGCAACGGTCGCCACTTCCATCGTTGGGATGGGGCTTTATTTTTGGCTCCGTCCAGTGCCACCTGCCCAGCAGGCTCTTTCGGCTTCGGTGCGTCCCTTTGTTCAGGCAATGATTCAGCATCATTTGACTTTAGGGTCCGCATCCGTTGCGGATGAGGTCATCCCCGCCCTGACCCTCATCGGTGGTCGCCAGGAACCATGAAAAGGCTCTTTTTTCTCGCCCTTCTGCTTGCCCTTGGAGTCGCCATCGCCGCTCTGCTTTACTGGAATCGCTCCGTCACGGACAGAAGGACAAAAACAGGTCTTTCTCTTCTTCAAAAAGCCCTGACCAACCGTCACAAGTGGGAAATGACGGGTCGAGTCCGCTGGATCCTTTCGGTGGGCGAGAACAAGTGGTCGCAAGGGGTCGCCCAGGTGAGCCTGAAGGGGTCCGATCTTTTCGTCCGTTCGGCGGGGGCGGAGGTTTGGTGCTCGGCTCAGGGCTGCCGAGTGCGATCGGAAGAAGGTGCCCTCGTCTCCGAGCCTTTATGGATTTACCAAATAAAAAATTACCCTGACCGTTTGTCCCTGATTGCTGCTAACTACCGTTTGCAGGTTGCGGGAAAGAGACGGTTCTCTGGCAAAAATTGTGTCGTCATTTATGCGTCGCCCATTAAGAAAGTCGCTTATCCGCGATGGCTGGCGATTGATCCGGTTTTCGGATTGATCCTGCGCCAGGAGGTTTTCGGGCACGATGGGACTCTTCTTCAAGCGACTGAGTGGGAGAGCGCTCAGCCTGCTCCTCGTCCGGCGGTGAGAACCCACAAGTTTCTGGAGCCGGATTCCCGTTGGAAGGAAGCAGCCTCTCTTCTCCCTTCAGGTTTTGTTCCCGAGAAATTTGGGATGAGCCGATGCCGCTGCTGTCCTTGCGGAACGACGGCTCATTCCCTGCTGGCAACTGATGGTCTTTGCGATTTGACCCTTTTGCAGGTGCAGCCGGGGGAATCGGGCTGTGCCCATTGCCAGCGCCCACCGGAACCGACGGGTGTCGTCCAGATAGGGAGCCTGTCCATTGCTTGGCAGCGAAACCACTTCACCTGGGTCGCGGTGGGAGAGGTCCCTCCTGCCGTTGCCTTACAAGTGGTCAAGAAAGCGGCGGCTTTGGAGCCGGACTTTTCTCTGACCGAGGATGAACCCAATGCCCTGACCGTCCCCCAAACTTTTCCTCCAACCGAATCTCGCTGATAATCATTGCTGGGTCCAGTCCCTTGCACATATCATAAATTGTCAAAGCAGCGATCGCGGCACCCAGTAGGGCTTCCATCTCGGCGCCCGTCTTCGCCTCACAGGAAACTTCTACGGTGATCTTCACCGTTTGCTCTTCGTCGTTGATCTGGCACTTTATATGAGCGCCGGAAATCGGAATCGGATGGCAGAGGGGAATCAGATCAGGCGTCTTTTTCACCGCCAGGTAGCCAGCAATTTCCGCCGCTGCGATCGGGTCACCTTTTGGTATTCTTTTTTCCTTGATCTTTCGGATCGTTTCCTTATCCATCCGAATAATGGCGATGGCTCGGGCATAGCGGCGGGTTACTTCTTTTCCGGATACATCCACCATTTGGATCATTGGGTTTTCGTCCATCGGGATCCCTCACAGAATCAGCATCGCATCTCCGAAACTGTAAAACCGGTAACCTTGATGGATGGCTTCCTGATAGATCTGAAGAGTCCGACCAATGTCACCGATAAAGGCAGCGACCAAAGCCAGGTTGGACGAACGAGGAAGGTGGAAGTTAGTGATGAGCGCGTCAACGGCTTTGAACTGGTAGCCGGGAGTAATGTAAAGCCCCGTCCAGCCCGACTGACTTTCTACCTGGTGAACGGCTGGAGCACAGGACTCAAGGGTCCTGACAGAGGTCGTTCCGACGGCGACGACCTTGTTCCCTCGGGTCCAGCACTCCCTTAAGATTTGGGCGGTTTCTTCGGGAAGGCGAAAGAACTCTACATCCATTTGATGCTGCTGAAGCGTCTCAGCGGTGATCGGCTTAAAGGTTGCCCAACCGATGTGCAGAGTCACGGAGGCAAACAAAATCCCTTTGCTTTTCAGTTCGTCAATGAGCCGCTCGGTAAAATGGAACCCTGCCGTTGGTGCGGCGACTGAGCCTGGGTCTTTGGCAAAGACCGTCTGATAATCCGATGGCTTTGTCACTGGCTGATGGATATAGGGAGGCAGCGGCATGTCACCGGCTTCCTCAAGGAAAGCCAAAACTTCGTCAGTCCTTCGGTCTAACGACAGCAGATAGGACCCTTTATCGGTTTTCCCCTCAAAGCGTCCTTTGAGGAGCGAAGAACCCGACGAGCAGACAAACTCCCGACCCCCTCTCGCTTTACGACCGGGGCGAACTAACGCTTCCCACAGGTTCCGGCTCTCGTCAATGGGTTTCAGCAAAAGGATCTCTACCTTCCCCTCCGTCGGGATCGTTCTTGCGGTGATTCGAGCAGGGATCACCTTTGTGTCGTTGATGACCAAAACGTCTCCTTTTTTCAGAAATCGGGAAAGTTCGTAAAAGAAGGTGTGCACCATCTCGCCCGTGTTGCGGTTATAGACCAACAGGCGCGAGTGGTCCCTTGGCTCCACCGGTCTCTGGGCAATTCGGTCTTGAGGAAGAGGGTAATCCAGTTTTGATGTCTTGATCTCTTGCGTGATGTCCATAGGCACCGTCCCTTTCCCTTTTTCAAGAGCGCTGAAGAGGGCGAAGAGACGAGGGCTGGGCGGCTTCCAGTTCTAGCCGGGAAAATTCCAGGAGAATCATCGCTCTCCGGTAGGTCAATTCGTCCGGCTCCGTAAGCCAGGTTTTCAACAAGTGCACTGCCTGCTGAAAGAGTTCCAAACTCAGAATGCGGCGCCGATGCGACCGGTCGTAGGCGGTGGGAACCTTAAGACCGTAGGCGTTTTTCAGCAGTTTCGCCGATCCTTCTTCCAGTTGGACCAAAAGGTTCATCAGATCTTGCTTGAGGATTTTTTGGTCATTGAACTCCCCCAGTCCCTTTCGCATTAATTCAAAGAACCTAACCGCTTCTTGGTCCAGAGCCTGAAAGAAAAAGGTCACCCTTGGTGATGCGGGGGTAAAGTCTTTTTGCTGCTCTAAGATGGCTGAAAGAAAGCGGTAGGCGATCTCGTATTGTTTTATACGGCAAGCCCCTTCCACCCCTAACTCCAGAAGTTGAGGATCCGCACTTTTTTCCTCATAGAGTTTCTTGACTCCACCCACCACTTCGTCATACCGTTTTCTGCTGGCGAGGCGCTGGACCGCTTCCTTAATGATTTGCGGCTCTTTGGCTTCTAACACCAGTTGTCGGTCCCATTCTTCCGCCTGCTTGAACAGTGCCGATGCCTCTCGGTCCCGACCCCTTCGGAAGGCTTCCGTCGCCAGTTGGAAGGCGGCTTCGGCTCCCAAAGCCTTTTCCGCTTCCCCTGCCATTCCTCCTTCCGTTAGTCGCCGAACGGCTTCCAGGACGCGATCATATCGCTTCCGCTTCGCCTCCACACGGGCGGACCCTTTCCAAGCCTCCCACAAGTCACCCTTCAACTGGACCGCTCTCCGGTATTCCAGGCTGGCTTCCTCCCATTTGTTTTGAGCCTCGTAGAGGGCACCCAGCCTTTGGTAGAGGCTCGGCTCCGCCGGATTGGCAGCGACCATCTCGCTGAGACGGCGAATGGCATCGTCCCATTTGCCTTCCGCTGCTAACCGGTCAACCTCTCCCAAATCGGGCGGTGGACCAACGGGTTCCTCCCGCTTCAACAAAGCCTCCTTCAACCACCCGACGACTCGCAAGGCTAAGAGTAAGGATGGGTCTTTCTGAAATTTCTCTGATAACCCGACTTTTTTGATCTCGTCCATCTCCTCCGGCTTGGGGGGAAAGGTCTTGAGGTCCGCAACAAACTTGTCCTCCTTCGGCCAGACGAGATGAACAAGAACCGTTAAGGGCTCGCCGTCTTGCCCATCCAAAACCGAAATCCATACGACGGCTCCTGCTCCTTCTGCCTGGGCAATGGTTTCAGCAAAAGCGGACGGTCTTGTTTTGACTTCTGGGCTTAACTTTCCTTCCGCTATGGCTCTTAGAAGGGAAGGGGATTCGGGGTCAAAGTTTCCCACAGACCATCCCAGTTTCGCCCGTGACAGAAAGAAACGGAAGGTAGACAGGAACTTCTCTTGAATTTTTGGCTCTGCCGGTGGCTGGGCCGGTGGCAGGATCAGGAGGAAAAGGGCTCGTTGGGCAGAGGGTGGGGCTTCGCTCAAAACGGTTGAAAGCACTAAAAGGGCGACCGCTAAAGTCGCCGCTACTGTGCCCGTCGGCAGACTTCTAAGCCTTGCCGGCATACCTCAATGCCTTTCTGGGCGGCAGAGATGTTGATGCCTCTCTCCAACTGCCTCTGGTAAGCGACAATAGCCCTTTCGTATTCTGAAGCGGCTTCTGAATAGCGACCCAGCCGCTGGAGGGTCAGGGCTAACTGCTGCCGGATGTCCCCCTCCCGTCCCTCGGGAACGCCGATGGACAGCAGCGTCCGCAGTTTCTCTTCTGCTTCCGCATACCGTCCTGCCCAGATCAAATCCTGCGCCTCTCTCTCTAACCTCTCTGGGCTGATCCGAGGCGTCGGCGGAGTTGTGGGTTCAGGTCTGGGGGACGGGGCCGGTGCTGGGGTGACCACAAAGGGATCGGGCGACAAGCGCTCGGGTGACTGGGATAGTTGCGGGATGGGTTGCTGCTGAGGTGCTTGGGGTGCCGCTTGAGGTGTTGGTATCCAGTTGGGGTTGGTCAAAGGTGCCGGCAAATAAAGAGGGGATCTTTGTCCTTCGCCCTGAGCCCTCCCACCAAGGGGCGGAAGGGTTCCCGTTGGAGGGGCAGTGACCACCGACCGAGGGCGCCTTGCAGTTGTTGCCGAGGGTAACCGAGAGGCGCCTGGCTCCCTTTGTTCCCTGATGGCTGCCTCTGCCAAGAAGTATCCCGCCCGGGCTTCTTGGCTCGCCGGATCTATTTGAAGAGCCTGGCGAAAAGTGTTCAACGCATCGCCAAACCTTCCCTCATTAAAAGCAGCAAACCCCTTCTGAAGGAGATGCTGAATCTGGGGCGGCGCTGGTGGTGCGGTGGCAACCGATGGGGGCGACGGCGCCAGGGTGATCGGTGGCGTCACTCCCTCGCCCGTCACCGCTGACCGGCGGGTGATAACGGCACGAGTGCCAAACAGAAGAGAAAGGGCAAGGAAAGTAGCAACCAACAGAGGAAACGGATGTCCTGCCCACAGGTAGCCAGCGTCGTCCTTTTGTCTCACCGGCTGTTCTTCCGTGGCTTTATTCAAAAGGGCTTCCTTTCCCAGTCGGGCGGGCTCGTAGTCTTTGTCCAGCGACAGGGCTCTCTCAAAAGATTCCAGCGCCTTTTCCTTTTCCCCGATGCGCGCATACAGTTCGCCCAAAAGCGCCCATGCGGGGACAAAGTCTGGGTTCGCTTTAATGGCTCTCTTCAGTTGCCGGATGGCGTCGTCAACGGCCTCTTGAGAAGCCAATTGAAGGGCTAAGGCGACCATCTCATCGGGGCTGTCCTTGGGCACACGATTGCTGACGGCAGAACTTTGTCCGTTCCTTTTCTCGTAACCATTCAGGGGCATCCCGCAGGACCCGCAGCGAGGAAGCCTCTCGTTCACCGCCCGCCCACAGTGGCGGCAAAAGGGCGACAACTTATCGGGCACCTCCGTTTGTTCCTTACATTGCTGACACTGCTGTCTCTTTACCCCTATTGATCAGTTCCCGAAACCCTTGATTTTTGTAGGACCGCACGGTAGGCTCGCTCAAGGCTCTCAGCGCAGACGGCAAAAGAAAAAAGCCTCGTCGCCTTTTGGCGAGCCGCTGTGCCCATTTTTTCCCTGATTTGCGGATCGTCCAAGAGTCTTTCCACCGCTCTTTGGAAGTCATTTTCGTTCTCCGCTGTCAGGAACCCTTCTTTCCCGTTTTCAACATAACAGGCGGGACCGCCGGCATTGACGGCGACGACAGGAAGTCCACTCATCATCGCCTCAATGACCGCCAGCCCCTGGGTCTCCGTGGTGGACGGGAAGACGAAAAAGTCGCTCCCCGATAGCAACTGGGCGACTCGCTCCCGGGGCTGGCTGCCGAAAAAAAGGACCTGGTTTTCCAAATTATAATAGCGGACGGCAACTGACTGTAGTTCTCGCCTCAAGGGACCGTTACCGATCAACAACAGGTAGCAGTCCCGCCTTTTGCGGAGCAGTGGGGCTAATGCCTGGAGCAAAAAGGGAAGGTTTTTTTCTTTTGCCAAGCGCCCTGAGTAAGCCATCAAGATGCCTTCAGAAGGCAGATGAAATGAGCGCCTGATTGCAACCCTGTCCCGAGGGCGAAAAAGGTTGTCGTCAACGCCTGTGGGCGTATAAAAGACAGGAACGTGCACGCCTATTTTCCTTAGAAATGCTTCGGTAAGGGGGGAAACGACGAAAATGGCATCGCAGCGTCGGTAAAAGGATTTCATCCAGTGGATGACGACGAGGCGGGAGAGGAAGGGCGGCATCTTGCCGTAGTGAACATATTCCTCCGCCCGAGTGTGAAAGGTGCTGACGACAGGGCAAGAGATTTTTTGAGCCCAGTTCAAAGCCCACCGAGACAACCAAAAGAAGGAGTGCGTATGAACGATGTCCGGGCTCCATTTCTTCATTCCGTCTTTCAAAACGGAAGACCAAGGGAGGGCGGCAGGGTAAAGGGGATAGAAGGGATTCCCCACGGACGGTATGCGAACGACATCGGAACCTGGGTCCGTCCAAAGTGGCAAGTGAGGAGCAAAGATCCGGACCTGATGACCGGACCGGCGCAGGGTCGTCACCGACCAGTCAATGGCAGCGACCACCCCGTTGCGAATGGGGTGATAGCACTCAGTGACGACGGCGAGTTTCATCTCAAGGGAAGGAACAAGAGGAAGGATCTCCGGCACCTAAGGAGACGACCCTTTTTTTCGGGGTCTGTCCGACAGTTCGTCCACGAGACCCCAGGTCATTAAGACAGCCTCAGCGATCTCCCGAAGAGGCTTTCGGGTTTCCATACTCCGCCGTTGAAGGACTCGGTAGGCTTCCTGCTCGGACAGCCGGTAGTGTTTCATCAGAAGCCCTTTTGCCCGCTCTACCAGTTTTCTCGTGGCCAACTCTTCCTCTAACTGTCCGACTTCTTGCCGAAGTCTACAGAAGTCCTCAAACCGGGCGACCGCCAATTGGAGAGCCGCGTCCAGACCCTTGGGATCAAAAGGCTTCGTGACAAATCCGAAAGCGCCAGCGTCGCGCGCTTTCTGAATGTATTCGGGCAGGGCATAGGCGGTGAGAAGGACAATGGGGCAGACTTGTTCGCGGACCAGTTCTTGAGCAGCGTCCAGACCATCCCGCAAGGGCATTTTGATGTCCAAGATGGCGACATCGGGCTTCAGGGAACGGGCGAGGCGAACAGCCGCCTCGCCGTCACCCGCCTCGGCGACGATTTGGTGTCCCAATTCCTCAAGGGATTCCTTGATCTCTTGGCGGACTAACCATTCATCATCAGCGATCAGGATTCTCATCCTGTTCACCTTTGTTAGTCCCCTCAGCCTCTGGCGTAATTCATTAACGCCTCTTTTCTATAGAAGGGATCATAGGGGCTGATGGGCAGGGTGACCGACTCGCCTGTGATGGCGGACTTGTAGATGGCAACGGCTAATTCAATAGAGCGTCTTCCCTCCAGACCGTCGCACGAGGGCTTTTCCCCCTTTTTGAGAGCCCTTAAGAAATCAGAGACGACCGCCATATGCCCCCCCAGTTCGGGTCTGGGGATCTTTGCCAGCCACTCTTCCAGTTCGGACTGGTATCGGGCATCCGCACACACCAGACGCCACGGCATGGTCACCGAACCTAATTCACCGTGAAGGCAAAGCCGATGCTCTTCCATATGGACCGCTGTGCTGGACACCAGGACTCCGATTGCCCGGTTGCGGAACCGTAGCAGAGCACTGGCAGCGTCTTCGGTCTCTATCGGATGGCAGTAGATCCCCATCTCGGCGCACACCCTCTCCACATCGCCGACCAGGGACACCAACAAGTCCAAATGATGGATGGCGTGGTTCATCACCGATCCGCCGCACTCTTTTTCCCAGGTTCCCCGCCACCAGACCTTGTAGTAGTCCAAGGTCCGCCACCAGTTGGAAATTGCCTGGACCAACAAGAGCCGTCCCAGTTTGCCTTCTTCGATCAAAGCGCGCATTCTGAGAAATTCCACAGTAAAGCGCCACTGGAAGACGACGCCAATAAGCCGTTCGGCCTTTTGGGCTGCAGCAATCATCTTGTCGGCTTCTTCCAGGCTGCAGCACATCGGCTTTTCAACCAGGACGTTTTTGCCGGCTTCTAAGGCGGCGGTCGCTAGTTCTGCATGGTTAAAGGGAGGGGTGCAGATGCTAACGACATTGATGTCGTCCCGCTCAATCAGCGCCAACGGATCGTCATACCAGTAATCAGCACCGAACTGTTCGGCTCGTTCCTGGGCTCTGCGGGTGTCCCGATCAGCAAAAGCGATTAACCGACAGTCCTCCGAGTGAGCCAGCCAAGCGCTGGCGTGGGCGCCGGCAATGCCCCCCGCTCCGATAATTCCAATGCCCCAAGCCTGCATTGTCACCGATCCTTTTCTTCTTCTAACCTGTGTCACAGTTTAGTGCGCTGAGAGGGTGACGGGCTCGATGAGGGTCGTCGTTCAGAGGGTCAGCCGCGCCTGGGTGGAGGTAGATGGTCAGCAGGTGGCATCCATCGGGGTCGGTTTTTTGGTCTTGGTCGGCATTGGAGCCGACGACACGGAAGAAGATGCCCGTTGGCTGGCTCGCAAGGTGTCGCATTTGAGAGTTTTTGAAGATGAAGAGGGCAAGATGAATCGCTCTGTAGCCGATCAAAAAGGGGCTATCCTCGCTGTTCCCAATTTCACGCTCCTTGCCGATTGCCGAAAGGGCAACCGACCCTCCTTCACTGCAGCTGCCGACCCGGAAAAGGCGGCTCCTCTCTTTGACCTTTTCTGCAGTCTTGTCCAGTCCTACGGCTTGCCCGTGCAGACCGGTGTCTTTCGGGCAAAAATGGCGGTCGGTCTCGTCAACGACGGTCCCGTTACCCTTCTGCTGGACAGCAAAAGGGAGTTTTAGGTGGAGGAGGCAAGTTCCTTGGGGGCCCAGATTATTCGGGACCGATTTGGCATTCCCCATATCTATGCCGACACCTTATCGGAAGGTCTTTTCGCTCAAGGCTACGCCCAGGCGCAGGATCGGCTCCCCACTCTTTTGACCAATTACCTAACCGCCCTCGGTCAAAGGGCATCGGTCCAAGGGGAAGCCTTTCTGGAATCGGACTTTCACAAGCACCTGATCGCTATCCCCGAAAAAGCCAGCCGCATTTTGTCTACCCTTCCACCGGAATTGAAGGATGGTCTGCAGTCCTTTTGCGACGGCATCAACAAGTTTCTGCAAGAGCATCCCGATCACGATCGTCTTGGGATGGCATCGGTGACCCCTCATATGGTGGTCGCCCTGTCCCTGTGGATCACTTTTCAATGGTCCTATGGACAAGTGTTAGACGAATTGAGCCGATACCAACAGGAGATCACCGGTCAACAGATCGGTGGGATCGTGGGCACTTCCAATCAATGGGCGGTTGCTCCATCCCGCAGTGCTTTAGGTGTTCCCATTCGCCTGATAGATCCCCACGTTGGTTGGAGAGGCGAATACTGGTGGCACGAATGCCATCTCAACGTTGCTGAGGTTCCCCGTTCCCTCAGTGCGTCCGATACCCCACTGAATGTGTATGGCTTCTCCATCGCAGGGCTGCCAGGGGTTGCTCTCGGCTTTAACCAGCGGGTCAGTTGGTCAGCCACCGCGGGCGGTCCCGACACCGCCGATGCTTTCCTCCTCCGACTGAGCCCCGACAGGAAGAACTATCGCTACGATGGTCAGTGGCGGGAAATAAAGGACGAGAAAGTCGTCCTGTCCGTCCGATCGGGGGAAAGTGTGGTTCAGGAGGAGCGGATCATCAGGCGGACCCATCTGGGACCGATCGTGCTGGAAGCCGATGATGTTGCGGTGTCCATTCGCAGTGCCTATGATGACGGTCCCATCGCTGCCCGGCAACTTTTGCGAATGGCAACGGCTCAGAACCTGGATCAAGTCTTGGAGGCGGTGACGGAGTTTGCCTTCCCACCGCAGAACCTCATCGTTGCCACCGCCGATGGGGACATCTTCTACCTTCTCAACGGTCGCACACCCCGCCGGTCCGATCGCTACGACTTCAGCCGACCCGTTCCCGGATGGACCTCTGAGACCGACTGGCAGGGGTTCTTGTCCATTGACGACCTTCCTTCTCTCCGAAACCCTGAGGACGGATTCCTTCAGAACTGCAACAACAGTCCCCAGTTCATCTGCCCCAGATCCCCTCTGACACCGGACCGCTTTCCCCACTATGCCTACTATAGTCACACGGGTCCAGTCTATCGGGCGCGTTCGGATCGGGCGCTGGAACTGTTGGATTCGTTAGAGAAAATGAAGGTAGAGGACGCCTTCCGAATCGCTACGGACACCTTCCTTCCCAAAGCAAAGGACTGGGTCGCTGCCGTCAGCGCTGCCGTCAAGGGCTGGGTGAATTGGACACCGGCATCGTCCACTGCAATGGACTTTCTTCAGCGCTGGAACGGGCGAGCCGACGCTGACGAAGTAGGTGCTGGAATTTATCTTCTCCTAAGGTGGCAATATCACCTGAGAAAGCCTGAACTGAGATGGGACGACGATGATAAGATCCCCAAAACGGAAGAAGACCTATCAAAATTGCGGGATGCCTTTGCTGCTGCGGTGGAGTATGCCATCACAAATTTCGGGGACCTGCCGACCCTGGGTCGTGTCCAGCGATTAAGGAGGCAGCGGTCTGGGGACGACGACAATGGGACCTTCGCCTGCGATCTACCTCTATCGGGAATGCAGAGTTTCGCCGCCGACTGCCTAAGAGCGATTTGGGCAGGGGGACCGGATCAAGACGGCTGCTTCCGAGGGGTCGGCGGGCAGTCGTGCACCAGTATCGTTGTCCACACCGACCCGCCTCAAGCGTGGAGCATTACTCCGTTCGGCAACAGCGACGATCCAGAGAGCCCCCATTTTGTAGACCAAGCACCTCTTTTTTCCGCTGGTCAGTTTAAACCCATCTTTTTTAGCCGAAAAGACATTGCATCAGCAATGGAGCGGGAAGAGTCGGTCCTCTAAATCTCCGATCCGCCCTTCCTTGAGGAAAAGAACCCATCACCTGTCTATTTAATGTCTATTTAAGCGGCTAATGGTTAAGTGGCGGATTCAGGGAGGGCTGGCAGTGAGTGGTCACTTGGGAAAAGGCGAGCCAGAACTTGGCGCTTTCGGGTCACCTCACGGTCCATTTGCATTTCTAATTGGACTTGCCGGTGCGCATAATCTTGCAAGAGTGCGTGACGCGCCGTTGCCAGTTCTTCTTCCCGCTCCCGTTCCAATTCCTGCTTTTTTGCTTCGTAGCGGTTTTGACAAGACTGACAGTCGTCCTTGTGTGCTTGGAGTCCGGCGGCGATTATGGCAAAGACGAAGATCCAGATAACCACGGGCGTTACAAAGAAAGCAAACCAGGATTGCAAAGCCAGCCCGCCAAACACGGCCGAACCGCCCAGTATCCAATGGGCATCTAACAAATCAAAATAGGTTTGTTGGGCATAAAGGTGTCTCGCTTGCTGCAACGCTGTCAGTGCTTCCCGCCGGTAATCAGTTGCCTGATCAGTGGGCAGCGATAGTTCATACACGGCTTCAATCAGCCGATCCAGGTCGGCAACTGCCACCTCAGCGGATGCAATTTCGTTCGACGCCTTTTGCGACGCCTCCTGGCGAAGTTCCTCTAAAGTTTCCCTAACCGTGTGCCGGATCATTTCCGATCCAACCCAAAGTTCTGGCTCTGTGCAGGCGCGGAACCAGTAGTTTCTATCCAAGCGGATAGCAGTTTTCAAAGATTCCTTCATCTCGCTCTCTCGGCTGGTCAGAGCGCAGGAAATGGCGTGTTGAAAGTGGGTCTCTGCCCACTCGGGTTGAAGACGGACCGCCTCCCGTGTCGCCTCGTAGGCGTGTTCCTGTTCCTTACGACAACGACGAATATAGGCGATTTGCAGCCACGCCAGGGCAGCGTGGTAGGCGGAATAGGGTTCACTAAAGGTGGCTGCTAAACGGAACGAAGCCAGGGCTCCCTCCGACGCTCCCCGTTCATAAAAAAGAATCGTTCCAATGCTGAAAAGGGCACTAAAGTCGGAAGGATTCTTCTCAATACAATCACCATAGGCTCTCAGCGCCAGATTCATCCATTGTTCACGGTCCTCAACGCGTCGGGCGGTGACCCCGTTCCGATACGCCTCATCACCCCGCTCCCGCATTTCATCGGCTTCAGTTTTTCGTGGTGCTTTCAGCACCGCTAAAACATCTGTCAGGATCTTGTTGCTCTGCTCCTGTTGCCCCGCTATTTGGGTCAAGCCAAATTGGAAGGCGGCTTCCAAGTCACGAAAACCTTGGACCATCCGGTTTTGGATTTTCTTGAGGGCTCTCACCTGTAGGGCGGTGCCCCGGATAATGGCATCCCTTGTTGCCTCTAAAGCCATCTCTATACTTTCTTCCAAGTATTCCAGTTGAGAGCCCAGCGATTCTATAGCCTCCACTTGACTCTTCATAGCGAGGCTTTGTCGGTGTGCCTCCTCCAGAGCCTTTTCGTCCGGACTAAGTTGACGGCGAGCAATTTTTGTTGCCTCTTCCCGCCACAGATGCGCCTCAAAGGGGGGGTCCGGATGCCCAAAAGGTGGTGAATGGCATCGTGGATGATCTCGGAAAGAGACTTCCCCATCGCTATTCGCCTCCTCCTACGCCGCTTCGCCGACGCCTCCTCGCCAGCATCCTGACGCTCACTCCGTGCCTTGCTCAATCGCCGGTCGCTGTTCTCTGCTATGATTCTGATGCGCTTTGATGAATTTGATAACCGTAAAGGTGACGCATCAGCGATTGGGAAAAGTTGGCAAGGTGTGTGACAGGGGCTTCAGGTGTAGATGGATGCATCACTGGCGACCAGTCATCTTGTGGCGACTCACGAGAGGGGGACGGGATGGGTTCGGGGGACTTTCTGGTGGTGAGCAGGAGTGGTATGAGGATCGGTTGCTCTGGCAAGATTAAGGCGGTCGTATTGCAGAAATGACGATGGTCTAACTTTCCGGTCCTGATTTGAGAAAAAGGTGGTCAGCAATAGTGAGCCGATTCATTACCTTGGAGGACGTGAAAAGCGATCCGAGAGTTGCTACCCTGATCCGTCGAGCCGATGAGCAAATGGCAGCTATCGGCTACACCGAACACGGTTTCCGCCATGTGGGGTTGGTGGCAGAGAACGCCCGCAGGGTTCTTCAAGAACTTTCTCTTAATTCGCGGTTGGCGGAACTGGCCGCCATTGCCGGTTACCTTCACGACATCGGAAACACCATTTCCCGACAGATGCACAGCAAGACGGGTGCTGTTTTGGCATTCCAGATTCTGTCCGATATGGGGATGGATCCGGAAGAGGCGTCCGCTATTAGCGCTGCCATTGGCAATCACGACGAGCAGGAAGGGGGCGTGATCGTCAGCCCTATCACCGCTGCCGTCGTTTTGGCGGACAAGTCCGACGTCCACCGGTCCCGAGTCCGCAACCCCAATATGGCAGCCTTTGACATTCACGATCGGATCAACTACGCCGCTCAAAAAGCAAACCTGATCGTTTCGCCCAGCGATCACACCATTACCTTGGACCTATCCATTGACACCAGCATCGGTAGTGTGTTTGAGTATTTTGAAATTTTTATGAGTCGGATGCTTTTTAGCCGAAAGGCAGCGGAGTTTCTGGGACATCGGTTTCGGATGGTCATCAATGGCATTCCTTTGCTCTAACGATCGGTCCATTGCACGATGAAGATCAAAATCCTTTGCCTCTTACCACCTTTTCTTCGGAGCCAATTTTTGACCCCTAACGATTGGGTGGAACTGACATCGCGCTTTGAGGTGGACGCCAACGAGACAGAGGAGAACTGGGACGAAAGGACCTTTGTTCAAGCCGTTAGGGGAAAGGCTGGGGTCCTGACCAGTTGGGGATCGCCTCCTTTCACGGATCCGGTCTGGGCAAGTGCCGATCGGCTGCGGCTAATCGTGCATATGGCAGGGTCCGTCAAGTTTCTTTTCCCCGGCGATGTGGTGGACCGGTTCTGTCGCCCGAGAGGGATAACGGTCGTCAGTTGTGCCCGGGCGATTGCGTTCAATGTGGCAGAGGCAACGCTGGGGTTGATGATTTGGGCGTTGCGGGGCTGGCTGGATCACGTCCTTGCTTTTCGGCAAAAGGGACTGTGGAGGGACCCGCGACTTGCGGCGGTTCCCAAAACTCTTTCAGGAGGCGTTGTCGGGATCATCGGTGCTGGCTTCGTGGGTCAGGAAGTAATCAGGCTCCTCCGGTCCTTTCGGGATGTCCAGATTCTTCTTTACGATCCCTTTGTCAGCGAGGAAGAGGCAATGAATCTGGGTGCCTCTAAAGTGGACCTGGAGACTCTGTTGTCAGAGAGCGATCTGGTATCGCTCCACGCTCCGTGGCTACCCTCAACAGAAGGGATGATCGGGGCAAGGGAGTTGGCGCTCCTCAAGGACGGCTGTGTTCTGATCAACACCAGCAGGGGTCGGTTGGTGGACACCGATGCGCTGGTTTCGGTCCTGCGGTCGGGAAGAATCTTTGCCGTTTTAGATGTCACTGATCCCGAACCATTACCGCCAGACCATCCTCTCCGATTCCTTCCCAACTGCATCATCCTCCCCCACATTACAGGAGCGGGGGAATACGGCTACCGCCAGATCGGAAAAATGACTCTGCGCGCCCTGGACGACTTTTTCCTCAACAATAAGGTGCCCGAAGGGGTCATTGATTGGAGCCGTTACGGGCTGATCGCGTAGTCTCATCAACAACTGCTTCAAAATATCCGTCAAGGGTAGATTCACCTTTAAAAATGCTTGGGAGGTGGCAGTGACCATGCCAGAATTGCGACAGGACTTTGCTACGAAAGAATGGGTCATTATCGCAACAGAGCGAGCAAAAAGGCCTGAAGATTTCGTCAAAGAGAGAAGTGAACCTGACCGTCTTCCCGAGCGGGATGACAAATGCCCTTTCTGCCCGGGCAATGAGCGAATGACACCTGAGGAGACTTACGCTTTACGCAATGGGAGCGGTCCCAACGAGCCGGGCTGGCTGGTTCGGGTGGTTCCGAACAAATTTCCGGCATTGGTGCCCGATAGCCGTCCTTATCGGAGCCGGTCAGGACTTTACTTAAGGATGAAGGGCGTTGGCTTTCACGAAGTCGTCATTGAGACACCCCGACACGACAAATGTCCGGCGACTTTGACCGAAGACGAAATGACCGGGGTCGTCAGCGTTTACAAGCAGCGGTACAGCGAGTTAAACCGCAATCCCACCAACGAATTGATCCTGATTTTCCGCAACCAGGGAAAGCAAGCAGGCACTTCCTTGATCCATCCCCATTCCCAGATCGTGGCAACGCCAATCGTGCCGCCAGCGGTCCGAAGGACTCTATATGAGGCGGAGCGCTTCTACGACGCAATGGGGCGCTGCGTCCACTGCGAGATCGTTAACTACGAGTTACGGGTCCAGGAAAGAGTCGTGATGGATGAACCCGACTTTGTCGTTTTGGTCCCTTACGCTGCGCAGGTGCCGTTTGAGTTGACGATCATCCCCAAGTTTCATCAGGCATCCTTTGGAGAGATTCCCGACGACAAGATCGGTCCCTTCGCCAGGGTCCTCTGGACCACTCTACGCAAACTCTATTACGGGCTGAAGAACCCCGATTACAACTTCGCCATCATCACCGCCCCTCACTACAGTCAGGGAGAGCCCCACGCGCACTGGCACCTTCGCATTAGACCCCGTTTGACGACACCGGCAGGGTTTGAAATGGGTACTCAGATCTTTATCAACACCTCTCTGCCCGAGGAAAATGCCCATTTTCTGAGGCAGGTCTCTATTCCCGAGCCATCAAGCGAGCAATGAGGGTTTTCTTAGTAGTCTGTTTCGTCCTCGGTCTCTTAATGGCTCAGACTTGGTTGGTTCCTTTCGTTGTTGGTCAGCGAGTCGGACCGGACCTTTTCCTTCTCTCTTCCGTTCTGATGGGCTGCTTCTGGACTTTCGGGCGAGCGGTGACGTGTGGGTTTCTACTGGGTGGTCTTCAGGGGTGGCTTCAGGGGACAGGACTAATACCCTTTGCGGTCACCCGCTCGTTTGGTTCGGGAATGGCGTCCTGGATGAGCAGCCGGTGGCTCTGGTCGGGCTGGCTCGCCCCTCTTTTTGCGGTCGCGACCGCCACTTTTGCCTCCGAATTGCTCAATGGCTCTCTCCTCGCTCTTTTCCTTCGGGAGCCTCAGTATTTGGCTCTTGGTCCACCGTTAGCCTTTGCTGAGACCCTCTGGTCCCTCGCTCTCACTCCTGTCTTCGTGTTCTTTTTTAGGAGGGATGAGGGGTGAGACAGTGGTGGCTTCTTCCTGCCCTAATCTGTCTGTTTTTGCTTTCCCCTTCTCGCCCTCAAGAGCCAACCCTTCTTCAGTTCGGACCGCCCGAGTCTAAGTCCCTGCGATGGTCCATCAAGATGCAAAGAAGTCTTCTTAAAGGTGGTCGGCGACTGTCGGAGAGCAGCCTGACGATTCTTGATGAGTCCGTCCGGCGCAAAGATTCTCTCCTCCTTTGGGAGACAAAGGTCGTTCAGTATTTGGTCAATGGTCAGGCTGTTTCGGTTGCCGGCTGGAGCGCGTTGTCTTCGGAAACGGATCGTTGCGGACGACCGACCAAACCCATCCAGTTGCCATCCCCCATACCGGAGGACCTTGACGAGTGGATTCAAGATCTTTTTAGCGCCATCAGCCTGGTTCTTCCTGATCGCCCTGTTCGTTTCGGCGATCGCTGGACTTACACCATCAATGTCGGGCTCAAGCCTCCTCAAGAGCCTCGGTCTTTGAAAGTCTCTTACGAACTAAAGAAGGGGGAGGTGACCAACAAGGTGTCCTCTATGGTCATCTCCGTCCGCTGTGAGGTGCCTCTTCGGTTGATTTGGCGACGGGCGGATGGCAACTGGACGGTGACGGGAGGCGGAGCGGTCACGGGGCACTTTTGGTTTGACCCCGCCCTCTCTATCCTCAGGAAGCGCAAAACCCAGTTCTCGTTTGGCTACACTTTAGAACGAGAGTATCAGGCTGCCGGCGAATGGGTGCAGTCCAGTCAGTTCGTGAACGGGTCTGTTGAGGTGGAAGGTCAGGTTACCAATTTATGAGTTGGTCACACAGTGGTTCGGTGTTGGACACCGACACTCTGGTCACAGAACTGCACGCTTTTTTGGAGCAGATTCGTCTGACAAAAGGAGCGTCGGTTCATACCCTCAGAGCCTACGCTCGGGACCTGCAGGATTTTATCTCTTTCGTCTCATCCCAAGGTGTCAAGAAAGCCACTGATGTGTCTCCTTCTTTAATCCGGCGCTACCTGGGTGACCTTTATGCCAAGGGATATCAAAGGCGGTCCTGCGCCCGAAAACTGTCGTCGGTCCGCTCTTTTTTGAAATATCTGGCGTTGAAGGGGCTGTTGGCGACCAATCCGGCAGTGGACCTTCGGCTGCCCCGATTCCCGCGCCCCCTGCCCACGGTCCTTTCCCCCCAGCAGGTCCAAAGGCTTTTGGAAGGTCCCAAAGTGACCACTTTGCGGGGCGTGAGAGACCGGGCTCTTTTGGAACTTCTCTACTCATCGGGTATCCGAGTTTCCGAAGCCTCTTCCCTTTCTCTTTCCGACCTGAACCTTCAGGAAGGAGTCGCGCTCATCAAGGGCAAAGGGGGTAAGGAGCGGCTGGCCTTCCTTCACCAGCAAGCCTGCTATTGGATCAGGAGATATTTAGATGAGGTGCGTCCCCGATGGCTTTATCGCTCAGGATCACCGCCCCAGGCTCTTTTTCTCAGTCAGAAAGGGACCCCTTTAACCAGCCGGCAAATTCACCGAATCGTCCAATTTTACGCTATGAAGACCCTTGCCCGACCGGTTTCACCTCACGCCCTCCGTCACTCTTTTGCCACTCATCTTTTGGAAGGGGGAGCGGACCTGCGGATCATCCAGGAACTGTTAGGGCACGCCTCTCTGTCGTCCACTCAGATTTACACTCGCTTGACCAAAACCCATCTGAAAAGAATCTATGACAAGGCTCATCCAAGAGCGTAGGGTCCGATGAAAGAGCCATTGAGGGGAAAGGTCAGTCGGCGGGTTTTCTTAAAGTCGGTCGCTGTGGGCTTGATAGGAGGTCAAAGAGGGATAATGGGCAACTTTGAGGCAAACAGAGAGGCTTTCCTTACCGACGTGAGGGGCTGTCCCTTCGTCGCCTTTCTTCCCCTGTCGTTAACCCAAGTGCGTTTGCTGGACGGGTTCTGGCATCAAAAACTCGTTCTTCTTCAAGAAGTGACGATTCCCACCCAATATGAACGCTTAAGAGAGACCGGTAGGCTGGACAACTTCCTTTATGCGGCGGGGAAATTAGACCACACCACTGGTCTTCAGTGGCTGGCACCTGATTCGGATGTTTACAAGTGGCTGGAGGCGCTCTCTTGGTCCCTAACCTTTGATCCTCGCCCTTCTCTCGTTGCGCTGGCGGATGAAGTTATTGGTTTGATCGCAGGCGCCCAGGATTCCAACGGTTACCTGCACACCCTTTTTAACCGGGAGAAAAAGAAAGAGCGGTGGACCAATCTGAGGGATCTTCACGAACTTTATTGTGCTGGTCACTTAATGCAGGCAGCAGTCGCCCATCGTCGGGTCACGGGGAGCGATGCTCTCCTCAATGTCGCCGTCCGCCTGGCAGATCACATCAACCAAACCTTTGGTCCGAACGGAAAACCAGAGCCCGACGGTCATCCCGAAGTGGAAATGGCGTTGGTGGAACTGTTCAGGGAAACGAAGAAACCCGAATACCTCTCCTTGGCTCAATTCTTCCTGGACCAAAGGGGAAAAGGTCTTTTGGGTGGGTTTCCCAATATTCAAGACCACTTGCCTTTTCGTCAATTAAGGGAAATGACAGGACACGCCGTCCGGGCTCTCTACTTAAACTGCGGGGCTGCGGACATCTACGGACACACGGGAGAAAAAGCCCTGATGGATGCCCTTTTGCATATGTGGCGCAATATGACCGAGCGGAGAATGTATGTTACCGGAGGACTGGGTGCCCGTCACGAAGGGGAAACATTTGGCAGGGATTACGAATTACCCAGTCAGACTGCTTACGCCGAGACCTGCGCTGCCGTCGCTGGGATCCTGTGGGCTTGGAGAATGATGCTCTTAACGGGCAGTCCATCCTATGCTGATGTGCTGGAAACGATCCTTTACAACGGTGCTCTATCAGGCATCGGATTGGATGGACAGTCTTACTTTTATGTCAACCCCCTCTCCGATCGGGGCGGTCATCGCCGTCAGCCCTTTTATCCTTGCGCCTGTTGTCCCCCGAACATCGCCCGTTTGATCCCAATGGTCCCGGGAATGTTGTATGGTGTTTCGGATAACACTATCTGGGTCCACTTCTTTGCCGCCAGCCAAACCACTGTCTCTATGCCGACCGGTGACATCACCATCCTTCAAGAAACCAATTATCCTTGGTCAGGAGACATTCAGTTTCGTCTGGAACTTGAACAGCCAACATCCTTTACTTTCAAAATCCGAATTCCTGCTTGGACTCCAAGCGCTCAGATTTTTGTGAATGACCACCCCTCTTTATCCCCCCGACCTGGTGAATATGCACAAATAACAAGAGAATGGAGATCGGGCGATAGTGTGATGTTATCTTTAGAAATGAAGCCCCAGTTGTTAGCGAGCCACCCGTGGGCAGAATCCATTAGCGGTAAGGTCTCCCTACGACGAGGTCCCATCATCTACTGTTGGGAGCAAGTGGACAACCCCGGCGCCGATGTTTGGAGCATCTACCTTAGTCCCGACACACCCTTACAAGAGCAGAAAGGCGACGGAATTCTGTCGGGAATAGTTCTTCTGAAAGGACAAGGTTGGGCTTTGCCGAAAGGGAATCATCAGCCTCTTTACCAGCCTGCCGGATCCCTTCGCTCCCATCTGCGCCCTGTTTCGGTCACTGCCGTGCCCTACTTTGCTTGGGCGAATCGGACGGCTGGACCGATGACGGTCTGGCTACCTCTTAAGCCGTAAAGAGGTGATCCTTTATGCCTGTCTTCCCGATCGTCCGAATGCGACGGCTGAGGCGAAACGAAACGATCCGACGGATGGTCAGGGAAACGACTCTGACGGTCAGCGACTTCATTTATGGGCTCTTTGTTGTTCCGGGAAAAGGGGTGCGACAAGAAGTTTCTTCTCTTCCCGGTGTTTTTCGGATGAGTGTGGACTTGCTGGTAGAGGAATGTGAGGAAGTGTATCAATTGGGTGTGCCTGCTGTCCTTTTGTTTGGCATCCCAGAGAGCAAGGATGAGATGGGAAGCGGTGCTTACGCATCTGACGGTATCATTCAAAGGGCTGTGAGGGCGATCAAAGATCGGGTTCCTGATCTTGCAGTCATCACTGATGTGTGCCTTTGCGAATATACCAGTCACGGTCATTGCGGTTTGGTGAAAATGACGGATCGGGGATTTGAGGTAGATAACGATGCCACTTTGGAACTTCTGGCTCGGACGGCTGTGTCTCAAGCGGAGGCGGGTGCGGACATCGTTGCCCCATCCGATATGATGGACGGAAGGGTCAGGGCGATTCGCCAGGCGCTGGACCAATCGGGTTTTTCTCACATTCCGATAATGAGTTACGCAGCGAAAATGGCGTCTGCTTTTTATGGACCTTTTCGGGAGGCTGCCGAAAGTGCCCCTCAATTTGGTGATCGGACTAGTTACCAAATGGATTTTTCTAATCGGCGCCAGGCAATGAGAGAGATCGCCCTGGATATTGAAGAAGGTGCTGATATTGTGATGGTAAAACCCGCCCTCGCCTATTTGGACCTAATTGCGGAAGCCCGTCGACGGTTTGACGTTCCGATTGCCGCCTACAACGTCAGTGGTGAATACGCAATGGTCAAGGCAGCAGCGAAACTTGGATGGCTGGACGAAGACCGCATCGTTTGGGAAATTTTAACTGCCATCAAAAGAGCCGGTGCCGATCTGATCATCACCTATTTTGCTAAAGACGTGGCAAGGAAGTTGAGCGCTCCATCATAAATGGCTTAGTGATCGCTCTTAAAAAGAGTAACTGTTAGCCTTCAAGCGCTCCCGCTGACGATGGTTACCGATAAACTCTCTTGCTTTGGTAAGACCGTTTGCATCATCAGTAAGAATCTCCGTTCCTATCAGTCGCGGTAGTGTGTGCTCCTGCACTTTTGGAGGCGCAACCTCCGCACCCATTTCACTCCGTCCGCCATATCTTTTCTACATTGCCAGGTTCTAAAGACGCTCAAAAAGGCGCTTTCTCGCCTTTTGATGAGCGGTGACGCAAGAAAGGAGGTGCACTTCTAAGGCTCCCTGCACTCATCTTATGTCATTTGTTCTCTATCGTAAAGCGTTGCCGCAACAACCAAGGTGCAGGGGAGGCTCCTTTAGCGCGAGGATCAAGACGGGAGAATCGGCTCAGCCAAAAGCAATCTTGGTCCTTCTCAGCAGGAGGAGAAAGAAGGGAACTCCTAAAAGAGCAGTGAACAAACCGATGGGTAATTCGGTTGGATGAAGGATCAAACGGCTCATCATATCGCAGATGAGGAGCAGAAGGGCAGCGAAAAGGGTTGCAGCGGGAAGCAGCCAGCGATGATCGGGACCGATCAAAAGCCGGGCAAAGTGAGGAGCGATCAGACCAACGAACCCAATGATGCCGGAAACCGAAACAGCGGCGCCGGCGCAAAGGGAAGCCGCCGCTAAAATCCATCGGCGCACTTTCCCAATGTCCACTCCCGAATAGTGCGCCCACTCTTCCCCAAAAAGGAGGGCATTTAACGCCCGCCAAAAGTAAGCGGTCACGAGCAGTCCGATGAGCCAGTAGGGGAGAAAGAACTTAAGGTCTCTCCAGGTGGACATCTGAAAGCCCCCCAACAGCCAAGCATAGACGGCACCGATCATCAGACGATGGCTGTTGAGATACAAGACAAGGGCAAGAAGGCTGGAAAGAAGGGCATTGAGCGCCACTCCCGCCAACAGGACCGTCTCCGTCCTGAGCATACCTTGGACCATGCCAAGGCGGTAGACCGCATAAGCCGTCCCCAGGGCACCGACAAAAGCCCAAAGGGGCACTGAACCCGGACCCAAATTCAGGAAAAAAGCGATAGCGGAACCCAAGGCACCCCCGCTCGCGATGCCGAGGATAAAGGGATCAGCCAAAGGGTTTCGGAAAAAAGCCTGGAGACCAACTCCAGAAGCCGAAAGTCCCATCCCGACGAGAACTGACAGGAGGACCCGAGGTAACCGAAACTCCCAGATCACCGTAGCAGTCGGGGAGGTCGAAGAGAGGGAAGTCCACAGTTGCGCTGGACTAAGGAAGGGATGACCGGACATCACGGCGAAGGGCACCATCAGAACCAAAAGACCGGCTCCGACGAGAGTCGCCGTCAGTCCCCTCCGATGTCGGCTAACTTTGGTCACCTTCCGCAAGCGTCCGTTCGTTCTTCGGGATGGCAGGAGACGGAGCGGGCGATGTGGTCCAACACCAGTTCTTCTGCGGGCGGCAGGATACCGCTGACGAAGTAGATTCGGTTAGAGACGGGACAGACCCACAGCCAGCCCAAAAAATTGGGAAACGGTTGACCGCTGGTCAGCTGCCGCCACCAGACACTCAAGGGTCTCTTGGCGCCTTTGTCTGATCCTTTCAAATGGAGAGAGGGATGCTCCTTGAAATCGTCCGAGCGGCAATGAAGGAGAAAGCGGTTTTTAATGTCCTGGGGTAGAACCTTGACAACGAAAGTTTCCAGATTGTCTTCCGGTCCCAATAGGACGGATGCAGGTCCCCATCGCTCCAAAGTAATCCTCCAGGGACCTTTGCGGAAGTGGAAGCGGACTTTGCCTGGCTGAATCTGACTGTCGGTCAGGTCCCAGCCGACGGGTGCGTCAAAGGACAGGTCGTAAAGAGACCACCGCTCCCAGTCGCCTTCCTGATGGTCCGAGAGGGAAAGGAAAATCCTCTTTGCTGTCCCTTTTAGGTCCTCGTGCGCGTAACCGTATACTTGCGTCAAAACGGCTCTCCGGCAATCTTGGCAAAACCAAAGGAGCCCATACCCGACGGTGCCACATTCCCAGAAAAAAGTCCGGACATTCCGTCCGACATCCTTTCGGCTGACCAGCCCCGTGTTCTTTCGGATCGTCACGGGCTGACCTTTCTTTTTCAGTTGTCGCTCAAAGGCTTCCAAATAGCGGTCCAGTTGGTCATCCAA
Source organism: Candidatus Caldisaccharidevorator malaysiensis (assembly GCA_025057575.1). GTDB lineage: Bacteria > Armatimonadota > Fervidibacteria > Fervidibacterales > Fervidibacteraceae > Caldisaccharidevorator > Caldisaccharidevorator malaysiensis. Next base: position 27,034 of record JANXBO010000026.1, read on the forward strand.
AACGACCTTACCGGCGCTGACTAAGGTCCATTGAATGTGGCATCGGGTAAAGGCTTCTTCATCAAACCGCAGGTAACCGTCAAAACGATTGCCCCTGGCGACGACCAGGTCCCATTCCGACGGCACTTGAACGGTCAAGCCGAGCCAACCCACTTGCTGGTATCCCGCCGTCCGTCTCATTGCGACGAAGACCTTTCACTCTTGCGCTCAAAATAGTCTTGCACGAATAAAGGGGAAACGGTAAAGAGTGGACCAGTGGGAAATCGCCGGACCATTAGCCCTGTCGTCTCTTCTGCTTCAAGCGACGGCGGGTAGTTTTTTGCTCCTTTTTTTCGTTCCCGTGGAAACGGGAAGACATTTTTTCAGCACAGTTGCCCGCTATCTGGCGCCCCTCGCCGGTATCGGCGCTCTGATAGCCTGGAGTCTACCCACTGTCACGGATGTGGGACGATTCGCCTCCATTCTGCTCGCTTTGTGCGTCACGGTTTACATCTTTGGGATTATGACCGATTCCTTTCTCCTTGGTGCTTTGCCTCACCTTGTGGGGAGTGTGGCGGGCGTGGTGACCGTTTGGAGTTTGAATACCAGTGACCTGCTCCCCCGCCTGCACGGGTTGGCAGGGAGCCTCTACTCAGGGGCTGCGGTCGTGGGAATGATCTTCGGGCACTGGTTCATCGTTCGCCCGAAAATGAGCCGAGAGCCCCTTTTGCGCCTGATCGTTGCCCTATTTGTCCTACTGGCGATTAACGGTTTGTTGACTGCTTACGAGAGTTTGACAGCCGGTGACCATTTGGAAGCGAATCTGGGTCGGATGGCTCCTTTCTTTTGGGGACACATCGTCTTTGGCTTCGGCTTTACCGGCATTGCCAATGCCATTGCCCTCTTCTGTGTTCGAGAAGGGAGCACTCAGGCAGCGACGGGTTTCCTCTTTTTGGCAGTCGCTGGCGTTTTGATCGGTGAATTGTGCCGCTCGTTGGTTTCGGCAGCGACTCCTTTGGGACTATGAGGGCGAGCGCTGTCGGTGCTCTATAATAGGGCAACGAGAAAAATTGACAAGGAGGGGTTGTTGATGCCATTTCGGAAGGTAGAGGCGAAGGACTGGGCGAAGATCAAGCCTGCCCTTCATACGATGGAAGGAATCTCCGAGAGGACGATGACGGAGCACTACAAACTCTATCAAGGCTATGTGGCGAAGTATAACGAGATAATGGGGTTGATTGAGAACCTTTCCGCCGAGGAACTAACTCCGCCCAAGCCCAATCCGACGTACAGTCAGATTCGGGTTTTGAAAGTGGAACTGACCCGAGCCATCGGAGGGATCAAGAACCACGAACTGTATTTCAGCAACTTGGGTGGGAAAGGTGGGGAACCGACGGGTGCCTTGAGGTCCCAACTGGAGAAGGACTTTGGAAGCGTGGAGAGGGCGATTCAGGAACTGCGGGCGACGGGTATCGGGGCTCGGGGTTGGGCGTGGCTCGCCTATGACTTTGACTTTGAGCGCCTTTTAGTCTGCATCGGTGACGAGCAGAATACCTTCCCCATTTGGAATGCGATGCCAATTCTGGCACTGGATATGTTTGAGCACGCCTTCGTCATTGATCACGGCGTCAACAGGGTTGCCTATGTGGATGCTTTCTTCAAGAACCTGGACTGGGACGATGTAGCAGCACGGTTTGAAGAGGTGCGCAAGATTGCCAGTCAGGCACCTCGCTTCCCGGTGCAGTTAGCCGGCTCGTAACCAGTCGGGTTTTGCTCATCCGTGGGGGCGGTGCGGTGGTCATCAAGTCGGTGGAGCCGTTCTTTGCCGGTCCTTTTTTACTGGTAAAAATTACGACTGACGACGGGCTGGTGGGCTGGGGGGAAGGGCTACCGGATAACCGCCGATCAGTGGCGGCGTTTATTGAGGAATGCCAGCGGTTCCTCATCGGGCAAAATCCGTCACCCATTGAGGACATCTGGCAGCGGCTTTACCGGGGTTTTTTCTGGAAGGGCGGCTTCGTTCATCTCAGCGCCCTCAGTGCCATAGACATTGCCCTTTGGGACCTTAAGGGAAAGGCGCTGGGCGTGCCTATTTATGATCTGTTTGGCGGTCCGACTCGTCACCGAATTCGTCTCTACGCTCACATCGGAGGAAGCGATCTTGAGAGCCTGAAACAGTCGGCGACAGAGAGGGTCGGACAAGGGTTCACCGCCGTCAAGTTCAACCCAGTTCCTACGATGGGTCCCTTGGAGGGGACCAAAGCGATCCAAGAGACCTGCGAAAGGGTTCAGACGGTTCGGGAGGTCATCGGTTGGGATCGAGACCTTCTCTTGGACTTTCACGGCAGGACGAGCCCAGCGATGGGGCTGTTACTGGCACGAGAACTGGCACCCCTCAAACCCTTCTGGATTGAAGAACCCTGCCAGCCGGCAAATGTGGACGCTCTTGCATGGGTGTCCGCTCAATCGCCGGTCCCGATCGCAACGGGAGAGCGCCTGTTCACCCGATGGGACTTTCGCCCCGTTCTGGAAAGAACTCACGTGGCGGTTCTGCAGCCGGATCCGGCAATCTGTGGGGGATTGATGGAACTCCGCAAGATCGCTGCGATGGCGGAAACTTACTATGTCGGCGTTGCCCCCCACAACCCCTATGGACCGGTCAGTTTGGCGGCTGCCTTTCAACTGGCAGCATCGGTGCCCAACTTTGTCATTCAGGAGCATACGACCCTCGGCAAGGGTCTTTTAAAAGTTCCCTTTCAGCAGACCGATGGTTATGTTCCCATTCCAACAGGACCGGGGCTTGGGATAGAGGTGGATGAGGAAGCAATCAAAGAAGGAAAAAGTCAGGAACGCCAACTGCCTCTGGAACGCCTGACAGACGGCTCGGTTGCGGACTGGTAATGCGACAGGTCACCATAGGGATTGGGGAAAGGGCAACGGCGTTGGCTGTTCATCAGCAAGCCGTCACCATCGTCATAGACGCTCTCCGAGCCAGCAGCACTTTGTCCCTTCTCTTTCACAAAGGTGCTTTTGAGGTCCTCGCCTTTCCAGAACTGAAAGACCTCTTTGAAGAAAAAGAGAGACATCCCCAATGCCTTCTGGTCGGCGAACGGGGCGCCCTTAAGGTGCCCGGTTTTGACTACAGCAATAGCCCGACGGAGATTGAGAGGGCAAGCGACGAAGACATCAAAGGCAAAAGAGTCCTTTTCACCTCCACGACGGGGGTCCGAAGGCTCTTAGCGGTTTCATCGTGCCCCGCCGTGCTGGTCGGATGCCCTGCCAATGCCTCATCGGTCTGCCATTTGGCGGTGATGAGAGCAAAAGAGTTGAAAAAACCTTTGGTAATCGTTGCCTGCGGCGTGTGGGGAAAAGGAGCCGAATGGGCACTTGAGGATGTGGCGGCGGCATGGTTCCTCGCCGACCGAATAGGAGCCGACCACGTCATCGGTCCTGACCGACCACAAGGGGACTTGTTAACTCTTTTCCTATCGTCCCCTCACGGTCAGACCCTGCGTCAGTTGGGTCTGGAAGAGGATATCCTTTGGTGCGCTCAAGTGGACACGATTGGAGTCGTTCCTGAAGTGATCGGGGCAACACCAACTTATGTGCGCCTTGCCAAGGCGGTCAACGGATGATTGTTTACGGTGGCACTAAAGGCAAAATTGACAGGGAACTTGGTTGACAACCAGGGGGAGCAAGGATGGACATCAATGAGTGGCAGGCGTGGCTACCGATAGCATTGATCGTCGCCATTGTAATTGCTGCCCTCTTTCTCATCTGGCTGATCGTCCTGTCTGTGAAACTTCATCAATTGCGGCGTCTGTTGAATCTGATAGAGGACATCGCACCCGGTCAGCCCCTGGATCATCTATTGGACACCCTGATCACTCTGCAGAGGGAAAGTCAGTCACGAATTGAAGCTTTGGAGAAGGGGCACCATCAGTTAGCCAGAGAAGTTGGCAGATGTCTGCGCAGAGTCGGTCTCGTTCGTTTTGACGCCTTCAGCGATGTCGCTGGGGAGCAGAGTTTTGCCGTTGCATTGCTGGACGATAATGGTGACGGAGTCGTGGTCACGTCTCTTTCCGGGCGCAATGAGTCCCGCTGCTACGCCAAGCCAATTAGGAATCTTTCTTCATCCTATCGCCTGTCGGAAGAAGAGACCGAAGCCATCAAAAAAGCGATGGGTTCGGACAGTGGGGTCCGGGTGACCTGACTTGACGAAAGGCGATCCTGTGGAGCAATTGTTGGTTAAAGCCAGCATTTCACGGTCCAAAGGGCAGATTCAGGAGGCAAGAATCCTTCTGGAAGAGGCTCGGCAGCGGGCACCGGAGCGGGCGGACATTCACGAACTCCTCGGTGACGTCTACCATCAATTGGGTCTTCTGGAAGAGGCTCTGGCTTGCTATCGAGAGGCGCACGCAAGGGAGCCTCAGCGAGCATCTTCGGAAGAAAAGATGGCACAGGTGCTTCTTGCGATCAAAGCGAAGGAATTGCCGCCGGAAGTCCCCTTTGCCCCCAAGAATCCTGTGTTAGCGTTGGCTCTGTCCGCCCTTTTTCCTGGGGCAGGGCAGGTCTACAACGAACAATGGGGCAAGGGGTTCGCAATTGCCGTGGGTGCCCTTTCCAGCCTCTATTATTTCCTTCAGCACTACCGACCTCTTTTAGAAGCCCAAGGGACCCCAGCGGCTTTTACCATCCCCCTCGGTCAGGTTTTCTTGACCGTTCTTTCGGGTTTCGCCTGTTTGGGGCTCTGGACCTTTGGCATCGTAGACGCCTATCGGCAGGGGGTAAGGATCCGGTCCCTGCAGGAGCAAGGCAGCGAAAAAACCTCGCAAACAGGGACGACGCAAAGTGGGTGATCGGATCCGAGCGATTCCCTTGTTGCCGATAAAAAACTTTGTTGTCCCGTGTCTCTGTTGTCTTCTTTCCATCAGTGTTGTTGGCGTGACCGCTGCCTATAGCAGAGCCTATCTTTCCAGCCCCTTTTTCAGCCGCCTGAATGCCCTTTGGATTACCTTCCGCGATGGTCAGACCCAAGAGGAAGTGACCGGTAACTTATGGAAGATGATGACCTTGGCTTTGGAGCGGCGGCTCACTTACGAGGTTCAGGTTTGGAAAGGTCCTCCTCAGTTACCGCTGCGGTTTAGTGAGTCCGCTTTGGGATGGGTGTCCATTTACCTCGTCTTCGTTATCATCTCTTTTTCTGCTAAAAACAGGTGGACAACTTACTACCCCCTATGGCTGGCAACCTCTGTCCTAACTGTCAGCCGAATTCCCGAAATCATCTGTTCCTCCTACTGGTTTTGGCTTCCCAATTGGAACCCGATTTACATAGAAGGTCTCCTCAAACTCACCCTCGGGTTGCCGGGTGACCAAGCCACCTTTCTGCCACTTCTGTTGAGGATGAGCGGCTGGCTCTTGGCAAAGGTAGAGGTGTTAGCAGTCCTCTTTCTGACCTTGCATCGCTTATGGCGCCCCCGACTGGTCCTCACACTTTTATCTTGTTTGGGCGTTGCCGTGGTTTCCACCCTCCTTTACCGAGTCCTTTCCTTGTCTTTTGGCTGGGGGGACGCATCCTGACATTGGGCAGGAAGGACCGCTTAGCAGGACAATTAGACCGGCTCTGCCGGGAAGCGATCCGCCAAGACGCTACTCCGTCCGTCGCCCTGGCGGTGGGCTCATCGGACCAAATTTTCTACCAGAGAGTCTTCGGCTGGCGACGATTAGTGCCCACTCGCCAGAAAGCATTGCTTGGAACGATTTATGACTTGGCTTCCCTTACCAAGCCGTTGGCGACCGGTCTGCTCTTTTGCTGTCTTCTAGAACTAAAGTTGGTGGACCTGGATGATCCGGTTCGCAGATTCTTGCCGATCTGGAGGAGGGGGAGAAAAAAACACATCACTCTCCGCCATCTTCTGACCCACACCTCGGGTCTCCCTGCCTTTAAAAACTACCTGGAAGTCTCTGATTTGTCCCTGTCCGCCCCTCAGAGGGGGACCTTTGTGAGGGATGACATTTTGAGGACGCCTCTTGAAGCAGCGCCTGGGAAAAAGTTCATCTACAGCGATCTGGGGTTCATTCTTTTAGGAGAGATCGCTACCCTCATCACTGGGGAAAGCCTGGACCACCTGGTGGAAAAATTCCTTTACAAAAAACTGGGGCTAAGGGAAACCCGGTTCTGTCCGCCACAGAGCCGTTGGCAACGATGCGCCGCCACCACCTACAGGGACGGTGCCCTCCTGCAAGGTCAGGTGCACGATCCGAACGCTTTTTACCTGGGAGGTGTTTCCGGTCACGCCGGTCTCTTCAGCGATCTAAGCGGTCTCGTGCGCCTGTGTCAAATGATTTTGCGGGAAGGTGAAGGGAACGGGCAACCAGTCATCGGACCCGACGCCATCCGCCTGTTCCGGTCCAATATCAGTCCGTGCCAGGATGTCCAACGGGGTATCGGGGTAGACATAGATTCCCCCTATTCTCTTCAAATGAGGGGTCGGCGGTTTCCGATCGGGGTCTTCGGGCACACGGGTTACACAGGGACTTCCTTTCTCATTGACCCCCGATCGGACCTGTTCGTTATCCTTCTGACCAACCGGGTCCATCCTGACGACAAGAGGGACATTAGCCAGTTTCGGATTGCAGTGATGGACACGATCGCAGGAGCGCTCTTTGATCGGTAGGCAACCTTGATCGGTTCATTTTTGTCATAATGAGAAAACAAGCGAACAGGCGGGGAAAAAGAAGACAGGCAGGGAGACAGCGATCAACGGACAGGTGAACAGGGACCGATGAGGAGGCTTATGGAACTGGATCCTGGTAAAAAGTTCAACCTGTGGATGGGAGGAGCCGTCGTAGCTCTGATTCTGGGAGCAGTAGTCGGCTTTCTGGAACAGCCCCGCTGGGCGGTGGGACCCCTGATTGCCTTAGCCCTGATCTGCTGTGTGGGAATGATCAATAACGCAGTCGCCGAGGCGGCAAGGGAGAGAAGAAGAGAAGCAGCGCCCTCGCCGTCCCATCAGTCCACGGGGACGGCCGGTGAGACCGGCGAAGTTGCCGAGGAGACGACAGAGGAGACCGCCGTTCGTCAGCCATAAGGGCGGGTTGCCTCTCGGCTAAGGACCCGCTTGCCGGATGAGAGCCAGAGCAGAGACGGCGGCAGCACGAACCGTCTCATCAGGGTCTGTCGTCAAGCGAGCGATCTCCTCCCGTGCTTGTTGAACGCCTAGGCTGCCGAGAATTCGGGCACATTCTGCCCGAACGAGGGGATTGGGGTCCTTAAGACCTTCCATTAAGCGGGGCGCACCAGCCAAACCGACGCTGAAGAGCGCCGCACGACCCCTCAACCGTTGCCTTGGATCCCCATCCTTGAGTAATTCCATCAATTTTTCAAGGGCATCTTTATCCCCGGTTTTCGCCAGGGTGATCAAAGCCTGAATGCCGGAAGCGGAGCGGGGCGACGACTGATGTTTCAGCACTTCAAGGGCATCCTTAAAACCGACGGACGCCAACGCCCGGGCAGCGGCGAGAGCCGTCGGGCGCCGACGGGACCTCATCAAACTTTTTAATCGCTCCTGCCCCTCCCTCCCGTAGCGCAAGAGAAGGGACGCTGCCTCTGTCGCTTGTCGCTCCGTCCCTTTTTGGCAAAAAGCGATCAACTGGGGAATCGCCCCCGGATGTCTTCTGGCGCTCAGTCCCTCCAAAGCCTTGAGCCGAATGTCGGCTGAGAAAGAGCCACCGGCGATCTCTGCCAGGATCTTTTGGGCTTCACGGGAGCCGATCAGTTTCAGGGCTTCAACGGCCTTTCTCTGGGAGTCCTCTCCCTCCTTT
>JANXBO010000027.1 GCA_025057575.1 Candidatus Caldisaccharidevorator malaysiensis
ATATCCTTTGCGTCGGAGAAATTCGTCAGGCAAATCAGAGACCCAGGGAATGACAGGAACAGCGTCTTCGGGCGGTCGGATGTATGTCGTCATCAGGGATGGTTCGTCGGTGAAAACAGCGCGGAAAAGTCGGCCCAGATTGCCAAACCGCTGGGCATACGCTTGATGGGTCACTTCAATAAATCGTTTAATGGCTTCTTTTTCTAAAATGTTGGGATAGCGCCTTTTTTGATACACATTCTCGGTGCAATGAGTCCCCTCATACATCACCTTGGTCTGCCAGGTCCACTTTCCGGTTGGGTCTTTGACGAGGGCAAGCCCTCTCGCTTCAAATTCCGGTCGTCCTTCAAGAACGAGCCCACCCGCGGCACCGCTGGGGTATCCTTCTTCGTCATACAGCCACAGGTGGAAACCCAGTTTCTTGGCCGCTTCCATACCCCACTGAAATATTCTCCACTGCTCTTCGCTGCGCAGATAGTTGTTGAAGGACACGTTGACGACCAGACCACCAACGCCTAAGTCTTTCAGGTGAGTCAGTACTTTGAGTCTGACCTCTTCATTGGGGCCCAGTCCGTCAAAGTTATGAATGATCTGCAAGGGACGGTAGACGGCAGGCGGCTGTTGAAACCAGCGTGCCAAGAAATCATCACGATCTGCAGCCAGACCGACAACCAAGGTGATCACCAAACCAATGGACAAGACAGACAGATCTCGCATCACTGACCCCAGACGACTTTGGCAAAATCAGGAACCAGCCCGTACCGGTTTACCCAGGTCGTATACATAAAACCTCTCACTGCTGGGTATTTATCAGCGAGCCGTCGCCAGCGCACCACATCTGTTAAGTCATCGGCATCGTAGTAGCAAGCGATAAGAATTGAAAAACCTTGTTCGGAGAAAAACTTCAGACTCTCCTCCCTTGGCTCGCCGCCCCAAACCGCGATGATTAAGTCCTTTGGGATAAAATTCCAGGAGCCTGTGTAGTCACCGTTTACGAGATAATAGTTTGGGCGAGCGTTATGGTTAGGATCCAGCATATCGGACCAGATGTAAATCCGTGCCTTGGGACTGTGCCGCCTCAGAATCGCCACCTGACGGCTGATGCAATGACCTAAGAGTTGAGCCATATCAGCACCTTCGCAACGACGACAGGTCCCACCCATCCGCACCTCATCCATATTGAGGATAAAAGCGTCTGGGGAAAGGTATTTGTGAAGCAGTTCGGCTTCGTGCTCCCATATCCGGTAGACTTCTTCCTCTCCCATACAAACGGTCACTTGACTTTCGTGGATGACCATCGGGTGGAACCAACTGACCCGTAGTTTTTGACCCTCACGAATCCTGCCGTTGGGACGGATCTTTATGACTGGGGAGGGACGATCTATGTTCCAAAATGAGAACCCTTGATCCACCAGGCGGTCGTAATCCTTGCCCTCTTGATACACTACCTGTCCGTCTTCACTCTTAACAGTTACAGGGGTCCCATCTCTCTGGAGCACATTAATGGGACCTACTTCCTCAATGGTCCAATCGTCAAGCCAGAAGCGTCCTTCTCGACCACCCCATAGCCCGGCATACAACCGAATCGTTGAAAACTCGAGGCTGTTGAAGAGCATAACCAGTTTAGTCCAGTCCTGGGTCTCTGCGATGGGGAAGGTTTTGGGGGCTAAGTTTCGGTCGTCCACAAGCGCCACAATCTGAAAGTTCTCTTTCGGTTTGAGACCCTCCGTTTTGACCCAAAGGGACACTTTATAGCAGCGGTAGGGATGCACTTTCACCTCCTGCATCACCCGGGCGTTTCCATAGGGATGGGCCAAAAAGTTCTCAAACCGCAAGGATGCCGCACCGCTACGGTATATTCTTGTGTCGGCAAAACTCATCACACTTGGTTCATCGTGAAAGGCAAATCCTTTCATTCTGTTTCCTTCAAATTCCTCAAAGCTGCCGTTAAGAATACTCACGGGTGGATCCGCTTGGTGATGCGCCTGATCCCCTTTTACCACAAACAAAGCGTCCCGAACAGGCAATCCCTCTGCTAAATGAAGATTGTGCGAAAGAATTCCTCCTCCATAGCCAACGGAAAAGACGGCAGGAATTAATTGCAGACGCAGTCGTTTGCAGTCCTCACGAATTTGAGCGAGACGCTGGAAGAAAGATTTGTCTCTTTTGCACAGCACATCCAGACCCGCTGACAGGACAATACCGTTGTAACCATTTTTGGCGCTTGTCCGAAGGAGAGGTCGGATCTGGTCCAGATCCGTGTCCGAGTTTAGGCTCCATCCAAAGATCCACAGAAACCGATCGGGCAAAGGACTCAGCGACGATAAGGACACAACGACCATTAGGAGTAGAAGAACGACGAGCGCCCCTTTAAGCATCGCTATCTCCACCCTTTAATGATCACCGTTCCGGATCGTAGGACGGTATTTTCAACTGTTCCCCGTCTCGGAGAGCCGATTGATGAGCGACGATCCCCGGCACGGTCATCGCCAAGGCTTCATAAATGTCAATGGCGGGTGACCGTTCGTTGATCAGAGCGTCAATGAATTCGTGAACCAAAAACGGATGGGAACCATCGTGACCACTTTCATAGCGCAATCCCTCTGGTAACATTTCGCTCTTCCACCACTGCGGCTGCTCGTAAGGTTCTACTACATAGGAGGAATCTTCTTGCCGAACGATAATGGGACCCAGACCGTTAGGATGAGAGCCAAAGAGGCTCATTTTTTCACCATACCACTGACCCCGTTCGCATCCTCTCATCGCCCCGTGCCAGAAAACGCACACTCGGAACGTATGCCCTTGATCCGTGTGAAAGAGAGCCGTTTCGTTTAGGAAAGGGTTGTTGTAAGGGTTGGGCTGGTAGGTAATGTCTTTGGGTCCCCAGCCGAGGGCACTGACCGATGTCAGCCGCTCCTTGGTCACACCGACCAGATAGGCAGTGCAATGGGTGATGTAAAGCATTGGAGGATAAGCGTAGCGCCAAGTGGGTTTCTCGTCTCTACCCCACCAGAGGACATCTAAGCCGGGGTGATGGTATTCGGCTTCTGAATAAAAAATTTCGCCGAACTTGCCCTCCTGGTAGAACTTTCGGGCGGATATAACAATTTGGTGGTAATAACTGGTCTCCGCCATCATATAGGTCAAGCCGGTCCTTTTTACTGTTTCCAGGAGCGCCTCTGCCTCCTCAATGGTCAAAGCGGCAGGGACAGCACAGAAGACGCTCTTGCCTGCCTTGAGACAGGCGATCGCATCTCTTGCATGGTTAGGTGCGGGTGTAAAAAGGGCGACGGCATCTACTTGGGGATCTTTTAACATCTCTTCAAGGGACTCATAAGCGGTGGGGCACTGGTAGACATTTTGAAGGTGCCGGCGTCTTTCGGGAATGAGGTCGGCAACGGCAGCCACCTGGCAATGGGGATGGCGGTGCCAGTAAAAGGCCGCTCCAAACCCCCCGCCGACTACACCCATCCGAATGATTGGCTCTTTCTTATCCGTCACTTCTTTTTCCTCTCCTTTTCTTCATTGACAAAACCTTTGGGACCGATTTTCTCAAAGGGGATTGGCTCAAAACCCAGCCGATAGGCAGGAGATTCGGGACGCAAACGAAAATCATTTTGTTTTGGAGCGATGAATAGGGGATCTGCTACCAAACTGTTTTGATCAAAACCGGCTTCTCGCCACGCAGTCAGATTACCTTCGGGAGTTACCCGATCGCTTAGTTCCTCCAGGTTTCCTTCCGTGCACCAAAAAATATTGCGATCGCACTCTTTCAACCGATGCCTCCCCCAGGTTTGGGCCCAACTGTAGAACAAGATCGTTTGCTTTTTATCATAGTAGAAGATGTTCTTCCTAATGATATTGCCGACCATAAATTCGTCGCGAGGCTGAAAAGTGAACTGTCTTTCCAGACCGCCAACAAAGATGTTGTTCTCTATCACGTTATTTCTGCCCCCGTGAATGCAGACGGCACCCAGGACGGTTCCGATGACCACATTTCCATAGACAAGTGTCCCGCTGCTGTAATCGTCCAGGTAAATGCCCCAGGTGAAGTAAGGCGAGAGAAAAGAACCGTCATAGGTAGTCCCCAATCCGACCACATTTCGGATAAAGTTCCAGCGGATCACGTTACCGCTGTCCTGCTGATCCCGTCCCAGGGTCTCAATGGCTCCCGTGTCATTCGTTTCCAGGTTGGTGTCTATCAACTCGTTATACTCCACGATATTGTTGTGGGAGTAAAAATTCGGGTCTAAAGACTTTAGAGAAATACCGTAGCGGGGGACCCGTTCAATGCGGTTATGGGCGATCCGATTTCCACTACCGCTGATGACATACACCCCGGCAACATGTTTGTAAATCTGACCGAGGTCGGACATTTCGTTGGCAGCGATCAGATTATGTTTGGGTTGGGTAGCGGTGTTACCCATTAGGACGACACCGCCCTGCCCCAGCGCCTTCATCCTATTGCCGATGATCTTATTGTGTTCGCTGCGTTCGTCTAACCGGACGGCATAGCCGCCCAGACCTTCAAAGGTGCAATCGGACACGATGCAGTGCCGCGCTCCTGTCATCCAGATAGCAGCATCGGCAGGATCGTAGTAACCACCCGGTGCGGTGTAGGTCGTGTCCCGAAAGGTCAAGCCCTGAATGTAAATATGCTCCACCCATTGTCCTTTCTGCGGATTACCTTTCAAATGGATCAATCGGTCCAGGATGGCGGCGACGGTGGTTATTTGTGGGAAATCCGGTTCGTCAGCCCAATAAGTGATGTTCCCAGTTTGTGGATCCCAAAACCACTCCCCTGGTGCGTCAAGGGCTTCTGGGACGTTGGCGATATAAAAACGGTTGCCTGGACGGATGTCCTGCTCACATTGGACCAAGAGGGTATGACGATCGGGATCAACACCCTTGACATCTACAATGGCATTGACCCAACCCCAAGCAGGGAAAATGTGGACCTGCGCGCCCTTCCAATCTTTCCATTTGGGAAGGTCTGCGGGTTTCAAGGTAATCCTTTCGGGATTGCCAGGCAGAGCACCCCTTTCAACGGATACTTCTTTTCCTATGGCGCGGTCGCAGGCTTCGGCTTGGATCAAGATGAGATGTTTGCCCGGTGCGACTGGGTCGCATTCGTATTGACCCCACCATCCGATGAGGCGGATGGCTTGCTCAGGGTTCCAATTCTCGTCGTCCGTCAGGCAGAAGGCATCCAGGTTCAACCCTCCGCCCGCATCGTTTTCCCAAATGAGGACCTGGTCGCCCGCCGAAAGGGGCAGAGTCGCGGACAGGACCCACCGAAAGGAACCCCAGCCTCCGGTATCGGGTAAGTTATTCAGGGGAACTTTTGGTCCGTCACCCACCCTCAGACTTGTCCGTCCCCCCATATCAGGGACATTGTAGGTGCTCATATGGTGGCTATAGCGGACCCAAACTCGGTAAGTTCCCGATGCGGGCACGCGGATGGTCCATTCCAGGCGGTCGCCTTTGTGGTGAATGTTCCCGACGCCGCTATTAAAGACGCCCCTTTCCCAGGGTGCGCCCCACCACTGAGCGAAAAGCCAACCCTTCTTGATGGGGTCGTTGGGATCTTCGTTGGGATAGCGGGCAGGTGTAGCCCACCGATCGCCCACGCGAAGAATCCTTATGGGACCAGGTAGACTGCTAAGGGACGGTCCCTGAGCGGTCCAAAGGTTTCCTCTTTTCGTCCACTTGTTGATGGAAACGCCGCCGCTCAAAACTGCCGTCCCTGCCTTCGCTGCCCGAATGATTAAGGGTCCAAACTCGGTCCCACTATCCTCAGGACGGATGACCAATGGCTCTTTTAGGTAGTAAGTCCCGGGGCGCAAGACAATCGTGAAGGGGCGCTTCTTCTGGACTGCTTTGACTTTTCGCCACTCGTCCAGGGCTCGGGAAAGGGTTCGGAAGGGACCGTCTGTGCGGGATCGGTTGGGGGAGGAGCGGGTGCCCGACCAACGATCATTGCCGTCAGGGGACACATAGACGACGGGACCATCATCTCTCTTTTGCGAGGATGGGAAAGACAAAGCCACAGCCACCACTCCCGAAAGGCACAGGATCACCATCCACAGCGCCGTTGCCGGCGCCCAACTTCTTTTTCTCTTTCCAAGCCTCTTCATCACAGCGCTCCGTTACGGATTCTGATCATACTTTAAGACAAGTTGGCAAACTCATCTGGTAAGGGAAACGATCGTCCACAAGAAACGATAGAGATGGCGGGGAGATGACCCATTTGGTTCCACAAACGGAGTCCGGCTTAGGGGATGATAAAGGCAAGGGGGTGCTGCCGGAGAAAGGCGAAGCAACCGAGGTCTCTATCGTGATCCCCTGCCTGAACGAAGAGCGGTCGGTTGGCTTTTGCGTCCGGGAAGCCTTGGAAGCCTTGTCTCAAATGAATGTCAAGGGAGAAGTGGTCGTGGCAGACAACGGATCCACCGATCGGTCAGCGGAAATTGCCGAAAAGGCAGGGGCACGGGTCGTTCGGGTGACGGAGAAGGGCTACGGCAATGCGTTGATGGGGGGAATAGAGGCGGCGAAGGGTTCCCTCATCGTGATCGGCGATGGGGATGGTAGTTACGACTTTCACGATGCCGTCCGACTGATCGGGGAACTAAGGAAGGGCAACGATCTGGTGATCGGGTCCCGGTTTCTGGGTAGGATAGAGAAAGGAGCGATGCCTTGGACCAGTCGCTTGGGCAATCCGATTATGACAGGGATCGTCAACCTCCTCTTCGGCACGCACGTCACGGACTCACAGAGCGGAATGAGGTCCTTCACCCGAGACGCTTACAGGAAGATGCGCCTTCAAAGCGCAGGAATGGAGTGGGCATCGGAAATGATCATCAAGGCGAGGAAAGCGGGGCTGAAGGTTTCGGAGGTTCCCATCACTCTTCGCCGGGACCTGAGGGGACGACCGTCCCACCTAAGACCTTTTCGCGACGGCTGGAGACATCTGAAACTGATGCTGACCTACAGCCCGACGGTTCTCTTTCTATTGCCCGGGTCACTGCTGTTTCTTATCGGGATTTTGTTGATGACCAGTCAATTGCTGGCACCGATGGAGGCTCCTTTTTGGCTCTTTGGAAGAGTCCGGATGGACTTTCATTGGGCGATTTTGGGCAGTTTGCTGACTCTGGCGGGCTACCAGATTGTTGTTAGCCACTTTTTGGCGAAGGTCTAT
Source organism: Candidatus Caldisaccharidevorator malaysiensis (assembly GCA_025057575.1). Taxonomy (GTDB): domain Bacteria; phylum Armatimonadota; class Fervidibacteria; order Fervidibacterales; family Fervidibacteraceae; genus Caldisaccharidevorator; species Caldisaccharidevorator malaysiensis. The sequence continues at coordinate 7,199 of JANXBO010000027.1, forward strand.
TCCGTCAGCCATCGGTTTCAGGAAGAGGATAAGTTGCTCAAGGTCCTTTTTCAGCATCTGCGGACAGAACAAGTGCTCCTCGCTTCGGTGCTGACCTTCCTTTTAGGATTAACGCTGGACGGGTGGGTCCTTGTTGACTGGCTCCGGAGAGGCTATGGTGCCCTCGTCTCGGGTCATACCCGACTGGTGATCTTCGGGTCCACTCTGATGGCGTTGGGGATTCAGTCTTTCTTTAACGCCTTTCTCTTCAGCATCATCAGCGACGCCTACAGGAGGTCCCAGTCCTCTTGAGAGAAAGGAGCAAGAGGCTGGGGAATGGGCGATGAAAATTCTTATGGTCTGCCACTACACCTTGCCCCACATCGGAGGTATTGAGATAGTGGTGGACCATCTGGCACGGGGATTAGCCAAAAGGGGTCATTTAGTTTGGGTGCTGTCGTCCCGTGCCGGACAGCCTTTCTACGAAGAAAGGGAGGCAGTCAGTTACTTCAGGGTCACTTCTTGGGACCTTACGGAGCCCTATGGAGTGGCTTATCCGGTCTTTCATCCTCATTTAGTCCCGTTACTAATGAGGCTGGTCCGCCAGACAGACATCGTCCACTGTCACGGGTATTTCTACCAGTCGTCCTTTATCGCCCTGATGGTGGCGAAAGTTTTGAAAAAGCCAACTGTTCTGACGGAACATGCCGGTCTGATCCCCTATCAGTCTCCCTTCTGGTTGGTGGCGGGAACCATTGAGCGAATGATCGGACGGCTTGCCGTCCGTCTGTCCAGTCGGATCACTGCCGTCAGCAAGACCGTCGCTGCCGACCTGAAGAAATTGGTGCCGGACAAGGAAGTAACAGTGATCGGACTTGGGGTCAACCTGGGCTGGTTTCAGCCGCTGGAGGCAGAGCAAAAGAAAGCACTTCGGGCACAACTGGGTTGGGACGAGAGACCAAAGGTGCTTTATGTGGGTTCCACAAAAGCGCGCAAACGAATAGACCTCTTGCTGAACGCTCGTGATCCTTCCTTTGACCTGATCCTGTGCGGGTCTGACTTCTCACCAAATTTTGCTTCGGATTCTCACATCCTTATTTATCCTGGGTTGCCGCAGCCGTCTTTGGTGCGGCTCTATCAAGCAGCGGACCTGTTTGTTCTTCCCTCCCAATGGGAGACCTTCTCTTTAGCGACCTGCGAAGCCCTTGCCTGCGGTCTGCCGGTCATCTTGACATCCAATCTAAAGGACCTGGACGTAGCCCGTTCGGGTCTCATCCGTTTTGCTGATTCCGATCCAGAGGCGCTTCGCCAAGTCATCCAGCAAACTCTTACCGATAAACAGTGGTGCCAATATGTCTCGCAGGCTGGACCAAAATGGGTAAGAAGAAATTATGATTGGAACACTGTTGTGGACCGCTATCTTCTTGTCTACCAAGAAGCCAAGATTCCAGCACGCTGAGGGTATCCGTTCTATATGCCTTACCCTGTCAGCCTTAGGATTAAGAAAAGCAAACGGTGAGCAAAGAAGTAGTAGGAGGTTGGAAAAAAGCGGATGACTGTTATTAGTCGCCTTCGGCTTTGGATGAAATACCTTTATGAGGAAATCCGGCGAAACGGGATTAGGGGAACCTTTCGCACTGTCCGATTAAAATTGCGCCAGATGTGGCTCATCCCCAAGACCCTGAGGAACAATCAGTGTCTTCTGCACACCACCACCCTGTTGGGTTATGACCTTCTTGTGGACAGCAACGATGCTGGAATCGGAAAGGAATTACGACGATACGGTGTGCACGAGCCGGCTCTCATATCCGTCCTACCTCTCTTCGTTCACGAAGGTGATACCGTTCTGGACATCGGCGCCAATATCGGTTACTATGCTGTGTTTTTGTCTCGCCTCATTGGGGAGAATGGTGTTATCGTGTGCGTTGAGCCGCATCCCAACAACTTTGACATTTTACTTAGGAACTTACAACTCAACCGAGTAAAAAATGCTATTGCACTCCCCCTGGCGGTGTCTAACCGCAAGGGTCAAGCAGAACTGTTTGTGAGCAGTTGGTCTAACTGGCACAGTCTTTTGGAAACGGTAACACCACGAGCGTCTCGCATCCCTGTTACCACAACCACCATAGATGATTTGGCGCAGCAGGTCAACCGACCGGTGAATTTGATTCGGATGGACATTGAAGGTTATGAGTTTTTGGCTCTTGAGGGCGGTCGGCGCACCTTGGAAAGAGACAAACCGACTCTTGTTGTGGAAATCCACCCTAATCTCCAAGCATCATCCGACATTATTGCCCAACATCTGCAGTTTCTGTCCTCTTTGGGCTATGAGTCTGAATTTCTCATCTTTCGCCCTGAAGAGGAATTTGGACGGAAAGCCCGTCTGTGGCGACTTTCCTTAGCAGAGATTATCGCTAATAAATTACTCCTTGAGGGACCGGCAACATTGCTTCTGATTTTGGTGGCAAAAGAAAAAAGTGTTACCGCTCGCGCCCGCAACTTGAGACAAAGGAGCCTATCAGGAGAAGAACTCGTCGGACCACAACCTCATAAAACAGGGTAAACTCAGCAGTATGTCGTTTTATCTGTCTTCTGCACAGAATGTTGACCGGTCGCTGAATCGTTTTCTTGGAAATTCCCCATCTGGCGATTGGAGACCTTAATTGTTCTTGTGCCGTGTCACATAAATGGTCGGTTGATAAGCCCGGGGCGCCGATCGCAAGAGCCATCGCTTTTGGGTTTGAAAAGGACCGAAAAAGGGTGCGATAAAGGTGTTGAAAACGGGCTCCACCATTACCGTCCCGTCCACTTTTTGAAGGAAACGGCGGAGACGGTCTTCCGAGATACCTGAGTGAGGCCATTGGTAAACCCTGACGTCGGGTCTTTTGGCTTGAAGGTAGAAATAAGGATCCGGACGAGCAAAGGAGAGGATCGTTGCGTTATTGGGCAAGAGGTAGGAGAGATCCTCAAGAAATTGTTGATGCGCATAACTGATGAATCGCACATCCCTTAGATACTGCCCAGTGCGAAACAATTGGTATCCTGTCCATAAGGCAGCAGCACTTAGGAGCACAAAAACAGGGACGGTTTTTTGCCCGCTTTTGATTAACCGGTCCACGAAAAAAATAAACAAAAAGTAGCCCAATGGAGTAAACCAACCCCAATACCATTCGTGAGTTCGGAAAGCGAACAGGAAATAGCAGAAAATCGGCAGACCAGCGGGCCAGAAAAATGGTAAGAGATGTCCCTTTTTCCAGGCAAGAAAAGCAACAGCGACGACCGCCAGCCAAGGGGGACTGTTAGTGGGCATAAAGTCGGAGCGTATTAGGCGAAAGCCTAAAAAACTGGCAAAGGGAGAGATCCAACTGCCTGGGGTCATCGTTCGCAGCAGTGCCTGTTGTTGGCTTGTAAAGGCAAACCAGTCGTCAAGGGCAAGCGCCAACCATATTCCAGCGCTCACCATCAACGGAAGAATCCAAACCCCAAACTCTCTGATTTTTCTCTGGACCATCAGTCTTGCGGAAAGGAAGAGGGTCGGAAAAAGACCGAGAAGGGCGTGACTGAAGAGAGCCAAGGTAACCATTAGTCCTGAAAGGAAATACCACCAAAGTCCTTTTTTGTCTTCGGCAAATAGGTGACAGTGAACGGCTAAAAGAGTGAAAGTGAGGCTGATCATATCAAAACGGGCAATGTTAGCAGTGATCTGAAAGAAGGTATCTAAAGAAATCCAGAGACAGCCAAGGAGAGAAAGGTATGGGGACAGTCCGGCTCGTAAGCCCAGCCAGAAAATCAAGCAAAGGACGCTGACTCCCAGCAATCGGTTGAACCAGCGGAGGGTTTCTAAGTCAAAACCAAACAGCATTCCCCAGAGGCTGAAGGCGCCTTTGGCGACGACGACGGGCACATAGGAGCGTCTTTCTGCACCTGGCACCAGACCGGCGATGAGCGGTGAGCCCAAACCCTTTCCTTCGGCAATGTTTCTCGCCGCCACATACATCCCCGCCTCCTCCGGTGGCCAGGGTGGGGGAATGGTCGTTCCATAAAAAGACAAAATGGAAAGGAAAAGCAGACACACAAGTGTCAGGCAAGAGAAAGCGATAACAGACGCCTTTACCCTTTTTCCCTCCCACGAGTGGATGCGATCGTAAACCTGCTGCTGCAGGCGTTTACATTGTAACGGACACGGGTCAGCAGATTCTGGGGAGAGGGTCGCCCATCAGCATATCAATCTGGCGAAGACCGCCAAAGGTCGTTTCCATCAGGACCAGTCCGGGCTCTTCGTCGGTTACCTCTCCAATCAAGGCAGCGTCTGTGCCCAAGGGATGCGATCGGATCAATTGCAGAGCCCGCTCTGCATCTTCGGGACCAGCGACAAAAACCATCTTCCCTTCACAAGCAAGGTAGAGGGGGTCAAGACCGAGAATTTCGCAGGCGGCACTCACCTCGGTCTTGATGGGGATGGTTTCCTCCCTTATCCTGATGCTCACCTGAGACGCCCGGGCGATTTCGTTGAGGACCGCTGCCAGACCCCCTCTGGTCGGATCCCGAAGGCAGTGGACGTGAGGACAATTCTTGATCACCGTTTCCACCAAGGTCCACAGCCCTGCCGAATCGGAACGGATTTCCGATTCCAATTCCAAATGACCTCTCGCCATCAAAACCGCCGCACCGTGATCGCCGATCGTGCCTGATAGCAATACCCGATCGCCCGGTCTGGCTTTGGAGATAGACAAAACATAATCCGTTTCCACGATACCCACTCCTGTGGTGGCAATATACACACCGCCCCCTTTCCCCGCCGGAACGACTTTCGTGTCCCCCGTTACGACCGAAAGACTGTGCTCTTGACACGCTCTGGCGAAAGAGATGACGATTTTTTGAAGGTCCTCCATCGCAAGACCTTCTTCAAGGACAAAGGAAGCAGCGATAAAGAGGGGACGAGCGCCTGCCGTCGCCAAATCGTTGACCGTGCCGTGGACCGCCAGAGACCCGATGTCGCCACCAGGGAAAAACAACGGTTCCACCGTGAATCCATCGGTCGTAATCGCCAACCGTTTCCCATTGAACGAGATCGTTGCCGAATCGTCCAAGGGCTCCAGCCATTGGTTGCGGAAGAAGGGCAAAAAAATGTCTCGGACGAGATTGTGGGTCGCCAGACCACCGGAACCGTGCATTAGAGTGATCACTTTGCCCGTGTTGGCGATCAATTCTTCGTGCCCCTTTGGATTTTCCAGCGGAACATTTTCTGAATAGTCACGCCGCATAAGGACACCCCTTTTGTCTTTTGGTTAGCGACTGGTTTTTGAAAGTTTTCTTCTGACGAAATGGGAATGGCGGGCGTGATGATAAACAGCAGCACAGGCACCTTCGGAAGACACCATACACGCACCGATGGGTCTTTCGGGGCTGCAGGGGTTGTCAAAGAGAGGGCACTCCCACGGCTTTTTGACTCCTCTGAGGACATCACCGCACAGGCACCCTTTTGGCTCCCGACTGGGCATCTCTTGGATCGAAAACTGGACCTCAGCGTCCCAATCGGAGAGATGGGCTGCAATCTTGAATCCGCTGTCGGGGATCCAGCCCAGTCCCCGCCATTCAAAAGTCTCCCGAACTTCAAAGACCTGATCCATAAGGGAAAGAGCAACGGGATTGCCGTTGTAGCGCACGGATCGGGTATATTGCACCTCCACTCGGGGCTGACCGGACTTGAGTTGACGGACTAACATCCAGACGGCTTGCAGTAAATCAAGAGGTTCAAAACCGCTGATGACAACCCCCTTCCCGTAATCCTTGACGATACCCTCCCAGGCGACGGCACCGATGACAGTGGAAACGTGTCCTGGTCCGATAAAGCCGTCCAAGACGGTTTGAGGGCTGTCCAAAAGAGCCCTCATCGCAGGGATCAGGCGCACATGGTTGCAAAAGACAAAGAAATTGCGGACGGACCGTTCCCGAGCGTGAAGAAGGGTGACGGCAGTGGCGGGAGCCGTCGTTTCAAATCCGATGGCGAAAAAGACAACCTTCTTGTCCGGATGAGCCTCCGCCAACCGAAGGGCATCTATGGGGCTGTAGACGATTCGCACATCGCTTCCTGTTGCCGCTGCTGTTGCCAGAGAACCCATTGTTCCGGGAACCCGGATCATATCCCCATAAGTGGCCAGCAAGACAGTGTCCTGTTGGGAGAGGGCAATGGCTTGGTCCAATCGCCCCGTCGGTAAAACGCAGACGGGGCAGCCTGGTCCGTGCAGCAGTTCTATGTGAGGGTGAAGAAGGTCTACAAGCCCGAACCGATAAAAGGCGTGGGTGTGCCCCCCACAGATTTCCATAATTCGGTAAGTGGCACCATTACACTCCCGCCGGATTTCCTTGATCAGTTCCTTGGCGAGACTGGGGTCACGAAACTCTCTGATGTATTTCATCGTCCTGGCTCCCAGAGATTCTTTTCATCCTCGCCAAACAAACCGGCTCCGATAAGGGACAGAGCCCTTAGGGTTTCCTTCGCCTCCAATTCATCCAAAATTTGCAGGGCGAACCCGACGTGGATGATCACCCAATCCCCTACCTTCGCCTCCGGCACGAGAGCGAGGGACACTTTGCGCATCACCCCTGACACATTGACCTTAGCCATCGCTTCTTCGCCATCCAGAATCTCCACTATCTGACCGGGAACAGCGAGACACATCCCCCTAACCTCCTACGGGAGCACGGATAACGCTCACCCTAAAAGAATGGAGACTTTCTTTAAAAGAAAGCAAGGCGCCCCCAATGACCGCTTGCCCGAAGGCAATCCCACCGTCATTGGGTGGTAACGCCGATGGGAGATAAGGTTCCAGCCCCTTTTCTTTCAGAGCAGGAAGAAGGAGGGAAAGGAACAAGGTATTCTGCATCACACCACCGCTAAGGGCGACTTGGCGCACCTTCGTCTTGAGCGAGATTAAATGGCAAAGTCGCGCAGTCCCTTCAGCAAGACCTTTATGAAACCGAAAAGCGATCCTCTCCCTTTCCACGCCGGAGGCGATGTCGCTGATGATTTGTTTGATGGCGGATTGAGGGCTTAAAACCAGGGGTTCCTTCCCGATAACTTCAAAGGTGTATCCCGGCTCGTCCGTTGGGCAGGACCAGGCAGCACATTCAAGGGCGACTGCCGAATGCCCCTCATAATCGGACTGGTGACAGAGGTCCAGGAGGCTGGAGACAGCATCAAACAGCCTGCCGACGCTAGTTGTTGGGATTGTGGGCAAGTTTGAAGTCAACACTCTCCAAATAAGATCCCAGTTTTTAGACCCAATGGCTTTGCTGATCCAGGGGGCTTTTTGTCGCCCTTCGGTGCCAAAGGTCTTGAAAAGCCAAGCAGCCGCCATCCGCCAGGCTTGCCGAATCGCTTTTTCGCCACCCGGTAGCGGAACCACCTCCAGATGAGCCAGCCGATGAAAGTTTGTCCTCGTGGCGAAGAGCACCTCTCCACCCCACACGGTCCCGTCCGGTCCATAGCCCGTCCCGTCAAAAGCGACCCCAATGACCGGTCCCTCAAGGCGATGCTCTGCCATCACCGCTGCGATGTGAGCGTGATGATGCTGAACGGGTATTTTCCAACGAACGGGTAGGCGGAAAGCGTAACGAGTGGACGGATAGTCCGGATGAAGGTCGTAGACGACGGCTTTCGGTTCTATCTCAAAAAGACCCTTGTAGTGGTCTATGGCTTCCTGATAACTCTTGAAGGTCGGATAGTGGTCCAAATCACCGATATGGTGACTGACGAAGCACAAATCATCACGGCAAAGAGCGAAGGTGTTTTTCAACATTCCACCGGTAGCCAGTAGAGGTATGGGGACGGGCTCCGGTAGCGGGATCGGCTGAGGGGCGTAGCCCCGAGATCGTCGGATGAAAAGCAGATGGTCGCCGACGAACCGAAGGACCGAGTCGTCGCACCGCATATGAATCGGTCTGTTGTGAGTGAGGAAGAAGTCTACCAAAGGCGCTAGCCGCTTGACGGCGTCGTCGTCCTTGTAGGCGATCGGTTCATCGCTTAAATTGCCACTGGTCATTACCAGCAAAGGAGGTGAGTTGTCAAGGAGCAGGTGGTGAAGGGGTGTGTAAGGGAGAAATATACCCAGATGATGGTGGGACGGGGCGACGGCTGGGGCAACGGGGACGCCGGGTCTCTTTTTTACGATCACGATCGGTCTCCGCCACGATTGGAGACATTCCCTTTCATTCTCTGAAAGGATGCAGAACCGGTCAACGGTTTCCATATCCCGAGCCATCACGGCGAAGGGTTTGGACTCGCGAATTTTGCTTTTTCTCAACCGCAGGACGGCGGCTTGGTTTTGTGCGTCACAGGCGATGTGATAACCTCCTAAACCCTTAACGGCAACGATAAAGCCCTGTTTTAAGAGTTGCCCTGCTTGTCCGATCGGATCCTGACCGATGACCGGAACTCCCGACTTATCCAGAAGGACCGCTTGGGGACCACACTGGGGGCAGGCAGTCGGCTGTGCGTGAAACCGCCGATCGCAAGGATCGTGATATTCTGCTTCGCACTCGGGGCACATTTGAAAGGCTGCCATCGTCGTCCGAGCCCGATCGTAGGGAACGCTGATGATAATGGTGAACCGAGGTCCGCAGTTGGTGCAATTGAGGAAAGGATAGTTATATCGGCGACACTGAGGATCTCTCATTTCCGATAAGCAGTCCTCGCAGGTCGCCACATCGGGGGAGATCAGGGTGATAGCGGGACCTTCCTTTTGACTGTCCTTAATGACGAAGGATTGATCACCGACAGGGGTTATCGTTTCTATGGTAACGGACTTAATGAGGGACAAGGGTGGGTTTTCAGAGGTTAGGGACTGGACGAATTTTCTTAAGGACTCTTCGGGACCTTCGGCTTCCACGATCACTCCGGTGGAGTCATTGAGGACGAAGCCGGTCAGGTTCCAGCGAGAGGCCAGGCGATAGACAAAAGGGCGAAAACCAACCCCTTGGACGATGCCGGTCACAAGGAGGCGCCAGCGCTGCCATCCCTTGCCACTGAGTCGTTCCAAAGAGCAGCACGCCTTTCAAGGAAGGGGTTTCTCAGTCGGTTGGCTTAACTGGGGAATGACAAACTGCACCTCTAAGATCTCCAGATCGGGCGCCGCTTCAATCTCTATGTCCGATGACCGGCACTTGGGGCAGCGGACGTCGTGATCCAAGGGCAAGAAACCGAAAGAACAGGACAGGCAGACGGCTCTCGGCGGCTGCTCGGTGATCGTTAGGTCGGCACCCTGACAGATCGTTCCAATGGACAGTTGTTCAAAAAGGCACTGGAACGCCTCGGGGTCCAGCCAGTGAGTCCCCCCAAGGCGGACCTTGATGCTGCGGACCGCAGTGGCGCCCTTTTCTTTGCTCATCTTCCGCAGGGTCCCAATCAGCGACCGAACCAATTGAGCCTCGTGCACGGAAAATCCCTCTCTTTCATTCTTAATTCTTGGCTCACGACCTTTTTTCTGCCGTCAGGTTTTTCCCGACAAAGACTCAGAGTCTTCCTTTTCGGACACACTGTCAGGAGTTGACCTGACGGACTTGTTTGCCCTAAGAGGCAATCTGTAAACGGGTCTACGATGGAAGATCTTGCCGTTCTGGAACTTCGGTCACGGCTTTGCTATTGGCTGGTTCAGTTACGATGGCTCGCCGTCGTCGGCACCCTGGCGACGGTCCTGACGGCATCCTATCTGGGGGTGCAGGTGCCCCTTATTCCCCTCACGATCGTGATCCTCTTGATCGGGGTCTATAACCTGTTTTTTGCCTTCACTGCCCGTCCAGAACGGCTGACGATCTTCCCAAGTCCTCAAGCCTGCGCCGCCATCCAGATGGTTTTGGACCTTTTCTTTTTAGCTTTGTTGCTTCACTTCTCCGGCGGTATAGAAAACCCCTTTTCCTTTTACTTCGTTTTCCATATGGTGATCGGTAGCGTTCTGCTGCCCGCCAAAGCGGCTTTTGCCCTCACCGCCTTCACGGTCGTCTTGTTCGGGTTGGTCGTGATCGGAGAGTGGACAGGGCTTTTGCAACACTATCATCTTCATCCAATGCCCCTGTTGTGCCAGTCAAGTCTTTTTGTCTTCTCTACCTATTTTGCTTTAGTCGCCACATTGGTCATCGTTACCTTTATGACCTCTTTCATTGCGTGGCGGCTGCGGAAAAGGGAGTATGAAGTGCAGGAATTAGCCGCGCGCTTGCAGGAGAGGACCCAGCAACTTTCCCAAGCCTATGAAAAAATCAGCCAGGCAGAAGCCTTTAAATCCCACCAAATGAGGAAGATGAGCCACGAACTGAGGGCGCCTCTGAACGCTGCAATGAGCATCCTCTCGTTGCTCAAGTCGTCCGAATTAGCCTATCAGACGGACACCCATCGCCATCTTCTGGTCCGGCTGACCGCCCGCCTGAAGGAGATGCAGGACACCGTCAACGATATGTTGGTCCTTGCCCAAATCCGAGAAGCCAAAGAGGCGACCGATCGGACGCCCGTGTCCCTCTCGGCTCTGGTGACCGAATCCTTAGAGAAGTTCCAACCAATGCTTCAGGAGAAAAAACTTTCTCTGGAAACACAGATGGATTCCCACATCCCCAACCTGTTGGGATCGGAGACGGCCCTGTCCCAAATGGTGGATAATCTCATTAGTAACGCCATCCGCTACACCAAGCCGGGAGGGCGCATCGGCGTCAGCCTGCGAAAGGAAAACCAGACGATTATTCTTCAGGTCTGGGACAGTGGCGTTGGCATACCCGCCGAAGATCTGCCTCACATCTTCGAAGAGTTCTACCGAGGGCGCAATGCCCGTCAGATGACCCACGAAGGGACCGGTCTGGGACTGTCCATCGTCAAAGCAGCAGCGGAGGGACACGGCGGCAGTGTGGAGGTGGACAGCGAGCTGGGGGTCGGGACGACCTTTACCATCAAACTTCCCCTTGCTGCCTCGTAAGTCATAAGAAGACGGGCTATGACGACCCTGATGGGCTTTGGGGGGAGGATTCGGTCGCCGGCAGCAGGCTCCGGATTCGTTCCAAAAGGATCTTGGGCTCTACCGGTTTATCCAAGAAATCCTGAACCGGTAAAAACTCCCCCGGACCATAGGAGGCGTCGTAGCGGTCGGTATAGAAGCGAAAGGGCGTCTTTTCGTGGAGGGAAGTGAGGACGACGATGGGGACATTGCGGACGGAAGAATCCGCCTCGTCCGACCGAATCCGCCACACCAATTGGAAACCCTCAGTGCCCGTCGGCATCATAATGTCCAGAATGACCAGGTCGGGCTTGTGCTGATGAAGAAGATCCCACGCTTCCTTGGGGTCATAGGCGTGAAAGACGGTATAACCGGCTTCCTTCAGGGTCTGACCGACGACCAGAGCAATGTCCCTGTCATCCTCTACCACCAAGATCTTATGGGTCATAGGTGTCCCTCCCCTAAGCCCCCTCCCCATCCTGCTTTCCGTTATCATTCTTTCCGTCAGGGTTGACGGGAAGGGCGACTGGTCGGCTGGGCGTTAGTTCCTTGAGGATGTCCTCAACCTCCATAGGTATTTCGTGACTCTCTATGGCGGGTCCTACTTTTTTGGGAACGAGCCCCAGGGCCAAGGCAACGCCATAGATGATCGCCTCGGGCTTGGGGGGGCAGCCGGGAATGTAAATATCAACGGGAATCACCTTGTCCACGCCACCGATGACATTGTAGGTATCAAACCAGACGCATCCACCAACCGCGCAGGCACCGATCGCAACCACTAACTTAGGGGACGGCACCGCCTCGTAGAGCCTCTTCAACGGTTCCACCATCGGTCGCGTCACCGGACCAGTGACTAAAAGGACATCGGCGTGTCGGGGCGAACCGACTAACTTAATGCCGAACCGTTCTACATCAAAAAAGGGGGTCAGCACGTCCAAAACCTCAATGTCGCAGCCGTTGCACGCCCCTACATTGGTATGAAAGACCCAAAGGGACCGTCCGAAAGCCTTTGAGTGGAACTTCCGAATGAATCCCTCTTTCATATCGTCTCACCGTCCAAATCTTCATCTTTCCGGAATCCGACCACCATCAGGCGATCCAAGGGGGTGGGCGGTATGTAACAGCGACCGCATCGGTTGCAGGTCCCCATAAACAACTTCTGCTCAATAAACAGGTCCTTCCGGTCGGTCGTCGCCAGTTCGTATTCGCCGTCCAGGTGAAGGGCGTCGTAGGCACAGACCTCTTCGCACCGACCGCAGTGAATGCATCGGTCCAGGTATCGGCGAATGATTCGGATGAAAGGGGAGACATCGGTAATGAGAATACACCGGGCAGGGCACACATCGGCACATCCCCCACATCCCACACACTTGTCGGTGTCTACCGTCACCCTGCCCCGATAGCCTGGCTCTGACGGTCGGGGCTCAAAAGGATACTTAAGGGTGACCGATCCCGCTCTCTTACCGATGAGGATCTGCCGGATCTTGGAGGCAATCATCCACCCTCACTTCCTTTCCGTCGCTTTCAACGCCCGATATTTGCTTCGGGACAGCCGCAGCAGGTCCTTCTCTTCCAAGGTGTAGGACTGGGACCTGCCCTGATCCACCACTTCCATCCTTTCCGTGCAGGAAAAGCAGGGGTCCACGCTCCCCAGGGTAATGGGGACATCGGCAAGGTAGGTGCCTTCTTTGAACATCATCGGCACGGACTGAATGTTCTGGTAACTGGGTGCCCGAACCCGCCAGCGATAGGGTCTGTTTTCGTATCCCGTCAGCACATAGTGAAAGACCTCTCCCCTGGGTGCCTCCACGGCGTGCATTCCATCTTTCAGTGGGGGAATTTCTTCAGGGATTTCTCCCAACAAATCGCCGACGGGTATGTCCTTCAGCAAGTTCACACACTGACGGATCATCTTAAGGGACTCAAAAATTTCGCCGATGCGAACGAGGGTCCGAGCCAAAGTGTCACAACCGTCGTGAGTGACCACTTCAAATTGGAGCAGATCGTAAGCGGCGTAGGGATGATCACGGCGAGCATCAATCGCCACACCACTTCCCCGTGCCGTCGGACCGACAGCGCCGCTGAGACGAACCTCCTCAGGAGTAAAGATCCCGACCCCTTTCAAGCGGGCGATGAGAGCCGTGTCGTCCTGGATCGCCTTGACCAATTCATTAGTCTGACGATCCACATCGTCGGCGACGGAAAGAATTCGGTCAAACTGGTCTGGGACGATGTCCCTTCGCACGCCTCCGACCAGGTTGATGGAAAAGTGCTTGCGGCTTCCCGTCAGATATTCGGCGAGCCACATAACGGGCTCTCGGATGCGCCAGGACTGCATAAATCCGTAGTCAAAACCGACGATGTGGCAGGCAAGACCCAGCCATAAAAGGTGGCTGTGGACTCTTTCTAATTCAAGGATCAGGCTTCGGATCACCCGTGCTCTTAAAGGCACTTCAATCCCCGCCGCCTCTTCCACCGCTTGACAGTAGGAGGTGGAATGGACGCAGCCACAGATCCCGCAAATCCGTTCGGCGAGAAACACGATCTGGTTGTAAGTCAGCACACTGTCGCCCAGTTTCTCTATTGCCCGATGGTTGTAAAAGCCCCGATAGTCGCATCCGACGACGATCTCGCCGTCAACGAACAGGCGCCATTGAGAGGGTTCTTCCAGAACGGGGAAGAAGGGACCGACAGTGACGACCGTCGCGTCGGGCGGCGGCTCTTTGAAGGGGAAGGTCTTACCCTCGTCCAAAGGCGGTTGATAGTTGTAGGGGTAGTCTTTGCGGAGGGGATAAAGACCTTCAGGGAAGCCGTCGGGCAGTGCCAGGGGTCTGGGATCGGGATGACCGATCACCCGGATGCCGACCAAATCCTGAATCTCCCGCTCCGCCCATCCGGCACCCGGAATCACCGGCGTGATGGATTCCAAAGTTAAATCATCGGGATCAAGAAAGACTCGGACCGCCATCCGAATGTTGTCTCTATCAAACGAAAAGAAGTGAAGGACCTCAAATTTGCCATTGACCGGTCTTCGGTCGGTTCCGACCGTGATGGTGTAACGCCCTTGAAGGTCTTCAAACAGGATCCGGCACGCCTCTTTGACCCTGTCTTTAGGGACTTCTATATACAGCCGATGGGGCGTCGGGCTCTGACTGGCAATGACCGGTATGCTTTCGCTGAGCCTCCCCAAAATGGTGTCTGTGGTGAGTTGTTGCACCATCGTCTTGTGCCTCCTCCATTGGTATGTTATGGGTTGCCTTGGGACCCAGGTATGTCAGGATTATCCTGACAAGCCGGCAATCTTCCTTTGCTTCATAAGGACGGTCGGCGCCTGTCATAGGGACAGACTTCCCAACCGATCTGCCCGACAGCCTTTTGAGAGGATTGACAGAGAGCCGCCACAAGATAGCCAATGTGACCCAAAAGGACGCTGTTGGGTAGCGAAAGCCTTTTATGTGGATGATGCTGGCGTAGGAGCTGACGATCATTGACAGCAACCCCTACGCAGAGACGAAAGCCAAAACGGCGCCGAGAAGGGCAATGATCAGGACCGCAAAGTAGACCCGCAGGGCTTGATCAATGCGGACTCGGGGCATCACCGCATCAATCAGCCCGATGAGAGAATAGACGACAAAGATTTTTACCAGAGTGATGAGCAGGTTGACAACTGGGTAAGCCGTCAGCCCCCACGGAAGGAAAACCGTGCAGAAGAGACCAGCAAAAACGAACTGCCGGCTCAAGAAGAACCAGCGCAACAGGGCGAGCCTGGGTCCGCTGATTTCAATGAACGGACCCGAGATGACTTCCTGCTCCGCTTCGGCAATATCAAAGGGAAGTTTTCCGAACTGGGCTTGAAGGGCGACAAAGACGGCAACCGCCCCGATCAGCATCGGGAGGGAAAAGCCCTGGGCATAATGCCATCGCAGTTGATCTTCCAAATGGAGGGATCGGCTTAAAGCCATTGCCCCCAACATTGCCAACATAAGAACCGGCTCCACGATCAGGTAAAGGCTGATTTCCCGAAGGCTGCCCGCATAGGCATAGGGCGAACCTGTCGCCATCGCCCCGATGACGACGGCAACGGCTCCGAGACCAATCGTGTAAAGGAAAACGATCATATCCGACTGAGCCCCTAAGGGAGCGATTCCTGATAGGGGGACCATTAAGGAAGCCACCAGGGCGGAAGAGAGGGCTACGAGGGGCGCCAGCATCTGCAAACTGATGATGCCACCGGCAGTAAACAGGTCTTCTTTGCCCAGCAATTTGAAGAGGTCCACAAAGGTTTGCCAAGGACCCACAAGAGGTCCCTCTCGGGAATGAGCCAGGTTGGCTTTGATGTATTTTCTGGTAAAACCGTCCAGAAAAGGTCCTGCGAAAAGTGTCAGGACAATATGAACGATGCCCAGCCCAATTAACACTTTTCTCTCACCTCACGATAGAGCGCTGTAAAGGGCGATCGCCACTATCACACTAACCGTCAGCAACATCCAAACCATTGGTGGTGAACCGTTGCGAGTCCTTCTTATCGTGCGATACAGCCGGCTGATCCAACGAATGACCGACGGATAGAGACGGTCTGGTTGGGATTGTTGAGTAATGGGACGAACAGGGGGCTCTTCAGAGGCATAAGCCGATGGATTATGGGAGCGAGCGTGGGACCGATTGACCCGAAAACCGACAAAATCCTTAAAAGGCTGATAGAACCCGTGGGTGTGGTATTTGGCGATCGTCGGACTCACCGTTGCCCCACAGTGCCAAACAGGACTCACACGCCGGGACGGATTGAGTAACCGATAGAGTCCAAAGGAGACGAGAAAGGTGACCGCCCCAGCAGCGAGGAAAGGGATCGGGTTCCAAGTGGCGACGATCCCGTCACCAAAGTTCAACCGGATCGCCGTCAGAGAATCACCAAGGACCACATAAGGAGAAGGGGCATATCCCTTATGGAGGAGGAACGAGACAGCCTGATAGAGGGGAAGGACGAAGGCTGCGGGAGCCAACCCGATGAGAACACAAGCCACCGCCAACAACGCTTGCGGCACTTGCATCGGCAGGGGAAGATCTTTCTTCTCTGCGGTAGCGGGCATTAGGGGACCTAAAAAGGCGCTGCCAAAGAACTTGAGGAAGGATGCCAGGGTCAGGGCGGAGATGAACAGAGCGATGGCTCCCAAAAGAGCGAACAGGGGGAGGGTGCGCCCAGCCATCAGGCAGTCACTAAAGATCATCCATTTACTGGCGAAACCATTGACGGGCGGCAGTCCCGCAATAGCCACAGCAGCGGTCAGGGCGGTGAGCCCGGTCAGGGGCATCACGCGCATTAGCCCTCCGACTTTCGCCAGATCTGTCTCTCCTGCCCGGGCGAAAAGGGCACCTGTGTTGAGGAAGAGAAGGGATTTGTAAAGAGCGTTGTTAACGGTGTGGAACAGACCGGCTGTGAGGGCGACGAGCGCAATCGGGGGACTGATCGGCAGGAAAGTCACGCCCGCACCGATCGCCAAAACAATGTAGCCTAACTGAACGGTGATGTAGCAAGAGACCAGTTTGGCAGCGTCCGTTTGCAACAAGGCGATGAAAGCCCCGACGAAGAGGGACAACCCTCCAAAAAGCGCCAGGATCTGACCCCAGATCGTGCTGAAGAAGGAAACGGGTAGCCAGTCGGCGTAGAGGCGCAACAGTGCATAAACGGCTACTTTCGGTCCAACGGCAGCCAAGGCACCAGCAGCAGCACTGGGTGCTGATGGATAGGCTTTCCGTAACCAGAAATGAAAAGGAAAAATACCAGCGTTGATCCCGAATCCGATCAAGAAGAGGAATAATGCCGTGTGCAACCATCCCGGATGGACGAGCCCCATCTGCTCAATCGTCTGCCCGACGGCTTCAAAGGTGAGGTTCTTGGTTTCGGAAAACCGGTAGAGGATCAGCGTCGCCCCAATTAGGCACACGATCGCTGCCTGGCTGACGAGCAAATACCCTGCCCCCGCCCTCACAACCTCTTTTTCTTTCCTGTAAACGATAAAAAAGTAAGTGATCAGCGCCAGCAATTCCCAGCCGATCAAAAAGAGAATGAGGTCGGCAGCGATGACGATGAGCGCTGCCGCAACGGGAAGGAGAATAAGGAACGGGTAAAGCCGTGCCGGATTTTGCTCCTTGTAGTTTTCAATGTAAGAGAGGCTGTAAAGGCAAACCAATGTGACCACAGCAGGAACGAAGATGAGGAAAACAGCGCTCAGGTAGTCAACACCAATGGTCAGGGGCGTCGTTAGACCAGGTAGGGGGTGAAGATGAAAGGTGCTGGTCGGTCCTTGCAAAAAGACCGATACTCCCGATGAAATCAGGAAAGCACTCCCAATGAGGGTCAGGATGAAAGCGATGGGACCCATATAGTAGCGACGGCGATAAAAGAGGGGGACGAGGACACTTGCCAAGATGAGAACCATCAGACCAGTGCCGATTTGACCTTCTGTCCGTGCCAGCCAAAAAAGTCCGTTTTCCATTATCTCTGCTCTCCTTCCTTCTTCCCCTCTTCGGTTCTTTCCTTTTCTTGAAATTGATGGTTCCCGTTTTTCTTCGTTTCTTGCATCTGTCCTTGATCATCCAAGATGCCTTTAAGAAGGTGAATGACCTCGTTTTTGACCTTATTGACCGGATTGGAGAGGGGCGCACCGAAGGCGATTTGCTGAGGTTGGATAGCCAGCACCCAGCATTGGATGTCTGCCTCTTCTAAAAGTTGTCCCAGCAGACTGAGTGAAAGGGTGTGGGTGGTGGGCAGTTTGTCCTCCAAATCGGATAGAGACACCAGTTGCCAATCGCCGGGCTGTCCCCCGAAGTCCACAGCATCTACGAAAAGGCAAACAGAGGGTCTTTTGTTCAAAATGGGACCGAGAAAATTTTCCGGCACCGCCCCCGCATCAAAGACCCGATCCGGATGAAACTGGGAAAGTTGACCAGCAATGAGCGAACCCACCCCATCGTCCCCTCTCATCGGGTTGCCGACGCCGACAATGACAAAGTTCCGGTCCCTCAACAGGTCCAACAAGGACTGAACTTGAGTCTGGTCCATCCCTTTCATCACCAGGGCTCTTCAATGACCGCCATCTTCTCCAGTTCGGCGAGGGAGAAAACAGGTCCGTCCATACACACATACTTGTCGGCAACGATGCAGTGCCCGCACTTGCCGACCCCGCACTTCATATGCCGCTCCAAGGTCGCAAAACATCGTTCGGGGGCGATGTGCAGGTCACGGGTCAGCCCCAAAAGGGCGAAACGGATCATCACCGGAGGTCCACAGACGAAGGCGACGGTTCTTTGCGGATCAATCTTGATCTCTTGGAAAAGGGTCGTGACCACCCCGACTTTGCGGGGCGTTTCGGTCCTCTTCTCCCAGACCCCGTCGCCCACATCTACGCTCTGAAAGACTTCTACTCCCTTTTCCTGCCATTCGGGAATTTGATATTGGTAGAGAAGGTCCCTTGGTGTTCGGGCACCGTAAAGAAGGAGAATCCGACCAAAGTCCTGTCGCCGAAAGAGAAGCTCCCAGAGAAGCCCCCGCAAGGGCGCCAAACCGATGCCGCCCGCTACGAAGAGAATATCTTGCCCGATGCAGGGTTCTATCGGGAACCCGTTGCCACAGGGACCACGAAAACCGATGACATCGCCCGGACGAATCTGGTGAAGGGCTCCCGTGACAAACCCCGCTGCCCGAACCGTCAGGATGATCCGATCGGAAAGGCTGGGCGGTGACGACAGGGAAATGGGCACCTCCCCGGCACCGAAGACGGTCACCTGGGCAAATTGCCCTGGGCGAAAGTCAATCCCGTTTCTCTCCAACACAAAGTTCTTAATGGGACCCGTGACCGCCTCCGCTGGGATCTCGTCTTCAATAGCCGTCACCCGCAAAAGAGTCGGTGTGTATAAACCGTTGTGATCAAAAAAAGCCCTTTCTTCGTTCATTTTGGATGCCCTCTTTGATGTTCTCTTTTCGGAGCCGTGACGCCTGCCGGCGCCAATTTCTTTTCCGCCAGCGCTTCCGTCATCTCCGTCGCTACGCGGCTGATCCCGACCTCACCCAAACAAGTTCTCAGACATCGTCCGCAGCCGGTGCAGCCCAACCGATTCATCCGTCCCAGAAATTGCCAGGAAAGTTTGTGGAAGAACCGAGTCTTGCACCGTTCCCCCGTCGTCCGCCGCGGGTAAATCCCGCCCGCCTGACGGACGAAACCTTGCAGCATACAGCAGTCGCGGTAGCGCACCCTCTCGTAGTCCGCTCCCTTACCATTGAATCCGACCAGCAAGGGACAGAAGGCAAGTTCGTTTGCGTCACCTTCCTGCAGTGACGGAGAGAGCGGGCGGTCTACCACGTTGAAGCAGAAGCAGGTCGGGCAGATGAAGGCACAGCCGCCACATTCCACGCATCGGCTGCCGATCCGGCTCCAGAATTCCTCCTTAAGGAGCGGTCGGGAAACCATTCGTCCCGCTGCCATCGTCGGGACCCTTTCGTCGGGACTGTATTGGTCAAAAGTGCGGATAATGGTGGCGACCCGCTCTTTCTGCTCCTTTATTGCCTCGTCCGTTGCCGGCTGGAGCAGGTAATGGAAGCCCGTCGCCAGTTTTTCTCCTTTCTCACTGCCGATCTCCACCAGCCAGCCGTCGGTCAAACGGGTTAACTGCCAATCAAAACCTTCGGTTAACGCCGGTCCCCCATCGCAACAGACGCACATACAGGTGGGGGCTGCCTTTTGACAGACGATGCTGATCAAAATGAATTTCTCCCTTTTTGCCTTGTATTGCGGATCGGCGAGGTCCGGTCGGGAGAACATCTCACCCAGGAGAAACCGATCCAGGTAGGCCAATCCCGCCACATCACAACTTCGGACACCAAACAGAATGGTCTCCTGGTTCTCTTCCGAGCACACCTCAACGACCCAGTTCTGATCGTCCGTGCGCCGATAGGACAAGAGGCGTTCCTCGTTGGGCAAGACAAACTCTTTGGGCGGGACCAAACTGTTGACATAGTCTTCGTCCCAGCAAATCTCTCGGATGTCGCGGATTCTCTGAAAGAGGACCTCGCCGTTGACCTTCGTCGGTGCCACGAGCACACCCTTTTCCGCCCAGTTTTCTAAAATCTTTTGCAAGTCAGTTGTGCTAACCCAGCGGGTCTCCTTTCTTTGTGTCCCTTCCGCCTTTCGCTCCAACGGTTCTTCCTCCCTCCTTAAGGGGCGGGTCTAATGCGAACGGGAGTCGGTCGGAAAATCGGGATTTTCAGAGCAGGATCTACGATCAGGGACTTAAGAGCCGTTCCCGCCGCTTCCCAAAGGGACATCGGCAGTAGCGCAACGCCACGAGCCGGTCGTTGGTCCACCTTCACCCGTAGCCTTAAGGTTCCCTCCCGTGCCTCTATGAGCGCATCACTGAAGGGGCGGACACCCAGTTTCCGGGCATCTTCGGGGTTGAGGCTGACATAACCGTTCGGAAAATCCGCCCTTTCGTTTCGGGCTTCCCGCCAAACGGTTACTGACGCCTGACTGAAAATGTGCCGGTTCCAAAAAGTGCCGCTGTCCAAAGTTAGGACCATCGGATAGGATTCATCGGGCGGATCAGGAGAGATCCCACCGTCCGGATAAGGTAGGGGACCTGGGGTGATGCCGTTGCCGGCATCAGCCCATTCTTCCAAAAGACAAGCAATGATCTGACCCTCCGTCCAGCCGGCAAGGGGCTCCTGAACGGGACCGACCTGCTGAACGCGCCCCTCCGTATTGGTCACGGTTCCGTCCTTTTCCCAAAGCAGCGCGCCCGGGAGCACCAAATGGGCTAACCGGGCAGTAGGGGTCAGCAAAGAGTCCACCACCAGCGACCACTCCACACGGGCAAAGGCTTGTTTAGTTTGCTCGGGAAAGAATTCCGATGGATCATCGGCGAAAACGATGAGCGCCTTCAATTTACCTTCGGAAGCCGCTTGGAGAATTTCAAAAGCCCCCATCCCATCAGCAGGAGGGTAGAAACCGCTTTCCACTAAACCCCGTTGATTGACATAGTCCGTCAAGAAAACGGTCCTCTGCCGATCCAAAGCCATCCAAGCGCGGGATCCTTGCCCCTCAAGAGCGATTTCCGACGAAAGGACTGTCAAACCGATGCAGGAGTTGGGAAGTCGGTCCAGTTCCGATCCGGGCAGGGCTTCTACATAGTCGGCATAGTCGGGGAATTGACTGAGGGGCAGTCGGCGACTGTCAACGAAGCGAACTTTATGGTTTTTGTAGATCGCCCGCACCAGCCGGCGATGGGCTTGAGGATGGCGGTGGGCGCAGTCCGTCGCCAGGACGGTCACATCGGACGCTTCCTCTATCGTTTCCAGCCCTTTGGCGGGAAACGGAAGGTAACCCATCCTCTGGAACGAATCCCGATGGGGCGTGCCGATGGCATCGGATAATTGCTTCAAGAGCCCGATCTCTTCCGTCGTCAGCCGAGCAGAGCCCAAAACCCCAATTTTTTCCGGTCCGTAGCGCTGGCAAAGGTCTTTAAGTTGCCGACGGGCTATCTCCAGAGCGTCTTCAACGGACAAAGGTCTTTGAGTCCCATTAGAGTCCCGAACCAGCCCATAACGCACTCGCAAGGGGGAAAAAAGGAGTTCACCCGATGCCCAGCCCCTCAGAAACAGTCCGCCCTGACTAACGGGATGGTTGTCCAAGGGGAAAGCCGATCGTCCCAGCAGGACTAGTCCACACCCCATCCCGCAGAAGGGGCAAACAGTCATCGCCACCCCCATTCCCTTGCCCTCCTCGGTTCGGTGATGCTCTATCATTTCCATCATCCTGTCCTCCGCCCCATATAGTCCGTCAAAAGCGATCAATGTCCGTAGGGTAACTAACCGATTGCCTGTCAGGAAAAACCTGACATATTCAGGACATTCTTGTCGCAATTGTCCTGTTGCCGGTGCTCTTGAAGCAAGAGGATCGGGTCAGACTCAAACCGCTGTATCATTTGCAAAACGAAAGGTTTTCCTTTGCAACGGAGGTGGTTGTGTGAAGTTAGTCCAGTTTCACTTGCCCGGTGTCGGTAAGAGGTTTGGGGTTGTTAAAGGAAAGATGGTTTGGGACCTGACGGATCATTATCCGACCTGCTACGACGCCGTTCTGGAAGCACTACGGCGGAACCAGACCCTGGACGCTTTGCTAACCCCCTGTTTGAGCGCCATTCGGAGAAAAAAGACGGCTGCTGTGCCCTTGGAAGAACTGCTGAGGACCCCTTCGCCGGAAAAGCCCCACCTTCTTCTCCCCATTGATCCTCCAGAGGTCTGGGGTGCTGGGGTTACTTACAAACGAAGCGCCCTCGGAAGGGATGCCGATAGTCAGACGGACATTTACACGAGAGTCTATTTCAGTGACCGACCAGAGATTTTCTTCAAAGCGACCGCCAGTCGTTGTTCACCACCCTACGGACCCATCGGCATCCGATCCGATTCTCAGTTTACGGCGCCCGAAGCGGAGGTCGCCATCCTCATCGGCGAGAGCCTGACTCCCCTCGCCTACACCCTCTGCAATGATGTGTCCGCCTGGGATATTGAGCGGGAGAATCCCCTTTATCTTCCTCAGTCCAAGACTTTTCTGTGGTGCTGTTCCTTCGGTCCCTGGCTGGTGACCGCCGACCAGGTCCCTGACCCCACCCAGATCCCGTTCACCTGCCGCATTCGGCGCAACGGAACGATCCTGTTTGAAGCCAAAGCCTCTACCCGCCAAATGAACAGAACCTTTCAAGACCTTCTCTCCTTCCTCTTGCGCAACAATCCAGTCCCACCCGGAAGCCTTTTGACGACGGGAACGGGGATTATGATGGGCGAAGAAGCCGCTTTAAGGGACGGCGATATCGTGGAAATTGAAAGCCGGTTGCTGGGTCTACTGGTCAACCGGGCAACGAAACTACCCGAAACGTGACCGACTGCCCTACCAGGGCAGGCTCTCTTTTCCCCCAGCACCCAAGAGCGAGTTTTGGGAAAGGGACGGCACGCCTTGTTGACCGAGGGCGTTCATTAAGGCTCTGGCTTTGACCAGTGTCTCTTCGTATTCCTCTTCTGGGTTGCTGTCCGCCACAATGGCGCTCCCTGCGTAGAAGGACGCCATACCGTTGCACAAGATAAGGATCCGGATCGCCATACTCAAATCCAAGTGTCCCGTGACCGAAAGGTAACCGATGGCACCGGTGTAAACGGACCGGCTGACCGTCTCCACTTCCTCAATGATTTGCATCGCCCGAATTTTGGGCGCCCCGGTAACGGAACCACCGGGAAAGGTCGCCCGCAAAAGATCCACCAGACCCACCCCTTCCTTCAGCCGCCCCTCCACCGTTGAAGTTAAGTGAAAAACGGTCGGGAAGGTCTCCAATAGACATAGTTCGGGCACCCAGACGGAACCCGTCTCCGCTACCCGCCCCAAATCGTTCCTCTCCAAATCCACGATCATAATGTGCTCCGCTCTGTCTTTCTCGCTGGACAGCAACTGGTCCCTCATTCTTCGCTCTTCTTCACCGTCCTTCCCTCTCGGGCGCGTTCCCTTTATGGGTCGGGTGTGAATGTAACGAGCGGTCGGATCGTAATGCAAAAACCGCTCCGGAGACGCACTGATGACCCAAAAATCACCGCCGTCAAGGTAAGCAGCAAAGGGTGACGGGTTTTTCTGTCTCAGGTAAAGGAAAAGGTCCATCGGGTCTCGGGCGCAGGGAACAAGAAATCTTTGGGCGAGGCACGCCTGATAGATGTCTCCAGCGCTGATGTACGCCTTCACCCTCTCCACAGACCGCCGGTATTGGTTACCGGTAAAGTTGGAGGTGGCAGCCACTTCCTTAACTGGTTCCTCCAACAACCGATCGGATCCCGAATCGTCCATCAGACAAACCGCCCGAGACAGAACCGTCTCCACCTCCTGAAGCCTTTCCCTTGCCCTCTGCGCACCCTCCTGTCCCTCCATTGGAAGACCAGTGGACGAGATCAGAAGGTTGCCCGAAAAATCATCAACAGTAATGACCGTATCGTAAAAAGCCAGCCACAAGTCGGGAAGAGCAAAGTCGGACGGTAGATCGCTTCCGACGGGTTCCAATAGACTCTTCAGATCGTAACCGAAAAAACCGATGGCACCCGCTGGCAAAGGTGTCGGTAATGAGCCCCTCGGAGCCGAACGCCAAAGGTCCCTGGTCATTTGGTCTAACAGAGTTAGCGTGCTGCCCTGATTCCATCTCCCGTTCCACCAACGGACCAGCGCACGTTGTCCTTTCGCCCTTAGAACCGCAAAAGGGTCAAAGGCGATAAAAGACCTTTGGGAGAGGCGATACCGGGGATTATCGTTCGGTTCCCATTGAGAGTCCAAAATCACCAGGTGGCGCAAATTTAATTTGGGCAAAACTCTGTAAAGGTCTTCCAATTGATTCGGAACCCAGCCCCATTGCCCGGTAACAGGACGCACCATTGACCTTAATCACTCAGTGGAATGCCCATCTTGCTCGGATAAATCAGACCCGAAATAAATATTGACGCCATTATCTTTTTTCTGGGGAATGAGGATGATGGTGACGATTGTGGGTGCCTTATTGCTTTCAGGGGTGGCAGTCGGTCAGACAGATGGCGTGAGAGTGGATACTGCCTTCTACCGACCCGATCGGGGCACCGCCTTTGACTGGTTTGAAGACGCCAAAGATATCCAGAATTACTACAAAGAGCACGACCGTTCTTCGGGCACGGCAGAAGTTTACCTTCACAACAGGACCACCCGACCGCTAACCGTTCGGCGCCTGATTGTTGATGGTCGGGACACGACGATCGTTGAAAAGGGGGGACCAATCGTCTGGTGGCGGCTGCGCCCCAGCCCGCTGCCACCTAAAGCCTTTGGCGAATTGCTGATCAGGTTAAGAGATGCGCCCAGCAAACCCCTTTCTCTAACCCTTCACTTTGATGATGGCACGAATCTGTCCCTAACCGTTCCCATAAGACCCCCGTCGGTGCGGTTGGAGGGGATAACCTTTGATAGCAACGGTCATCTGCACGCCTTTTTGGAGCTCGCTGGTGAGAGCAAAAGCGGTCACGAGAAGGTCACAGAGGTTTGGCTGGACGGGGAAAAGGTTACTCAGAAAAGTCGCATCCTTTCGCCCCGTTTTTGGCAGAATATATGCCCTGTGGTCATTCAGCCCCCCAGAACACTGCCTTACGGAAGTTTTCACTATCTGAGAATTGATACGACGGTAGGGACCGCCGCCGCTGTTTTTCGCGCCCGCGATGACTTTTTTCCTTTGGGTTCCTATGGCTACGTGACGCCAAAGGAGTATGCTCTCAATGAGGTCAACCTGTATGTCTCCTTTTCTGCCCTGACCAAAGACCAACTGGATCAACTGAATCTGTTCGGACTGAAAGGGGTCTCGTCGCTGACAGGGGACGGGCAACCGAGGGAGGACAACAAAAATCATCGGAGTTTGTGGGCTTACTATCTGATGGACGAGCCCGATGTGCACGACTATGGGGTTCAAGAATTGCCGCACCAAAAGAGGGTGGGCGCTTTTGCAATGGAATTGGTCCGTCGGGACCATCTCTGCTATCAACAGGATCCTTCTACCCTCACCTTTCTCACCGTCAACCTGACCTACAAACCAGCCAACTGGTTTTGCTACGGTCGGATCGCTGATGTCTTGAACACCGACCCGTATGCCCTCCACATCGGCTGGTCAACCCGCACAGTGTTTGAGGTGGCAGAAACAGCCCGTAGGGCCTGCGCCCCTAACCCAATGACCATCACCTACCAAGCATTCTGGATTGAGCCAGTAAAGGAACCGTCCAAAGCCCGCTTCCCCAGAATGCCGTTCCCTGAAGAGGTCCGCATAATGATGGCGTATGCTTTGGCAGGTGGTGCTAAGGGGCTCATCTCTTACATCCATTGCACCGAGCGGTATCCCGACCAGATCTTCTGGGGCGCGACTGACTATCCCGATGTGTGGACAGCCATCGGACGGTTTTACAAAGAGATGACTCTGATAGCACCCGTCATCGTTAGGTCTCATCCCCTTGACATGGCAAAAAGTCTCACAGACGGCGTCTTCGTTCGGGCTCTCATCGCTTCCGATGCCCTTTTGCTCGTCTGCATTAACGAAAGAGGAGGATCGCTGCCCGACTGGTTTGTATCCCGCCCCGTCGCTCCTGTTTCCTTGGAAGTCCTCATCCCACCCTGGCTGAAACCGCAATCAGTTTTTGAGGTGCGCAACGGCTCCTTCGTCCCCCTAAAGTCAAGAGCCGATGGCGATCGCATTGTGGTCACCCTGCCCCGGCTCACAACAACCTCTCTTATCCTTTTGACTGGTAACGAGACTCTGCCAGAGTCGTTAATTCAGCGCTACCAGCAAATCCGTTCGGCAAGAGCCCAGGTCTTTTGGGAGGCTCTTCAAGCGCAAGAAAGAGAGCGAGCCTATCAGGCAAACCTTTTGCGAAAAATCCCCGTCCTCTTGCAACCCTTTGCTGTATCCTCGGAAGCCATTGGCTGCTACGGGATAGAACGGAAGACAATGTGGAATCCCGCCAAGGAAACTTGGAACGCCTGGGAGTGGTATGATCCCGAAGGGAAGGAAGCACACGCCGTCCGGTGGACCTTTTCGGCAACCAAGACCGGAGCGTATGGTGCCTATGCCTGTGCGATTTTTTTCGGTCACCAGTTGCTGCTGCGTCTGGAAGACCAAGAGGGACGCCCTGTCCACCAACAGTTCGTTACGAGCGACAAAGAAGGAATCGTCTTATGGCGCTTCCCGATTGAGCAACCGGGAACCTATCGCCTGGTTCTGACTCCGAAAGACGGTCGCAGTGGTGCGGCACGGGTTGCTAAATTTATCTTTGTTGTTCCTGAAGAGTTTGTTTTTGTGGACAACGACGACTGAGACGCACGAAAAGAAAGAGACAAACGGAAATTTGTTGAGGGGCTGACGATGAGGTG
>JANXBO010000028.1:0-256 GCA_025057575.1 Candidatus Caldisaccharidevorator malaysiensis
GATCCGCTGATTCCGTTATGGTTGGATGCCGGTGTGACAGGGGTTTATCCTCTTGAGGTAGCATCCGGCGAAAACCCTGTGGAACTGAGGAAAAAGTATGGTCGCCGGTTGATGATGTTCGGGGGCGTAGATAAGCGAGTCCTTTCTCAGGACAAAGAGGCGATCAGAAAGCATCTCTTGGAGGACCTTCGCCTCCCCTGGCTTTTCCGCCAGGGTGGTTATACCACTTTCGTCGATCACGCCGTGCCGCCCGATG
>JANXBO010000028.1:266-33947 GCA_025057575.1 Candidatus Caldisaccharidevorator malaysiensis
TTGAGAACTTTTGCACCTATTGGGACCTGGCTCGTGCCATTGCTTCAGAACCCGATCGCTTCCAGGTGGAACTGCCTTAGTTCTTTCACCACGACCGCTGCCATTCTAAGTAGAGGAAAGAGGCTTTGGAGCCGGCGGGAAAGACCGACCGAACCACATCCCGACCCATCGCCCGGCCGATGTAAAGGGTCCATTGGCTGTCGGCACTCGGTCGGTAGTCCAGACTGATGTCCACCAGGTCCATCAGTTTCCTTCTCCCGCCGCTGGGGCGCCCAGCAAAGCCGAAAGCACTGTTGTTAAAAGCACCACCACCAGCGTACCAGAGATCCTCCGACCGGTCCAGCCACAGCCGATGATAATCAGCACGGATCATCAAGCGAGGGCTTGGCTGAATCAGAAACTGAGCGAACAGGTCCCGATTGTTCATCATATTGAAAACAGGAGTGCGTGCATAAACTCTTGCTGTCGGTAGAATCTGGAAAAAGGTTTGATGCACCCCGTCTGCTCCGTTGCGGTCACCAGTTCCGGCGAAAAAACCCAATCGCAACCACGGCTTGCCAGGCTCTTTCGTAAACCGGAAACCACCCTCAACAGCAAACGCGTGCGCCCTGTGAGATAAAACGCCCCAATCGCCAAATTGATGGGCGCCCCACATCAATAAATCCCACTGACCGTCCTTGTCCGACCATAACCTTGCCCAGTGACCACCTAAACTGACCAGGTTGATGGCTCTCGTATCGGCTGCTCGAACAGCCGCAGGACGATTGTCCAGTTTCAGCACACGGGGCGGTCTCCTCTCGTCCCGATACCAAATAGCGAAAACCCGACCATCGCTAAGGGGTGAGGGAGTAAAGGATGCCGAACCGTAACCGACAGTAACCCGCGATAGGTGGTCACTCCCTTTGATGTCAAACTTTCCTCTCGTCGGTCGCACCAGAGCCAAAGCAAAAGACTTCTCCCGTCCCTCCTCAAACCACCCGATCCCGTCAAATCCTCTCTGGATGTGCGAGAAAGGGAAGGATCCGATCAAACGCTCTGCTACCCGTGCTCGCCGGATCCATGCCAGACTCGGATCTTTGGGAACCCCTTCAACACCTTCTGTCAATTCCCATCGCCCCACAAGGAGGCGAGAGCCCGGTCTCGGTGAATACCGGATGAAAGCGTGACGGAGGTTGAGTGCACCATCCCTCCCACCAGCAAAACGCCGATAAGAACCTCCCATACCCAAATCCCCAAAAGGGAGAGGTGCCACAGCACCCTGGGGCAAGCCCAGAAAACCGGTGTGGATCAACTGAACTTGTCCCTCTGTTTTACCTCCGAAGGACCTTTGTGCCGTCCACTTCGTCAGAGTAGCAGCAAACAGATAGTCGCTGTCCAGACCAGCGACACCAGGGTCAAAAAAATTCCACTGCTCCACCCGAACCCGAATGCTACCACTAAACTTCCAACCCCCATCGGCATTTCCCCTTCCCGCAAAGCAACCGACAAACACAAAGGCACCTACAAGGAAACAAGTCCCCCTCACTGAGAAACACCCCCTGCCCTATGGACCACCTATGGCTTTCCTTGCCAGAGCCTCCACTTGTCGGGCATTGTCCAAGGACTCCGCCAACTCCATCATTACTTCCTCAGGATTGTGAAATCCCATACTGTTTTCCGACACGACCAGATTCTCCCACCGCAGGTGGGCTTCCCGATAAAGATCAATCGCCTTCTGAAGCAAATCCGAGTCTACCTTCTTCCCCGCCTCCCGTGCCTTTTTTGCCGCCTCCAAAGCATCTATCGCATCGCTGAGGGCTTTTTGAACTCGCTTTTGAACGGCGTCTATATGTTGCTGCAAACGCAAAACTTGGGCTTTGAGAACGGCAGGCGGAACATTGTGACATTGACCGCACGGATAAGCACCCAACGGTTCTTTCTTCATTTCCTTGTCCAAATACTTCAACGGGCTGGTTAGCCAATGGGATGTTAACAGGCGACCTTTCACCTCTACTTTGGGCATATGACAGGTCACACAGGAAGCACCCGCCCGCTCGTATTTGCTCTCCCAGAATAACTCCAACTCAGGATGTTGGCTTTTCACTAATGTCTCGCCGATCAAGGAATGCACCCAGTCCTGCTGGTTACCGTATCTTTCTTGGTAAAACGCTTGCAGATCCCTAGCTTTTCGCCAAGAGTAAACGAAACGGATCTTTTTATCCGCACCCATCCCACAAACATATTCTACGTGACACTGACCGCAGAGCAGCATCTCCTTCTGCTGTTTGTCGGCAGCTTGAAACGATTTAGCATTCCGTTCCGGCCAGTAAGGATTGACGCCCCTTTCCTTAATCGCTTCCATCAGACCTCTATTAATAATCCTAAGTTCGGCGTTATGGGGATCGTGGCAGTGAATGCAGGACACCCCATAGGGGTGGAGTTCCTTGGGAATCAGTTTGACGATATCTTCCCATTTAGTATCGTTACTAATTGCCACTCCGTTCCAGGTTTTGCCCCAGTGCAACGCAATCGGCGTCGCTTTGCAGTTCAGGCAAGCCGGAAACTTGGGACGCTTGGTCTCTATGTGATCCTGAAGGATGTAACGATGGGCTCTTTCCTCATTATAGTCTTTGGTAAAGCCGTGTCCGGCAACGATCTTGTGATAGAGAGGAAATTCAGCCAGTTTCGGGGCTTTTGCCGGGTCCTCGGGTGTCCCACCATAAAGCCCTGCCTTCCCCGGCTCGTCCTTCATATAGGTTTCATACTGAAACCGATGGCAGGAGCCGCAGGCTTCCGCACTGTAGTCCACTCCAGCGGCGACCTCAAGGGGATCATCGGCATCTTGATGGTTCATCGCATTCGGATGGCAAGAAGAACAGTCCAGACCCCCGTGGGACCCCTTTTTGGTTTCGTCCCATATCCTCCGATGGCAGTCCCGGCACTCCTCCTTGCCCGCTCTTTTTGCTGGCTGCGACGGCACGATGTCCGTCATCCACAAAAGGGCAGTAACGATCAGACCGAGGATGGCAGAACTCACTTTCATCCAATAACCCAGCCGCTTCATCAAATTCACCCTTTCTCCCATCCTTGCACAACTACCTTTTCAAGCTGCTCACAATTATTATTGAATACTTATTTTGCGTTTGGTTCTTTCCCAAAAAACTCGTCTTTATAATGATTTTCAAATTTCATATGAAGTTTCACTGCGTTCAGCCTATTGTTTAAGACTGAGTAAGGTGATGCCCTTCCAACCTACCGGAACTTTAAGCCGGAAACTTATTTTGTCCTTTTCCAAAACCGCTGCCTTAACGGAGAACTTTTCTGCCGACAGCAAAGGTTGATAAAGGCTCGCTTCAACCGGCTCAGTCGTTTGCAGTCCAACAGCCTCTAAATTGACCGTGACCGTCAAGTCCTGCCGGTCACCAAAGTTCAGAATAGGCACAATAATTTCTTTTCCCAATCGCACAGCAAAAGTCACAATGGGAACTTCATCGCGCCACCATACAGGAGAAGTCGCATCAGACCTATAAATCAGCCGTGACTGTTTCATCCGATAGGCTGCCTCAATTGCTCTCCAAGTCGCTTCTGGTTTTTCAGGACTAATCTCTCCGCACGGTGTAAACCCAAAGGCTATACACATCGCCAGATAACGATCGTTGTCCTGCCAATACAATGGCTCTAGCGTGTATCGGGGATCCACCTGCTGGCACTTCGTGTCAAAGCAGAAGTCTACTGTCTCACGCCAAGGCACGTGGGGGGCAAAATAGCCACATTCCACCCAACTGATGTCCGCAAAGGGCATATTCTGTGAGTTAATCAGCAAGCCCCGATCCTTTCCCGTGCTCCGGACTGCTTCAAAAACCCTTTCGTTCAATCGCCGACAGTGAGCGAAGTTGATGGCGTGCCGTCTTGACCAATCAATAAGTTCGCCGTAACCGCCTCCATCCAAATAAATGAACCCACAATCGTAAACTCTGCAAACTGCCTTAATGCGCTCAATGTGGTGCTGGACCCACTCATCCACTCTCGGATTTGCCATAAACAGAACTCCAACGGCATTGTCGCTGAAGCCCGACGGGATCGGTTGCCCCTTCTGATCACGAATGACCCAATCGGGATGCTTACGATAACATTCCGACTCGCTGTCAATCAACCCTCCTTGGATGTAAAGTCCTACTTTTGACCGAGGATTTCGTTGCAACACCGAAACCGCGTTTCGCAGCCATTGGGGCGTAAAAACGAACTCTAAAGTCTCCATTAAAAAAGGACGATCTGTCTCGTAGTCTCCGTCTAAAGACCAAGCAAAAACTCCAATCGTCAACTGTGCATCCGCACTCAAAATCGCCAGAGTTTCCTTTGCTGCCTGGTGAAATTCCTCATAGCCGTGATGCACGGGACGCCAAAAGGTGCCATACTTGATTTTTGGGCACCAAATAGGGGTTGTTTTAATGTGTTGGTAAGTCTGCTGTAATTCTGGCATTCTTAGATATGACCCCCAAGCATCATACCAATCACCACGAAGCAGGACATAGTCGCAAGAAGCGCTTGATCGCTCACCATCTACCGTATGCAGCAGACGCCACCGCCAACCATCGGAAAAGTAGGTCAGAGCAAATGGGGATTCTCTGCCCCATTCGGCAATGACTCCGTGACTGGGGACCCACAGATTGTCAACCAGCGAACGCCAATGGGCAAATCCGACGGACCGGTCCGGCAAAAAAGCGACCACGAAACGATTATCCCAACCCGAAGAGGAAGTGATCGGCACCGTTATATCGGAAAGGCGACGAACCCCATAAAGCAGCCTCTGCCCGCCCCAAGATTGTCTGGGGGTATAAATCCAAGCGCCTTGGGAAAAATTTTCGGCTAATTTAACTTTGGAGAAAATGTGCAGAGCGCCTTTGCTCCTGCAAGATTGAACGATGACAGTTTTCCGCAATGCTTGGGGAACCGAAGCAGGGGCATAGATTTTCTTCAGTGCCAGCCCCAGCAACTCGTTTCTACAATCTAAAACAATTCGGTTTTTCTCCTTTTTGACCGAAATCACTATATCCTTTTGTTCGTCGGTTTGCATAACGATTTCATCAGTCTCCGTTTGCAGCCAATACTCATCAACGCAATCGCGGAGAATCTGCCTTTTTCCGATCCGACCCGACAATAAGTGCCCGGTTCGTCTGTTAATGACGAATTCAACCTGCTGCGGCAGTTTGAAGACAAAATGATCGTCGTTGGTGCCGGTAACTTCGGAACACCAGATCCACCCAAAAAGGAAAGCAACACATAAATTTGTCGCTATCTGCAAACCATTTCTCACAATGCATCCCCTCCCTGTAGGAGTGACCTTTGATGAGTCTTTGAAAATCTTGTCTATGTCATCCCGCAACTCAGTCATTTGTATGCCTCTAAAAGGACCTCCATTAACTGCTGCCTTATGTTCATTAATCGCTCCGGTGAATAGGCGCTAATCAGTCGCTCATAAGGGTAAAAACTCGGTGCATCACCATAGCGAATGTGATTGTTCCTTCTCAGAAAGGATTCCATATCGCTTTTGGCATCCGACAAAACCTTTCTTGCCTTTCGGGCAACTTGAGATGTGCCCTGTGCAAGTTTCTCAACCGCTAACAAATACCGCCAATCGCTGATGCCTTCGCGAACCGCTTCCCAGTTGAGCGTCGGCGCGCATAACTTCTCGCCCACGGGCAGCGTATAGCACCAATCGTGAGATGCCGCATCCCGCTCGTCCAAAGGGTTACCTTCTCCCCACTGATAAGCCCACTGGAACACACCTTTTGCACCCGTTGCCCAGGGATAAATGCCGAAGAAAAACCGATCGGCAACTGGGAAAGGGTCACCTGCGCTCCCACCATTGTAAACGGCGAAGACATCGCCAGAGGCTTGCGTATGGCGTATGACTTCCTCGTTGACAAAGCCCGCACCATAAACCCGCACATTTAACCATTCGTTTAAGCTTTCCGCTTCTCTGTGGTCAGTTGTCATCGCCACGTTTCCGTCGGCTTCACTCACGATCCGAACCCAGTTTTCGGCATCTTTCAATAATTCTTCCGTTGCATAAGCCTCATCCACAGGCATAAAGAAGACTTCAAGACCCAATTGATGGCACCTTTCCTTGACGTGCTTCACATACGATCCATAACCTTGAGGATGAAATCGGTCCCCGTGCGTGCAGATGTAAAGCGGGCGATCAAAATATGCGCGATAGGCTCTTAAAAATTCCGTCAAAACTTCATCTCGCCATTCCCATTGACCATTTATTTGCTGGTGCCAAAGCATTCGGAAGGTATAAATAAAGACACTAGTCATTCCATTGGCTTTCATATCAGCGAGATGCATCCGCCATCGTTTTACCAGTTGATCATCTGGACAAGATAAATTCATTGTCGCATTGTAAAACATCCCTATGTCGGCATCTACCTCTGGCAATATGAGGGGCAATACATTCAAATGAATGGGAATTGAAAGAACCCGCTTTTCACTGAATACCCGCAAAGTGGCTTTATATTGTTTGGCGGCGGCACTTTCGGGAACCGCAATCTGAATCCAAGCCAAACCCAAGCCTTCCATTGAGGTGCGCCCTTCCTGCTTCTCGTCCAGCCACCGTGCGGGCGACAGCCAAAAATCCCACCTCTGTGTCCCAGCCATCCGAACCCAACCAGGAACTCCAACCAATAAACGCAGCCACTTGTCAGGAATGTCGCCTTGAACCGTAAACTTAAAAGGCTTTTCTGGTTCAAGAAGGAGTAGCACACCACCAGAAATCGTTTCACCCCTTGATGCCGTTATCGTAAGAGCGTCCTCGCGTTTCAGATCCCTCATATCAGGACAGACTTGAGTTGCTGTGACAGGGAAAACAGAAGGTGGTTTCACTTTCGGAAGATGAGTGGCTATTGGGTTGACCGTCGCTTCCAGCAATTGGTCCCGTTCCCTCATCAAGGCTAAAAGGGAAGGGGCGATCGGACGGTTAGCGGATGTGACCGCAACCGCCAGAATGCTCACCGATGGCGCCTTCTCTCCGACAGGAACAGGCTTGCAAGACGGTTCAAAAGTTACGTCAACCCACGAACCATTTGAGACAATTCTTAAACGAAAAAGAGAGGGCGTTATCACGAAAATCCGTTCCAATACAAGTTTTCCGTTGACTTTAACATTCAGCGGAATTCTTGTTCCTACACTCCCACCAAACCATATGTGCAAGAAGTAATCACCTTTCGGCAGTGAGAGTCTCAATGTTTCCGATTGCATTGCGTCTAACGGCACTTGCAGTAAAACGGCGCCTGACGGTAACAGTCCATCCTGCCATTGTTCCAGAAGGTTGCCGGATAGCCATCCGTATAGACTATCTTGCTTCCAGACAACATCTGGGGTAATCGGTAAAGCCAATTCGTCACTGCTGACGGGTCTGGGAACAAAAAGCCATTCGCCTCTCTCCCTCATTTTTTGCCAGCGACGGATGATCTCACGATCATCGATAGGTTTCACTTCTTCCAAACTCAGGTCATCAAAAAATGCCTGACCATAACCGTGAAGGACACAGGCCGCAAGCAGGTAAGCAGTGTCCTTAGGAACAGTTAAGGTTACCGAAAGTTGGAACCAATCTCTTGTTCCATTAATGCGGGACGCATCGCAAAAGAGCAATCTTCTACCGTGGTCATCGTAAGCGCTCAGAGAGATGTAAGCACCACTCGCTCGGTGCACCTTATCCGCGCGCACCCAACCGGAGAGCCGATAGGTTGCACCTACTTTGACAAAATCAATTCTTTGACGCCATTGATACCAGTCAATCGCCCCACTTTTTTCAACTTTAATGGCAGCGCACCAATATCCCGAACGACTTTCGGTTGACCGAAAGAAGTGAACTCCTTTTGCTCCAAAACCGTAAAAATCCCAATCGCCTTCCGCCTCAAAACTTGGATTTTTCAAAAGGTTAATCGTGTCATCAGGGGCAAGGGCGGAAAGAACTAACGCTGCGGGCGCTAATGCGGCAACGAAAGAGAAGAATAGTAAGCGAATCAGCCAATGCATTTGTGTCCACACCTCTAAAATGGCAAATTGGCTGCAGAATTTTGCACTTGTTTGGCTTTGTAAGGTGGAACAAAGGTTCGCCCGTTGTTTTTCGGACCGGCTTCGCCTGGCCCAACGGATCATTGCACACGGAGGTCATCAATGATTGGTTCATTTCCATCTGATGTTTCTGTGATGACAAGGCGCACCAACTTTGCTTTTGTGGTCTTGAAGACTATTGTCCTTTGCTTGGGTTCCGCACCGTGAAATTCTGCGACCGCCTCCCAACGGTGCCCATCAAGGCTGACTTCTACCCTACCCGCCGAGGGCGTCCCGTCCCGCTTGAAACCCTCCCGGTTCCGGCTAAACTGAACTTTTTGAATTTCCATCATTTTTGGCAATTCCACTGTCAGAGTTCCTTGCCCTTTCGTTGCCGATTTCCAGCAACTTTGCTCTCCCCACTTCCCGTCTATAGCAAGATCGGGCTCAAAGCGACGCTTCCTCTTATAATCTCCTGTCCACGCCTTCACCCCTTCCGACAAAGCCAAATTGCGCCCGTCGCGACCATAAATCGCGATTTCGTCCAGCATCACAAATTGATAACCCCTTGGTTTCCGCTCAATCGTCATTCGGGCATACTGAGCAAACTTCGGTGCAAAATTGAAGCGAAAACGAAGCGCCTCATTTTGGGCGACGAATTTCGGGCTGATGCGAAAGTTAGGTTCATTCACCACTGTCTCCCAACTTTTTCCGTCAAGGCTGACCTCAAACTTAAAGGCGAGAGGATAAGGCAAAACGTGCGCCCAACCTCTTCCTTTCTCGCCCGCATACGGCACCCCATCGCGGCTCCATTCAAAACCGCTTACTTCACACGCCTTCGGCAATTGAACAACGACAAAATCCTCAATGCTGACGGCATCCCCATATTCACCATTGCACAATTGGGGAACGTGCACGGTCATCAATTCCGGTTCAGCAACACTATCGGCGAACGCTCTCGCCCCATAGCCAAGCCAGGCAACGCCTAAGTCAATTGGTTCCGTTACTTTTTTCATTGGGTCCGGAGGATTATCGGGAGAATAAAGAGGCAAGTTAACAAACCTAAATTCATCAATTAACCCGCCTGCTAACGGCTTGGTTTCACCAAATCCATAAGAGCCACCGATGCACAGCACCCCTTCGTTGTCTCCAATCCGAAAGGGTGTCTCGGAAAAGGTTTGCGCTACCAACTTGCCGTCGGCAAAGACATAAAGGCTATGGTCGGTCCAAGTGACTGCAATATGATGCCATTCATCTGCTTTCCAACCTAATTGTCCCTCAGCATCGCCCACATAAGCAGGGTGATCCACACCGTCCATAATGTTGGCTCCAAATGCTTCCGTTGTCGGTCCGATGGTTCCGTGATACCCCACCCAGATGCCATTCCAATAACCGCCACGAAGTTTAATGTGAAATAGCGTGTGTCCCTCCCTTGCCCCCATAGACCATTTTGGCTTCAACCACATTTCAACAGTCCCCTGTGTTACATCAGCGTCCGTTGGAATTGAAAAAGCCAGCACTCGCGCATCTGGTTCTTCCGTATAACCAGCGTTCAAAGCCCTGCCGGTGGGATTAGTAGGACATCCGTTGCCAAGGTTAGTCACAGACCAACCTTTGAGGTCAATTGGTTTTAAGTTACCAAAATCATTGATGTCCGCTTCGTCTTTGTCAAAAGTCAAAACCAGCATGCGACCAACTTGTGAAGACGAAGGCGTGAGAACCCCTGATCCCGCAATCGCCAGAGCGAGGACACACATCAGAAGGATCCACTGTCGCCCCATTTTCAACCTCTTTGAATGCTGTCTGCTCTCAGATTTTCCATCACCATACGGATTGTGACAAACGGGCAACGGCTTCCTTAACAGGCTGCCTTCTTGTCCTCTCATAACCTCTGATGTGAACATAATTATGATACTGCAGAGCGGTCAATAGCGTATGGTAACGGCTTTTCTTAGGGTGCCGTTTGAGGGAGAAAATCTCCTTTAGGCGCTATAGGACCCAGGTCATAGGGACCTCTGTAAACGACCGGAAGGTCTCTCCCCCAGTTTCCGTGAGGCGGAGGCGACGGCACCTGCCACTCAAGAGTCGTCGCTTCCCAAGGATTCTCCGACGCGATCTCTCCTCTTCGCATTGACCAGAAAAAGTTGACGACGAAAAGAAACTGGGCAGCCATCAATACAAACGCCGCTCCCGATATGAGGACATTTATGGGCTGCAGCCCGGCGAGAAACTCATAGTCTAAGGGAGAATAGATCCTTCTCATCATCCCGCCCATTCCGAGATAATGCATCGGCACAAAGGTGAGATAAGTAGCGATAAAGGTTAACCAAAAATGCCATTTGCCCAGCCGCTCCGACATTTTTCTTCCGAACATTTTAGGATACCAGTAGTAGGTAGCCGCAAAAATACCATATAGGACGGAACTCGCCATTATTGTGTGAAAGTGACCGACTACGAAATAGGTGTCGTGGAGATAGAGATCAGTGCTTGCGGTTCCAAGGAACAATCCTCCCACACCACCTGTGGTGACGAGGGACAGAAAACCGAGGGAAAACAGAAAAGGTGTGGTTACCCGGAACTTTCCGCCCCATAAAGTTCCGGCAATGCACAAAAGGATCGTGCCAAACGGAACGCTCACGAGGATAGTGAGAAGGGAAAAGGGCATTGCCAGATAGGGATTCATTCCGCTGACGAACATATGGTGACCCCAGACGATGCAACTGAGGAAAGCGAGAATCAAGGCAGCGCCGATAGCAATCCGATAGCCGAAAAAGGGTCTCCTGGCAAAGGTAGCCACAATGTCGGCGACAAAGCCCAGAGGTGGTAGGACCAAGATATAGACTTCCGGATGACCCAAAAACCAGAAGAAGTGCTGCCACAAGATCGGGTTGCCCCCTTCTCGGGGGATGAGTTTGCCGCCGACAAAAACCGTTGGAGTGAAGAAACTGGTCCCAAAATGGCGGTCCAACAACAGCAAAATCGCCCCTGCCGTTAAAACAGGAAACGCCAAAAGCCCGAGGACGGCTGACAGAAGAAGACTCCAAATCGTCATCGGCAGGCGCGTCATCGTCATTCCTTTTGTCCTCATATTCAGAATAGTGGTGATGTAGTTAAGAGAACCCATTAGGCTGGAAACGATGAACAGTGCCATTGCTAACAGCCATAAGGTTTGACCCAGCCCAGACCCCGGCACCGCCTCTTGGATGGAACTCAGGGGTGGGTAAGCCGTCCAACCCGCCGCGGCTGCACCCCCTTCAACAAGAAAACCAGCGATCATCACGACGCAAGATAAGAGGAATACCCAGTAACTCAGACCATTGAGAAAGGGGAACGCCATATCCCGCGCACCGATTTGGAGGGGAATGAGAAAATTGCCAAAGCCCCCCAAAAGAATGGCGGTCTGAAAGAAAAAAACCATTATGGTGCCGTGCATGGTGACAAGGGCTAAATAAAACTCTGGCTTGAGCACATTTCCCTCAGCACCGTGAGGAAAAAGGCGCCCAAGGAAAGGGATCGGCTTGTCCGGCCATCCCAGATGAAGCCGAATCAGGAAGGCTAACACACCGCCTACGAGTGCCATCAGCCAGGCGGTGAAAAAGTATTGAAGCCCGATCTCCTTATGATCGGTGCTGAACCGCAAAAGCCGTCGCCACAAAGGCGCAATGGCTACCTTACTGTGTCCAATGCCCACCGCCAGTCTCCTCTCTCTTTTTAGAATTCACTCTTCCCGCCATCGGGGATGAGTAGCCATCAACCCTAAAATCCCCATCCCGCTGAGAGACAGAGGGGCGAGAGGCGGGACCCCCTTTCCCCTTTCTTCGTTGTCTCCTTCAACAGCGCGGACTTCTTGCCTCGGACCCAGTCCCAGCCGAGAGGCATTATGGAAGTAAATCCCCGCCACGCCGATAAGAATCACAATAACGCTCACAACCTGAAGAAGGGTCCAACCCATCGGTCGCGGTTGTAAGAAGGCATTGAATGCCGCTATGATGCATAACAATGAGGCAACGACGGACAGCCCCGCTACAGGGTGTTGCGAAAGGATTCCTTGGTGGCCGATGACGGTCTCGAACAAGAGGAAGACCCCTCCACCCGCTATGAAACCGCACAGAGCGCGACTCAATTTCATAGGCGTAACTCTATGGGATCAGATCTGCTGCCGTCGGTTGTTGGGAGAGCCACTCTTCTAACTTGTCCGAAGATTCCACGATCAGAATTCCTCTCATCTTGTAATGCCCCAAACCGCACAATTCCGCGCAGGTGAATTCGTATTGTCCCTCCTTAGAAGGAGTAAACCAAAGTTTCGTTGTCATCCCGGGAACGGCATCCATTTTCAGTCGGACCCAGGGAATGCAAAAACTATGCAGCACATCTTTTGACTTAATCAGAAACAGGACCGGGCGGTTGACCGGAATGTGCAATTCCCCCTGACCCGCCGGAAAGAAAATGTCATCTTTGCCGGCTGGGTCGTTGCGGTCCAAACCCAGGGGATTGTCGTCGGTGATGTTTCTCAAGTCCGTTTTACCAAATTTCCCGTCCTTTCCTGGATACCGAATTGCCCAAGCGAATTGCTCCCCCGTCACCTCCACCGTGAAGGCATCAGCCGGCGGGGTCCCAAAGACCTTTCCCCAGATCTTGTTGCTTTTGTGATCAAAAGTGATGTCGGCAAGAAAGAGAAGCCCTATCGGGACGAGCACCCACGGCCACTGCCGGCGGACGATCGGCGCTTGTGCCCTCTCGTCCCCAAATCGCCAGAGAACAGCAGCGAGGTAGAGGTGAGCAGCGATCACGATCACGCCGGTAACGGTCAAAAGGAATCGGAAAAGACTATCTATTTCTTGACCGATGGGACTGATCGCTTCGGGCATCCGCCCGGCAAAGCGGATGGTGAAAAAAACCAGACCGGCGACCAGAACCACCAACACAACGGCAAGGGCTCTCCGCTCTACAGTCGTGCTGACAGTATGACTCCCCATTTCACCTTCTTCCCATTATCGGAAAAAAACCAAGAATGTCGGATTTAAAAATCTCCTAATCGGACCCGATCTTTGCTGTAGGGGAAAACCCTATGAAACTTTTGGGTTGCCAACGGCTTTATGATGGAAGAACCCCTGTTGTCTGATTATCCCTAATCGGGTTATTTCACGATGCCTCTAAAAACTTCTTGAACACCAGTCGCCACCTCGCGGACTGTTAGGGTCCACACTCCAGAAGGATCGTTGTAGGCGATCGGGACGGTGATAAAAGGCGGTTTGCTGGAGTCGGGATCGGTCGCAACGGTGCGCGCATAATGTCCAACATCTTCTCCCTTCGGATTGGTGACTTTCAAGCGGTAGATATGCCCCCGTGTGCTCCGGGGTCGTGACGGACGGGACTGACCTTGATTTTCAGCAGCGAACCCCGAAAAGTTTGCGTTGGACCGTGGACCCTAAGATGCGTAGGTCTATAGGGAAGTATAGTCAACATCGTTGCGGATTGGGGACTGACCGTTGCAACGATGGAATTGCTAAAGCCCAAATATTCCTTTGCCCTTTTTGAACATCTTGTGTCAAAAGAGAGAAATCAAAATTGGCAAGGACAATAACATCATATCGTTTCTGCAGTTTTTTCTCAGGGCTTGTGCTTTTTCCTCCGGGGAAGTGCCCCAGACGAGAGCGCTGTAAGGATCCTTGGCACCTAAGGATCGCTCGCTGAAAGTCGTCTCTCCGAAGACAACCAGGTCCAGCCTCTGGGCTAACTCGGCGACTTCCCGGGCAGCGCTCCAGGGAACAATGAAGAAGGCCTCTATTTTCCCCTTCCCATAAGGTTTTGCCCAGGGGATGTGGGGTGTGACATAACCGGCATTGATGTCATTTATGTAGTCTCCGGGCAGCCGCTGCCCTTGGACGCTCCCATCACCAAGAAGGACAAGAGCCGCTGTCACTGGTTACAGGCAAAAACATAAATTT
This sequence comes from Candidatus Caldisaccharidevorator malaysiensis, assembly GCA_025057575.1. Classification (GTDB taxonomy): domain Bacteria; phylum Armatimonadota; class Fervidibacteria; order Fervidibacterales; family Fervidibacteraceae; genus Caldisaccharidevorator; species Caldisaccharidevorator malaysiensis. The sequence goes on from JANXBO010000028.1 coordinate 14,252, forward strand.
CTCCTTGCTGGTTGTCCATGGTTGTCGGTCTTAAAAAAAAATTATCATCTGACCCCCTTTATTCGGTTGAGCCCTTCGGTCATTACCATTTTTTTATTTTCAATAATGCGACCAGAGTAAAAATAGCGGACAATCCTTTGGAATTATCATAATTAATTGAGAGAGGGGGATGATAAAATGCCGGTAAGAATTTTTGATGAACGGGACCTGGAGCGAGTGGGTGCCGTCCTTCAGTCCGGACAGTTGTCCAGTATCGGAGGGGCGGTGACGGCGGAGTTTGAGAGAGCCTTTGCCGAGGCGGTCGGTGCGCGGTTTGCAGTGGCGATGAACTCAGCGATGTCGGTCCTACACGCTTCGGTGGCGGCTGCCGGAGCCGGTGCCGGAGACGAGGTGATTTGCGACCCGATCTGCGTCTTCGGTGCCGTTGCAACAATGTATAACAATGCGGTCCCCGTCTTTGTGGACGTGGACCCAGTCACTTTGACGATGAACCCCGACTTGATTGAGGGAAAAATTACCGAAAGGACAAAGGCGCTGATTGTGACCCACGTTTGGGGTTTGCCGGCGGAAATGGACCGTATCGTGGAGATCGCCCACCGCCATCACATCATCGTGATTGAAGATTGCGCCCACTCGCTGTTTGCCACTTTCAAAGGGAAGCAAACCGGCACTTGGGGTGACATCGGTTCGTTCAGCTTTCAAATGTCCAAGCAGATGGCGTTAGGGGACGGTGGAATGGGGGTCACGGACAATGAGGAATTGGCAAAAAAACTGGATCTTTTTGGTGGCGCCCCCACCTTTCACAGCGTCGCCTACGGTTTGCATTGGAACTATCGTATTACCGAACAGACCTCTGCCATTGGTCTGGCTCAATTGGAAAAAGCCAGGGATTATGTGAACGAACTGATAGAGATCGGAAAACTTTACGACGAAGCGGTTGGCAATTGCCCCTGGCTAACCATTCAAAAAGCACCCTATCCGGCACAGCACACCTATCACTTTTGGGCTGCCGTCTTCTGGGGCGATCGCCACGGGATTGAAAAGGAAGCATTTCAGAGGGTCCTTCAAGAGGAAAACTGCACCGTCAATATTGGGTACACGAATATGCCAGCCTACAAACATCCCGTCATCGCCCAACGGATGGGATATGGACGGGGCTGCCCCTTGGACTGTCCTTTTTACACGGGCTCGCACAATCAATATCCCGAGGGTCTCTGTCCCGTTGCGGAAGAGGTCATTCCCCGTCTGGTTCTGGTTTACACTTTTTCGCACAAAGACTTTCACAAGCGCAATGCGGAGGCTCTGCACAGGGTCATTGAGCGACTATCGTGACCGTTAGGATCCTGATTGACTTTTTGAAGACAAAAAGGAAGGAGAGGGTGGGTCGTGATTTGCCTCATCAAAGGTGAGCGATTGCGCACACCATTTGCAGGATACATCCGCCAAATGTTGACAGCCGAAGGTGTGTGGGAATGGAGGGAAGAGGAAGGGGCATCGCCATCGTTAGGAGGCGCTGCCGTGCTGTTCGCCACTTATCTGCCTCGTCAACAAATGAGCGAAGTAGTGGACTTCGTTAAAGCGGGAGGGATACTGGTCGCCCTTCGTCCCCAGAGGGATTTGGCAAGGTTGTTGGGACTGAGACCGACGGGTCGGGTCTTGCGCAATGGTTACTTTCTCCTCCCCGATCATCCTTTGATTCCTTCTTATTTAGGAGAAACGACCCTGCAGGTGCCGTCATCGTTTGATTTGTATGAAAAGGGAAACAGTGATGTTCTCGCTTGGTGGCGTGATCCTTTAGAGGGTGATCAAACTTATCCTGCCATCTTTGTTTCTGAGCACGGCAACGGAAAGGTGGTGATCTTTTCCTACGACCCTGCGGATGCGGTCGTCAAATTGCACCAGGGGATCGGCTCGCAAGCCAGTGGACAACCCGAGGAGGACCCCGACGGGATGGGGTGGTATAAACCGAACGACTTGTTCGTTAGTCAGTTAGACACCCGGCTGCGGCTGATCCCACAGGCGGATGTTCATCAGCGACTTCTTGTTCATTTGCTGGAGAAGATTGTTTTGGAGACCGGTAGACCGTTCCTGCGCCTCTGGTCTTTCCCTAATGCTGTGCCTTCCTTGGGGCTCTTGACCGGTGATTCTGACTCAATGAAGAGGGAGCACTTTGATCAGGTCCTTCGTATCATTGAGGATTATGGGGGGTGCTATACCATCTACTTGATGGAACAGGATTGGAAATTGATTGGTGTGCAGGAAGCCGAAGAATTGAGGAAGAGGGGAAATGGGGTCGCACACCATACCTGGGTCGGTTTTAACCCTTCCGTTTCGGAGATGCGCCAGGGAGTCCGCAGGCAAATAGAGGGCTTTCGGGATCGTTTTGGATTTCAACCTTTGAGTCACAGAGGGCACTGTTGTATTTGGGTCGGTTGGGTGGATCAGGCAAAAATTCTTGCCGAAAACGGGATTCTCTTGGACGGCAACCATTACTCTTATGTCCACCATCAGTATGGATTTCTCAGTGGCAGTGGCAAGCCCTTTCAGTTTTGCGACGAAACGGGTCAACCCATTAACTTGTGGGAGCAAACCACATTGATGAGCGACGATTGTATGCTTCAGGATAAGACTCATCTCACACCCTTCACAATTGATCAGGCAGTGCAGCGCTCTCGGGAACTGATTGATGCCCTAACTGATAAATGGCACGGTGTCTATCACGCTTGCTTTCACCCCGTCTATATGCGAACCGACTGGGACTACCCGTATACGGCGCCCTGGATTGAAGCGGTTGCTTCCTATCTGAAAGAGAAAAAAGTTCCGATGGTCAGTGCCGAATACTGGGCGGACTTCATTTTTAAGAGACAAAGGGTGCGGCTAAAAAGTATTTATGACGGCAATGGGCGCTGGACTTATCGGATTGTTGCCGAAGACGATTTGCGAGGGCTCACTGTTTTGTTGCCCGACAGTGTCCAATCAGTGGACAGGGATGGTAAAAGGGTGCCGGTGTCATCGGTAGTGTTAGAGGGCGAGCAGAGAAAGGTGATCATCATTGACCTCAAAGCAGGACAAGCGATCCGCCTGACCTTATACCATGCTGACAGTTAAGAACCTGATAAGACGACGGTTGTGGTGAGGTGACCCAACTGGATGAGGCGCTGGTCACCGACCCGCAGTGCCCAGTCTTGAAAAGTCTCCGATTCTCCCCGTTCTTCAAGGTAGGCACGGATCAGGTTTTCCAGCACCAGAGGAACCTGGTCGGCGGGGACCTTTCGGATGAGAGGTCTTCCGATCCGGGCACGGGAACCCAGCGCACCCCCTAAAACAATGTCAAAACCCTCAGTCTTTCGTCCGTCGGGCAGATGAGCGGCGGTCCCCTGAAGACCGATGTCCCCCACCCAGTGTTGGGCGCAGGCGTGTGGGCAGCCGTCCAAGTGAATACGCAGTTGAGTGGACTGCCAGACAGTATCTCCAAAGACATTCGTGAGGTGCTGAAGAATGCGCGCCAGACGCTCCTTCGTCTCCGCAACACTGTAATTGCAGAAGGGGTCTCCCGTGCAGGCGATGCCGTTGGCGATCAGGGGGCAGGCGTTCGGAGAATAGCCCAGGTCTTTCAGGAGAGCGATGGTATCATCCAGACGATCTTCGGGAATGCCGGTAAGAATGAAGTTCTGCTGGCGTGTGATCCGAAAGTCACCCCCGAAAACTTCCAACCATTCACCTAAGCGGATTAAGTCCTGCCCCTTCATCCTGCCGACAAGGACAGGGACCCCGATGTAGTAAAGGGGTTTTCCTTCTGCGTCTCCAGTGACCTGTGGATGAATCCCCATATGGTTGGTGAAACCGACCGGGCGGGGCGTTTCGGGGTAGTCGTCCAGTTTTCTGTCCAATGCCTGCTCTATCATCGTTCTGATCTTCTCAGGACCGTAGTCATCCATCATAAACTTGAAACGGGACTTGACACGGGAGACCCGATAGCGGCGGTTGTTGCGCCACAGTTCCAGAATGGCGACCAGGACCGAAATGGCGTCCTTGGGCTCTATGAAGATTCCAAGGGGCTTTGCCAGACGAGGGGTGGACGCCAGCCCGCCCCCTGCCAAGACCGTAAATCCCTTTCTGCCTTCCTTTTCAGCCCCCACCAGGGCAACGCAGTTGATTTCGGGGGCGGTGCACCAGTAAGGGCAGGTGGAGATGGTGATCTTGTGCTTGCGGGGTAGGTCGCTGTATTCGGGAGTGGTGTCAAAGAGTTGTGATGCTTCTTGGATGATCGGGGTCGGGTCAAAGAGTTGATGTGGATCCAGACCCGCTACGGGGCAGCCGGTGATGTTGCGGACTGTGTCGCCGCAGCCCCCCTTAGTCGTCAGACCCAGTTGCTGGATCTGGTGGAAAACCTCGGGAAGACGGGTCAGATGGACATAATGAATTTGAAAGTTTTGACGAGTCGTCAATTCCAGATAGTTCTGACCAAAGGTGACCGAAAGCCTGCCGACCCCTTTGAGTTGGGCGGGAGTGACGATCCCACCGGGGCAGCGGATCCGAATGCAGAAGTAGCCGACCTTGGGCTTGTCGTGGAACATTCCCCACCAGTGGAGACGAACGATGTCGTCTTCGGAGATGTCCTGGTAATCGCAGCCCGCGAGCGTCTCCAGTTCCTGAACGATCGTCTCTGGGTTTTTCTGTCTTTTGAGCCTTTCAATGTAGTTTCTCTTGAGGACCAATTCTTCGGTCGGCTGGCTGTCCATCGCTGCCAGCGCCTCGGCGATGGCTTGGGCAACGGCTTTGCAGGGGTATCGGTCCTGTTGGCTGTTCACAGTTGCCTGTCTCCTTTCCGATTTTTTCAATCGCCTTACTTGATTATTTTTGCTTGGCCCCTTTTTGCTATAGGGGAAATCACTGACAAAAAAGACCCGACTGGAAGGTCAGGGTTGAGAAGGTGACGGCGATGGAGACCAATGTCTGGAAGCGCGTGCCGGTCCGAGAAGCCCCGCCAGAAATTCGGGCGACGGATTTTCGAGAAGTCTGCAAGGGCTACACTCCTCAAGAGGCGATCAGAGAGGCGCAACGATGCATTTTGTGCCGCAAACCCCTTTGTGCCTTGGCTTGTCCGATCGGTCAAGACGTGGTTGGCTATATTCGCAAGATTGGCGAGGGCGATTTTGATGGAGCGTTAGAGATTATCTTGAGGGACAACCCGTTTCCTGGCGTTTGCGGGCGGGTCTGCCCCCATCCCTGCGAGGCGATGTGCCCGAGAGGCAAGAAAGGCGATCCCATCGCCATTATGACCCTCAAAAGAGCCGCCAGCGACTTTGCGGGTGATCGGGCGTTTCCGATGCCCAATTCTTCTACTGGGAAGAGGGTCGCCATCGTGGGTGCAGGACCTGCCGGACTGGCAGCCGCTTGGCGCTTGAGGCTTTTAGGGCATTTTGTCACGATTTACGACAGGGCGCACCAGCCTGGGGGACTTCTTCTTTTTGGCATTCCTTCCTTTCGCCTTCCTCGTGACGTCCTTTGGGAAGATATAGAGCGGATCCTCAAACTCGGGGTGGAACTGTGCTTGGGGTTATCTTTGGGAAAGCAGATCAGTTTGGCAGAACTTCAAGAGGAATACGACGCTGTTCTGTTAGCCGTGGGTGCTTTGAAGCCCCGCTGGATGAGCATTCCCGGTGAGGATTTGGAGGGGGTCTGGCACATTTTGGACTTTGTCCGGATGACCCACTTGGGGACGGTCCCAGACCTTCGGGGGAAGAGAGTCGCTGTGGTGGGCGGCGGCTTTTCCGCTCTGGACGGGGTCCGGATCGCTCTGCGATTGGGCGCCGAAGCCTTCATCCTGTATCGTCGGGACCGGGACCAGATGCCGGCGTCACCCGAGGAGGTGCGCCACGCGGAGGAAGAAGGAGCGAAATTGTATGTGCTGACCAATCCGATCCGGTGCATCGGAGAGAAGGGGCGCCTCGTGGCAGTGGAGTGTCAACGGCAGCGACTTGGGGAGCCGGACGATTCGGGGCGACCCCGACCCGTTCCCATACCCGGCAGCGAGTTCACCATTCCTGTGGACATTTTGATTGAAGCCGTCAGCCAGGAGGTGGACCTTTCGGTCGTTCCCGACCCGCTGAAGGGTCGGCGGGTTATTGCGGTAGACAGCGAGACTTTGCGCACGCCGATGCCCAAGGTCTTTGCCGCCGGCGACGCCGTCACCGGACCTTTGGACATCGTTCACGCCATCGCTTCCGGCAAGCGGGCAGCCGAATCTATCCATTCGTTCCTTTCGGAGCAGACACCGACCCCATCCCCTGCCGCTGCCCAGACCGGGCAGGCTTAATCGGTTACTTCCACCAACCAGACCTGACCGGGAGTTAGGTGAGTGGAGAAGCGTCCGGCTGCTATCGCTATCTTGCTTTTGGAAATCTTCTCCACCCCTTTAATGTCTCTTTTCAGTCCCAGAGCCCTCGTATCGATGTCAATGACGGCGTGTTGCTCGCTGGTATGATCATTCATAATCGTGAAATAGACCGGATCCCCTTTCTTGCTGGGTCCATACCGCTCCACATACACTTTCGGATTGTTGGAGCGCGCATAAGTGATCGGCTCCCAACCCGCTTGGGCGATCCTTTGGATCAGCGGTATGTATTTTTTGAAGAGGTGTCGGTCCCGATTATACCACTTCTTGGGCGATGCCCAGTAGGGATCTTTGCTGGCGGCTTCCTCATCAAAGAAACTGGGGAAGATTCCGTAGAAAAGACACCGCTCCATATACTTTTCCACCCATTGAGGGGTGAAGAGTTCGTAATTGGTGTTCATTAAAAGACAGTAAGGCTTCTGATAGGAAAGGGTCCTGCGAAAGAGCATCACCGTGTCGGGGTCGGGTTGATACTGACCTCCCCTCATCCAGTTAACCTCGGTGCCGAGAATATCCAAAACCGCCGCCGGAAAAGAGAAGCGCCACAAAACGGCGTTCGCAAACACCAGTTTCCCCTCATTGTGCAGTTTGTGGGCGATAAACCGGGCGAATTCAAAGGTGTTAAAGATTAGCATTTGGCAGGGGGATCCTTCAGAGTCAAAGACAAGGGGAATGGGAGAACCGGACCAGTGCTCTCTTCGGTAGTTGAGGGTGGTAGCACCCATCTCTAAGGAATCCAGATAAACACCGTCCACCTGCGCCTCTTTGGTGTTATACCGATTCATAAAATCCTGAATAACTCTCAGCATCACAGTGGCTTTATTGAGGGGAAGTTGGGGTGATGTGGGCACTTTAGGGTCCGGATTAAGGAGAAACACACCCCCATCGCACCAGGGTGCCTTGATGAGGGTGAGCGCAAAGCGACCGTCGCGACCCTGAAGGGCGCTGGTTAGAGTGGCAACCGCCATATCTTTCAGCCACGGGTCTCGTTTGCCTTGGCTGTCCTCTTTGAGGGTTTGGAGCGCTGCCTCGTAGGTGCGAGGGACTTCAGGGGGCAAGGGAATCCAGTGGCTCATCGGCTCCACATAGGGAAAACTGTAGATGTTGTGGGTTTCGTCAAAAGGGACATTGGGCGCCCCCTCTTGAAAGGCGAAACCAAAATCTTCAAACCCTTCCACGGTGCTGATATCGGTGAAGGGCATCCAGATGCCCTCTCGTTCCACCCGCTTTCGGAAGTGGTCGGGAAAGATACTGATGAATTTCTTCATTGCCGCCCTCATTTTCCAAGATGGATCAAAGGTGAAGACGACGAAATCAAAGGCGGCAGAGCCCTTCGGGTCGCCCGAATCGGGGGCGAGTCCGAAATCGTAGGCGATGAGAAACTGGCGGGTCCCCGGATGATAAACCAGACGATAGAGAGCCGGTCGCTCCATATTGATCCCGATCGCCAGCCCCACTTCTTTGTTCTGAATTGCCGCCAGAGGATACAGGGACATATTCCCAGTCGCCCCGCAGCCGACAAAAGTTGTGTTGGCGAACTCGTAGGGACCGTCAATGGGTCGGGACCGTCTCAGATCGTCGGACCAGGACCAGCCGGCTGCTGTCACTGGTAAGGCGAAGACGAGGGTGACCGCCCGATCCTTGCCTCGCAAATCACTAAGGCGTCCTTGAAAGCGGATGTGGTCCTTGCCCGCAACAACGACTGCCTCCAACCGCAGACCCAAAGGACGACAATCGGACTTCAAGCCGTCAAAAGCATACCAGTCGGAATCGGCAGCCACATCCCTCACCAGAAAACCGGACGGTCCGCCTGTTAGCCGCTTTCCATGAACTAATAACTCTCGGATGACGCCCCCCTGCAAACGGATCCGTAAGCCATCTTTGGTCGCCAAAACTTGACTGGTGCCTTCTTGAACGGTTCTTTCAGATGATGGCACTTGCACGGCGGTTCCTTGAAATAATACGAAACCTTCCTCCGGTCGCATCTCCGTTAGGGTAATGTCGTCAAACCATACCTTACCCGAGTGACCCCGAAAAAGTCCATAAACAGTCACTGACTTGACGGGTTTTTCCGGCTGGATCACTAATCGCTTAAATTCCCAGTCGTGATTTCCACACGAAAAGGGAACGTTGGCACCCCATAAGGGAGTGTCATCGGTGTAGATGATGTCTACATAAAGGGAATAACCGCTATCAGGTGTCCCACTGACGCCTTGGGCTTTACTCCATCCGCTGACAACGAGAGGGGCAACGGTTTTTCTGTTCAGGGTTAAGGTTTGTCCGACGCCATACTCCCCTTCGCCTGTCACATTCTCACAAAAGACTCCGGCGCTACCCCCACGACCACCCTGGGGATCCCAAACATAGCCTTTCTGCCAGCCAAACCAAGATTCGGCTCCGTCGGACCGACCCTTTTCAAAGTCACTATTGGAAAGAATGTTGTATCCGCCACCGATCCGTGAAACCCTGAAGACAGGTTCTGCCCCATCATTCTTCCCCATCTGCTTCGCTCCCGCTATCACGGTCGCAAAAACGAAGAAACTAAGGACAGACATTTTTCTGATCGCCATTTTAAAACACCTCATCATTTTGCTGGGCAAATTTTTTGATCAAACCAATCCTGCGATCAAGTCGCCGACCTGTTGGGTAGACAGCCCCATCTGACCCGCCTGAAAGGATCGGATTTTTCCCGAAGCCAACGCACCGGCAACAGCATTTTCTATTGCCGACCCAACATCAGCCAATCCCAAATGATCCATCATCAAGGCTGCCGTTAAAATAGCGGCGATGGGGCAAGCCAGACCTTTTCCTGCGATGTCGGGGGCAGAGCCGTGGACGGGTTCAAACACGGAAACCCGACCCGGATGAACGTTGCCCGACGGTGCTACACCCAGCCCTCCCATCAAAGCAGCACCTAAATCTGTTAGGATATCTCCAAAAAGGTTAGTAGTAACGATCACATCAAAACGCTCTGGATGAAGAACGAACTCCATCGCCGCTACATCCACATAAAGCGTCTCCGTCGCCACATCAGGAAATTGCGCCGCTACTTCTTCAAAGACGCGACGATAAAGCCCGTGCCCCACGGTCAACACATTTGCCTTGTCCACAAGGGTGACTTTGCCGATTTTCCCTCTTTTTCTCGCCCTTTCCTTTGCGTAGGTGAAAGCGAATCGGATAATCCGTTCTGTTCCCGACCGAGTGTAAAGGGCGGGTTGGAGGGCAACCTCTCGGCTGGTATGTTGGGCAAAGACCGACCCGTCCACTGCATAGACATCCTCTGTGTTTTCCCGAAGGACAACAAAGTCAATGTGCTCAGGACCTTTCCCTTTGAGAGGGCATTCTACACCAGAATACAATTTCACCGGTCTAAGGTTTACATACAGGTCTAATTCTAAACGCAACCTGATGAGAATCCCTCTTTCTAAAACACCGGGAGGAACCTGAGGATGACCGATGGCACCAAAGTAGATAGCATCCATCATTTGTAGTTCGGCAAGGACTGAGCGGGGTAATGTCTCCCCCGTTCGGAGATAGCGCTCTCCCCCTATATCATACATTATCGTTTCCAGCCCCACTCCAAATTTATTGCTGGCTGCGGAAAGGACTTTCAGCCCTTCTGCGACAACTTCGGGACCAATACCATCACCAGGTATGACGGCGATCCGAATTGTCTTCTTGCTTTGGATCATCATACCACCCAACCTCAATGTCTCTCCCGCACCCTTATGGTAAAAGCCGAAACGGGATTGTGCACGAGCAGTTGGTCCAGTTCCGTTTGTGTGCAGCCCGATTGTCTGAGTTGAGGGATTAAGTAGTCCGACAGAAAGGTATAGGGTCTGATCTTTTCTTTGCCCCCATCCTTCTCTCCGACCCAATACCAGCCCGCATCGTGGGAAAGCAGCAGTTTGTGCAAGAGACCTTCTTTTTTCATCGTCACGATCCAGTCCAAATGGAATTCCAGGGGTCGGGCTCCGATCGCGTCAAACTCCACCCACGCTCCGGCTCGTGCCCACCGGATCGGAGCGTCTTTATTGTTAACACTATCAGCGTGGACGATGATCAATGCCGATGGATCCAATCCGCTTTCTATAACAGTGTTCAAAACCCCTTGAGCCGCCTTTTCCTCTCCCGTATGGCAGGCAATCGTCAGACCTGTCTTGCGATGGGTGATGACGGCTGCGTGCACTAATTTCCTGTCCATTTCTGACAAAGGACCGGGGTCCACACCGATTTTGATGAACCCAGGGCGCACATCGGTTCCCTCAATCCCCTCTTCCCACTCTCGGATCCACCGAGCAGCCAGTTGCTCAGGCGTTTCCGCAAAGGCGTGGTCAGGAAGAAACTTATCCTGAGCCGCCCCATAATAGCCGGTGTTGGTCAGGATGACCAGCCCAGATCGCTCCGAAAGTTCTTTGAGCAGCAACGGATCGCGACCGATGTAGGCAGGTGTGCAGTCCACAAAACCTTTAAACCCTCTTGCTGTTAGTTCTTTCAGGTAGGGTAACATAACGGAAATGACTTCTTCTTTGCGATATCGGGAAGGGCTGACTTCCTTCGCACCAATGAAGTCGCAGAGGATATGTTCGTGGACCAAGGCGGGGACGAAGTTGTCAGGGGGGACTGGTCCCCGCACGCTCATAATCCGGTCATTTCCGACCTGCCCTGAAAGCACCATAAACAAAGACAGCCATCCCATATACTTTCCCTCCTTCAACTATGAACAGCAATGTTGCCGTTACCCTTCTCGTCTCTTTTCATCGGTTCTCCAGAGGGACGCCCTTCTGTCGGTGACAATCGTCGCATTGACTTAACTGATGGCAAAGGGTGCAATAGGGCAGCCCATATTTTCTCCTCTCGGCAACGTGACTTTTTGCTGCGTAGTTTGCCTGATCGTGGGAGGCGGGTGGGAGTTCGGAATGACAGTTGTTGCAAAAGGACTGATTGTGACAGCGGGAGCAGGTTTGGGGCTGTTGAAGGGTCACCTGGGTGTGTTTAGTAGCGAAACCTTTGGGATGGGGCATTGGCAGACCGTGGCAGTCGGAGCAACCCGTTCGCCCGTGGCAGGTCTGGCAAGTTGGGTCTGTTTCCTTGAACTTTTTTCCGTGGTCCTTCAGAAAGGCTGGCGTGTGATCCTTTGGCTTAATGTCGTCGGGCTCGTGGCACCTCTGGCAGAGGGTCATCGGTTTTTCCTTCAGGAGAGCCGGATGGGGAGAGTGGTGGGCATCGTGGCAAGCGCCGCAGCGGGGCGGTGGGTCGCCGACGGGATGGTGGAGCCCCTTTCTTGCCTTCGCGACGATATCCTGGTGGCACTGAAGGCAGAGCCGATCGGTCCGGTCCTTGAGCATCTTGGGAAGGGGAACCGAAAGATGAACTTCGTGGCAGGTGATGCAGGTCGGCAGGGTTCCTTTCCCCGCCGTCTGCGACCCGTGGGGTGATTGGTTCCAATCCGCCTCCGTCACCGCCTGATGGCACGGCAGGCAAATCTGGTTCTGCTGCTGGGGCTTCAGGCGATTCCACGACACGATATTTCCTTTGCGGGTCACGATGTGCCAGCCACCAGGTCCGTGACAGGCTTCGCATCCCTTTTTATCTTCGGACCATTTGTCCTCAAGGAGAATCTGACTGTGGGGCAAACGAGCCCACTCTCTGGCGACTTCATTGTGGCATTCAAAGCAGACGGCACTGCCCACATAGCGGGGTTTGGGTCGTCGTTGCTCTTGTCCGATACCCGACAAACTGACGCTCCAACCCAGCAACAAAAGAAGCCCGACAGTGAGATGCCACTGCGGCTTCGCCTTCTTTACCAACAAGACCTTCCCTTCCCCTTCTCTCTGTTCTCTATCAGTATGACGGGACCAAGTTTTTCCAATGATGGGAAATCCTTGAGCGCCTGAAGAACCAACAGACATCGGAAAAATCCCTTTCCTTAGTCCCGATTCATAATCATCTTTTGGCAGAGGCTTAGTCTTGATGTCCAAAAGATCGGTGAGGAGGGAGCCCATCCGCACAGCGTCAGCGTCTTGTCACTGGTTATCCTGACTGCTGTTTACAATGGACTGTGGGAGTGGCATAATGAATGGTGCAGGACCGAACCGGTGACCCGAGGGCCCGGTGTAGGCCCTGCTTTCTTTTTTCAATGTCCCATTTCTCCCATCTTTCGGAATCAAAGGAGACGCTCTGAACATCCTCATCTCATCGTTCCCTTTTTGCTCCTCAAAAAAAGATACCAATTGCGGAATAATCTGAGGGAAGGTCTCCGGGGGTTCGCTATGAAAGAGTGGCAGAAAGCACTTGCCGGAACGATCGTGCTAATGGCTTTGGTCCGGCTCAGCGGGATCGGTGACGGGATCCAGAGGTGGCTGACGGACCAGCATTGGCGCTGGAAGGCGTCCTACGCACCCGTTTCGGTGCCCCCCGGCATTCTGATCATTGCCATTGACGATGCGACCCTGAGAAAATTCGGTCGTCTCTCTCATTGGTCCCGCAGACGGTATGCGGAACTGATTAAGAAACTGTCACAGGCAAAGGCGATCGGGCTGGATATTCTCTTTGTGGAACCGGACCGGTTGGATCCCGAAGGCGATCGCGCCTTCGCAGAGGCAGTGAAACAAAACGGTAAGATCGTCATTCCCTTCCATATTTGGAAGGAAGCCAGACCTCTTTCACCATCGGACCAGAAGGCGCTGTCCCAACTGGTCGGGCGGCTTCCCAAGTCGCCGGTCGCCGACGGGGACCTTCCGTTTACCCCTACCCATCTGCTCCAGCCACCCCTTGACGGTCTGGTGCGGACTGCCCAGTCGCTGGGCTATGCCGACCTAAATGCCGATCCCGACGGGGTTTATCGGACGCCGATCCTTTTGCGCCGGACGGGCGAGGGGCGACTCCTTCCCCATTTTGTCCTTTCGTTAGCCTGCCTGGCGAGTGGAACGACTGTGGAAAAAGCCCTCTTGGCAGATCGTCACTTGGACCTGAACGGTCGCCGGATTGCCTTGGTATCGGGCAGTCTTCCCCTTCACCCCTTTGTCAAACGAGGAGGCGCCAGTCAGGCAGACGGGGATCCGATTCGCCAAATCAGTTTCGCCGATGCTTTAACCAAGGACCCGTCCTTTTTCAAAGATGCGATCATCTTAGTCGGCGAGACCGCAGCGGGCACCACCGATATCCGTCCCAATCCCTTGGATCCGGGATTGCGGGGGGTGGAACTGAACGGAGAAATTCTTGCCAATCTCCTTTACCTGGATCCCGTTCAGCCGGTTCCCGGTTGGATCAATGGGCTGCTGATCATGCTGATGGTGGGTCTTCCGCTCTGGCTTTACAACAATCGGTCGGCGGCTTTTGCCAATGGCGCCTCTTTAAGCCTTCTCCTGTCCCTTCTGGTCCTGCTTGAGGTTTTCTTTTGGATCTTCGGCTGGATACCCAACTGGTCTTTCCTTTTTTCTGGCTGGCTGGGCGCCACCGGCCTGATGGCTCTTCAAAGGCTTCGCCAGGAAGAAGAGAGGAAACGACTCCTCAGGGAGACTTTCTCCCTTTATGTGGCACCGGAGTTGGTCCAGCAGATTCTGAAGGCGCCCGAACACGCCCTTCAGGACGCCAGACGGCAAAAGGTGGCGGTCCTGTTTTCGGACATCCGAAACTTCACGACTTATTCGGAGCAGACTCCGCCCGAAGAGATTGTCGCTCAGATGAAGGAATACCTGACGGAAATGACCCAATCGGTGATGGCTCACCGGGGTGTTTTGGACAAATTTATCGGTGACGCCGTGATGGCGCTGTTTGGTCCCTGGCTGCCGGAAGATGCGCCCCTTTCCGCTCTCGCCCTTTTGACCGCAAAAGATATGGACCGACGGCTGAAGACCCTGAACCAGAACTGGGTTCAGCAAGGGAGGCAGCCGTTTCGAATCGGCATCGGGATCCACTGCGGCGAGGCGGTCGTCGGCAACATCGGTTCTTCCCAACGAGTGCAATTTACTGCCCTTGGCGACACCGTCAATCTAGCGTCTCGCCTTCAGTCCCTGACAAAAGAACTGAAGGCATCGGTTTTGGTCAGTCAGGAAGCAAAGGAAGAAGCGGAACGCTTTCTGGCGGATCAGATTGAGTTTGTTGATAAGGGCGTCATCACCGTTCGGGGACGGGAAAAACCGGTTCGGATTTTTCAGGCGGTCTGGAAAGACGAAAAAGAGGAAACGGAAGGGGAGGTGACCGGCAGTGAGGCTGTCCCGGCAAGCCAAGCCTAAGACAGAAGCGGAAGCGATTTTAGATGCGGTTAAAGAAGCCGAAAAGGCGATGCTTCAGAGGGAGAAGGTTCGTCGTCGGAAGGAGCGGTTCCTCTGGGTCCGGCAGGCGCCCGGCTGGTTGAAGGGGATCCTTTTGATAATTGCTGTTGTCCTCGGCGCTTTGGCAGCCGACGGGATGAGACGGGAGCGGAAGGAGTTTCGGGCGGTCCTGACGAGTTACTCGGGTGCTGTGTTGGTTCGCAAGCACGGCGGTGGTTCCCAGTTAGCCCAACCGAACCTAACCCTGGAAGATCGGGACGTCGTTCAGACCCAAGCGGGAACGGCGACCATCGTTTTTCCTGATGGCAGCGCCGTCCAGTTGGAGCCCAACACGACTTTTGAAGTGCGTCTGTTGGACTATGCTCGGGGCGGGGTGCGGGACCGATCGTTTATGGTTCATCTGGGCGCCGTGACGGCTTGGGTTTCTGATTTCTTCGGCGCTCAATCTCAGGCAACGGTCTGCACGCCCACAGCGGTCGCTGCCGTGCGGGGAACCGGATTTCGGGTTGTTTATGACCCATCGCGCAATCAGACAATCGTTCAAGTAGTGGACGGGACGGTCCGGATGCGAACTCCGGCAATGGAAGGGATTTCGGGAGTCGGACAGGGAGCCAGCGCCGTCGGCTACCAGATGGGCGCTCCGGTCGCCCTTCCGGAAAATGTTCGTCAGATCGTTGTCGCTCAGGTCAACCAATTGCGCCAATACCAGCAGCCCCCCAATTTCCTTCAGAGGATTGAAGAGGGCTTTCTGGGGATCATTGACCCGTTTCTTCAAGTCATCGGGCTGACCCCTCGGGGATGGGCGTTCTCGGCGACTAACTTTGCTTTTCGGACGGCGTGCCAGGAAGGACTGCGCCGCATCCGAATTCACCTCGCTGCCCTGCCGGGTGAAGAAAGCCCTGAGTATTTAAATCCCGTCACCCTTCAGGAACTGAACCTGGACCCAATAGAAAGAGAACGCATCCTCAACGCCTTTGCCGGTAGGATGCTGGAAAGTTACCGCAAGGTCGGTCGGTCGGGCTATGTGGTCCGGGCTCGGGCAAGGGATCGGAAAAAAACTCTCTTCGAAATGACCGAAGCAGTGATTCGTCAAGTTGAGGAATAGAGCGGTCGCCAAGGCATCGGTTGCTCTGCCTTCCTGATCCAGAGGGTCAGCGACTCGAGCGGGGAGATGTGCCACATTTGACAGGCTGGAGGGCGGGATCGGATGACCCATTTTGCCCCAAAGTCCTTCAAGCCCTTTCGCAAAAGACTGGTCCCCGTCCTGACGCCTTCCGCCGGTGGTTTTGACTCCCTCGCCGTTTACAACCCCGCCGTTTTTAAGGATGAAGGCTACCTCTATATGCTCTATCGGGCGAGGGACAAAGGAGGAGTTCACACGGGCGCCATCGGTTTCGCCGAAAGTCAAAACGGACTCTATTGGCAACGCCATCCCCGACCCGTGTTGCTTCCCGACAGCGATCAGGATCGGTTTGGTTGCGAGGATCCCAGGGTCGTTAAGGTGGGAAGCGAATATTTTATGACCTACACGGGTGTTAGCAGATGGACCAAGGGGGGAGATTTTCGGAGCCACGTGCTGCTGGCTCAATCTCGTGACCTCAAGTTATGGAAGAAGAGACCAATTCAATGGATAAACTTTCCCGTCCACTGGCGAGACCTAAATGCCAAGGCCGCCGCTCTCTGTCCGTTCAAAGTGGAAGGTCAGTGGCTGATGTTCTTCACGCTGGTCTGGGACCGTTGGAGATCGGCTATCGCTTATGCTGTCTCCAGCGACGGTCAGCATTGGTCGGTGCCGTCGGATAGGTTTCTTCTGGCGCCTCGGGAGGGTTACTTTGACTCACGGGTCGTGGAGGTGGGGGTAGTTCCTTTCCTTCAAGATGACGTCATCGTCCTTATCTACAACGGGAAGGACACCAGTGCCTGGCGTGTCGGTTTGGCTCTCTTGGATCAGCACGAGCCCCAGCGAGTCCTTTACCGCACCGACAAACCTTTGCTGGAACCCAGCCTCACCTGGGAAACGAAGGGACTGACTCCCCAAGTGACCTTCGTTGCTGGGGGTCTTTTGAGTGACGCTGATGGGTGGACCCTTTACTACGGTGCCGCCGACACGGTCATCGGGATGGCGACCGATGAGCCCGAGCCCCTTTGCCCACCCAATCCCAACTTAACCCGATGGGTGGCTCAGACAGTCGCTTATTTTCTTCGCCGGCATCGCCAACCCCGGTCCTTCTCTTTCAGCGAATGGAAAGCAGAATTGGACCAAACCGGTTGGCTGGCGGGTCTGGAAGCCCTGGAACTTTACGACGAGTCCCGTGGAGTCCCTCTGGAACTGTTTGTCCGCCAGAAGGTTTGGAACGCCCTGAAAACTCTCTGGCGCTCCGAAAACCGTCAGTCGTGCCATACCTTTTCTTTGGAAGAAATGGAATCGGGTCCGCTACAAGAGTCGCCAGGTACCGAAAGAAAAGCACTTTGGTCCGACGACAGATCTGGGGAGATGCCAGCGCTGTCGGTGCGGGAGGCAATAGAGCACCTACCCGAGAAAGAGAGATTCGTCATTGAAAAACTTTTCTGGGAAGGGCAGACCCTTGCAGCGGTCGCCCGACAATTGAACGTGAGCACCGTCTGGGTCTATAAGTTGAAGGAGAAAGCCCTGAATTGGATGCGGCGGTATCTCAAGGAAGCCCCCGAAGTGGACTAACGGGTTAAAAATCCACAGACTTACTGGACTTCCTTTTTTCGGGTGATGAGCAGAGGATGCCGAGCAGAGGTAAGCCACAATCTTTGGGGGACAGAGTAGTCCTCTATTTAGCCCATCGGATCGTCCCCAATATGCAGGTCCTGGCACTGAATGGCGAAGAGTTTCGCCCCCCCTTTTGCTTGCCAGGTGAAACATTTATGGCGATCCGACCGGAATCCTGGGACTCCGAAAAGATCGGTGCCGGTTCACCGCCCTTGAAAACCCGACGGGGCTGGCTGCAAATCTACCACGGTGTCGGGCAGTGGAACGGCAAGAAAGCGTATCGGCTGGGTGCGGTCCTTTCCTCCCCTAACAACCTGATGCACATCGTCTATCGGTCACCGAATCCGATCCTGGAACCCGGCGGAGAGGACGAGGGTCCTGACGAAGCCTTTTTCCAGAAACAGGGCTGGGTTCCCAATGTGGTTTTCACTTGTGGAGCAGTTCCAAAGGAGAAAGACTCCTTAGAAACCCTTGACGATAACGATGAGGTGATCGTCTACTACGGGGCAGCGGATCAGGTCCTGTGCGCTGCCGTCGGGACCGTTTCAGACCTTGTTCAGCCGTCGGGGAAGTTACGACGAGTTTCCGGAAACCCGATCCTGCTCCCGCGACAAGAGGCTCTGCTGCATACCCGACAAGGGCTGATCGCCTGGGAGAGGCTGGTCTACAATGCGGGTGCCTTTCGGCTAAATGGAACGACCTTTATCCTTTACCGGGCGCTGGGGGAGGATGGCGTCTCCCGAATCGGGCTCGCCTGGACCAGGGACGGTTTGCAGATAGACGGTCGCCTGCCCTTTCCGATTTTTGGACCGAAGGAGCCCTTTGAAATGCCGTCCGACGCCAACAAAAGAAGAGAACTCCAAATGCAACTCTATCAGTCGCCTCGGGAGGTGGGCGGTACCGAGGACCCCCGGATCACTCTCATCGGTGACCGTCTGTTTATGACCTATTCAGCCTATGGTGACGGGGTGCGAATCGCTCTGGCGGGCACAACGGTTAAGGATTTTCTTGCCGCTTGGGAGGGAGCCGCCTCTTACCACGACTGGGAAAACCTCTGGCATCGGTGGGGAATCCTGTTCCCCTGGGAGGACAAAGACGGTTTTTTGTTTAGCCCGTCCTTCTGAGGATTCACGGCACGACTGACAGGGGTTAAAAAACTATGCCCGTTGAGCACTTCCCTTTAATAGCCATTCAAGAGGTCTGACAGACCAATGATGAAGGAGGGTTCCGAAATGAGGACCAAAGGGTTCAGAGGTTTCACCCTGATTGAATTGCTGGTCGTCATCGCTATCATTGCGATACTGGCTGGCATTCTGTTTCCCGTTTTCAGCCAGGCGAGGACGAAAGCCCGGCAAGCCAGCGATTTGAGCAACCTTCGGCAGATGGGTTCTGCTGTCCAGATGTATCTCCAAGACTATGATGAGTTCTGGGTGCCGATCGCCATTGATGTGCGCCCCGGAGTTCCAGGGACGGCGGTCTGGTGGCCGCGTCTGATCTACGACTATGTCCGCAATGCGCAGATCTTCCGGTCTCCCCAGTTCGCCCTCCTGTATACCGAGACCGTTTTCAACTGGTTCAACGGTCCGGCAATGGCTCCCGTTGCGGAGCAACGGGATGGACGCTGGGTCCTTCCTGTGTCCTATCAAGCCGTCAACGGCGCCTGCTGGCTCCCCCCTCATTGGAGGTGCAGCAACTCTGCCTTTCTGGATGATCCCGGCGGCGGTTGCCCCCAGCGCCGCCACTACGGTATGTTCTTTAGAGAGAAACCGGGAACCGGTTCCCTGGCAGAGGTTTCCCGCCCGTCGGAGACCCGGATCATTCTCAACGGGATCAATCTGGACGCCTGGCATCCCAGCCACTTTGACATCGTCGGCGACAATGGCGATTTCATTTGTGGCTTCACTACCGTGGTTTACAATGTCAGCACGGCTGCCTGGTGGGACGAGACTTGGTCCATAAACGATGCCGACCGCCTGGCTCCCTTCACCCGCCATACCAATGTGACCTTTTCCGATGGTCACGCAAAGGCAATGCGCTGGGGAACTGCCTGCCCCAACGAGTTTACGGTCCAAGACGACAAACTCACTGATCCCTTACCCCGTTGCCGTCAGTAAGTGCGCTGAGTTCGTAGAAAAGGGGGTAGAAAAAATGAGAAGGGAAATCCCTGTGCCGCTCTTCCTTACTGTCGTGGTCCTGATCGTCTTGATCGCTGGCTTGATCTTTTGGAGGATAGTGGCGAGACCGACCGAAGTAGAACTGACCCCCGAACGAATGCCGGCACCT
>JANXBO010000029.1 GCA_025057575.1 Candidatus Caldisaccharidevorator malaysiensis
GATTGTCAATTCCGAGGACGACCTCCATAGCCGTCAGCGCAATCAAAGCCGTTATGGCTTCCATTCTCGTGATCCCTCCTTTCCAATGCGTGCCTTGTTCGGCTGTTTCGTTCACCGTTCCCCATTTCTCGTGACGGAAGCGAAGCAAACGGCAAACAGCCCGAAAAGACAAGCACAGGGCAAAAGTTTGTCATCCGTTGGTCCTCTGTGATTTGTTTTAAGAACGACGAAAGGGAGCAAAAAGGGCAGCCTTGTTTTATACTGATTCAAGAAGTCACGGCGAGGCGAGGTGATCAGGATGAGATGCCGTCACTGCGGGACGGAAAACCCCGAAGGATCGCTCCTGTGCCAAGGGTGTGGTGCGGCACTGACCGCTGATCCCCAAGGGCAACGGACCAAGCGCGCACTGCCTCCGATAGTCTGGCTTTTGGCATTTTTTGTTGTGGTCGTTAGTGTGTTCGCCATCGTTTTTTCCATTTGGCGTTCACGAAGGTTGATTCTCATTGACCGGTTGTTGCCATCGGAGGCACCGGTATTCGTCATTGCCGATGGTATCAGGGGTCTGGAGATTGTCAGGGAAATGACTGGGGGACAGTTTTTTGCGAATGTTCTTGATGAACTGGAGAAGGGGACGGGTATTTCGTTGGAAAAAGACATCGCCCCGTGGGTGGGGCAGGTGGGTGTGGTTGCTCTCAAATCCGATCAGACAAACGAGGATGGGGTAGCCCTCGTGCTGGAGGTGCGCAATTGGGAGGAGTTTCAAAAATGCGCTGACAAGGTGAAGGCGAAAGGAACCTATTTGATAGATTGGAAGGAGGACATCTATCAAGGGGTAAAGATTCAAAGGGCGGTCTTAGAGGGTGATCTGCCCGTCGGGTTGGGTCTCCTGAAGACTTATGCAGTGGTGGGTGTTGGAAAGGGTGCGATAGAGAAGGTGATTGATGTATGGCAGGGAAGAAAATTCTCCGTGCGAGAACGAAAGGAATGGATGATTGCCAAGTCCCAACTTCCTAAAAAACCTTTGGTCACTGTTGTGATGGACACGAAAATGGTGACGCAATCGTTGGGTGAAGAAATAAACGGACTTGGGCAAAGGGCGCCTCTTAGCGCCTTGTTTTCGGAATATGCAGAGACGATCAGCGCTATTGCACTGACGGTGGAGGAAAGAAGTATAGGAATGAAAACAATCAGCGTAGCGGCGTCAGACCGCCTGCGTCGCCGCTGGCAGGAGGCGGCGAAAAATTTTGCTCCAGTAACGGGAGAAATTTTCAATCTTCTCCCCGACGAAGCAGTCGGGGCGATCTATTTTTCAAGTTTAGCACAGTGGTGGCGGTGGGCGCGGGATTCCATAAGGGCGATGCTACCAACGGCAGAGGAAAAGAGAGGTTGGGACGAAGCAGTCGGCGAAATGAAGGATCTGATCAGTGTGATGGAAAGAATGACACGGGAAATGGGTGTTGCTCTCCTGTGGGGGGAAAAGTTAGGGTTTGGTTTCCTGATTATGGGACAAACTTCTGATGAAAAGGCGGCAGCAGAGGCAGCCCAAACATTGTCCCGGTTTGTTGAAGAGAAGACAGGTGACAAGGTAGAGATGCAAGATGGTGTCTTTTTCGTTCCAGCGTCGCAACAAGTTGATCCCACATTTTCTGTTTTGCTATGTTGGACAGCGAGGGGTCAATGGCTCATCGTTGCGTCCCATCCAGAGTGGCTGAAGGAGGTGACGGGTGAACGAGGAAAGCGTCTCGCTACACCGCTTCGTCACACTCTTTTTGGTCTCGTCGCTCATTTTCAATGGTTGCCATCTCTTTTGAAAAAGATTGAAAAGGAGAGAGAAGCGCAGTTTTTCCCTCCTTCTGAGAGGGCACTGATTTCCCAACTTCGGCAAATGAAATTGGAAGAAGCAGTGCTGGAGGCGTGGATGGATTTGGATCCAAACGGAAACTGGTCTGCGATGACCCTGCAGTTGAGAAACTGGGCTTGGAAAGATGGTCTGAAGGCAATTAGTGAGGTGGGGGCACAGGTTCAAACGGACGCGAAAGCCAAGGCAGACCAAGCGCTCTGCCAGACCCATTTAAGAACCCTTAGCCTGGCGGTGGTAATGTATACCCAAGACTGGGACGACCGGCTACCGCTGGCACCAACCTGGGCGGATCGGCTGGCGCCCTACCTAAGGTCCGAGGAGCCTCATATCTGCCCGTCCCGGACCTATTTGAAAAGGGGTTATGCTTTTAACCGAAGGCTTAGCGGAATGAATTTCAATCTAATAACTCATCCCGCAGACACCGTTCAACTTTTTGAGTCCAATCTTGGTGGTTCTAACCCCTCTGATTTTGGGGAATCTTGGATCGTCGGCGGCGTGCACTTTGGTGGTAACAATACCGGCTTTGTTGATGGTCACATCAAGTGGTATCCCTGGAAGAAAAAGGAATCCTTGAAATTCCGACCGTAGAAATGCTTTAGGATGACTCATTGAGGATTGTCTCTGCTTTCAATGTTCGGGTCTGCGGTTTGTAAGGAATCTTTTGAAGGATTAGAGCAATCATTGTGACTTTTATCGTAATTAGTAAATGTCGGCGTCCTTTGTCGCAGGGTTCGGTAAATGGACCACCAGGATCCGGCAACGAGACTGATGCCGGCGATAAAAGAGGTTGCGGACCAAATTGGTTGTGCCGATCTGGTGTAATAGGCAAGTTCCATTAGATAGAGACCCGATGCGATTCCGGCGAAAAGGGCAGTGGTAAAGAATAACGCCCGAGTCGCACTCACTCCCGAACTAGTCAATCGTATCCAAAAAAAGAGGGCAGCGATGCCTAAAGGTATGAGGACAGGGCAAGTGTGCACCGTCGCCACCCTCTATTAAGCGAAACAGTAACAGCAATCACCGTCAGCGATGCTGGTCGGAACAGCAATCAGGAACCCGAAAACTTGAGGCGAGTCTTGAATCGTTCGCCAAACCCAGCCCGCCGCCAGGTGAGCCGCAGGTGCAGGGGAATAGCACCCTCTTGGATACTGCTCAGGGGCATCGGTGGTGTGGTCACATTTAAATCCTCAAAAGGCGCAACGGGTTCGGTGATGGGAATCAAGAATCTTTCCGAGCCCCATTCCACCATCAGTTGAATGCCTCTTTCTGGGTCTTTGCATTGGGATGGTGGGAGCCAAGTCACTTCACCGGTGTTGCCGACTTGAATTTGAAGGTAAGCATAAGTTGAACCGTTTGGCGGCGGTTTCAAGACGGTTTCGTCTCTCTGCACCTCCTGCCAGTTTTTACCATCGTAGGAGATTCGCACAAAGTTGATCTCTCCGTTCACAAACTTAGGAGGTTTGCCGGGTTGCCAGGGTGTGTTGCCGATGGCGAGGTCAATGTAATGATCGGAAGTTAGACCGGAAGCACGGGTTTTGACGATCAAGCGCTTCTTTTGGCGAGCGATTTCAGCAGCCGCACTGCCCCACTTCAGGTATAAAGCCATCGGACCTCTCGCATTCTCTTCCCGGTCTATGATGATCTCCTCCGCCTGCACCGGTGGGTTTAAGGGTAAGGCGAGGAAGGTGGGCGACCACTTTTGGGCGACAAGGGCAGCGGGGCGAAGGCGTCCACTGGGATCTACAATACCGAAATCACTCTTCTCATCTATGCGGTAGCCTCCGGGAAACCACCAGGCGAGAGCACCGTCGCAGTCAGTCTTTTTCACGAGTTCATACATTGCTTGGTAGAGTTGGGCTTGAGCATTGAGGCGGTCGTGATCCTGATACCAATCAAGGGAAAAGGGACCGATCCGGAGAGTGAGACCGAATTCGGCGAAGAGAACGGGTTTGCCTTTGCCTGCCCAACGGGCATAAGCGGGGATGAAGGTGGCTCTCTCAAATTCGTCTTTGCTCTGCATTCCGTGCCACGCCAGATTCCAGCCTTCGGGGGAGATAAAGTCCAGATGCTTGGCACCTGCCGTCAGGTCAAAGGGAATGGCGGCTTCGGCACCGAAGGGTCCCCCTCCATAACCGGTGCGGGCGCCGATCAAATGGTGGGGGTCTAACCTTCGGATAAACTGACACACCCTTCGGTATTGTCGGCTGATGAAATCGTCCAGGAACCGTCGGTAGGCAGCGGTCATCACACGCCAGGGTCCATCTTGAGTAAGATGTTCATCTTTAGGAACGGTTGGCTGACCATCCTTGTCCCTCGGCAATTGATAGGACCAATCGGACTCGGCTGCTGTCACACTACCGTAGTTTTCACCAATCCATTCCCTCCATTGACTGTCGTGACGCCGGCGCTCCTCGTAATTGCCCCATCGGGGTTCCCAAGCAATGTCGTAAGCAAAAAGGGCGGGTTGGTTGGGTAGGTCAGCAGCCTCAATCAGTTGCCGAACCAAATCAGGCTGAAAGTAAAGGGGATGGGCACCGGCAATGAAAAGATTTACCTTGATATCATAGGTCGCGCATCTTTGTAAGAAATCCCGAAGGGCTTTGCTTTGTCGGGGGTTTGTATACTGAACGCTCACACAATTAAACCCGATGCTGCGGAGCAGGACGAGGTCTTGCGTGACCGTCGTCGGCTCATAGTTAGCGGGATCCAGCCAATGGACCCAGTATTCAGATGGTTCCTGACCCGCTACAGAACGAGGCCAGTAATTGACACCAAAAGCAAACCAGCGTTTTCCTTTGAAGACAAAATGACCGTCCTGCACGGTGATCCGATCATCGCTCTTGGGTGCACTTGGTTCTTTAACAGTGACGGAAGCGCCTAAATAATCAAAACCAATCGGATGTTCTGGGCGTGCCGGTCTTAGGTTTACCGACAAATGGTAATCACCGGAGGGTAGGGTCATTTCTATGGGATGCAGAACGAACCGAGAGAATTTCTTGACGGTTATGTTGCTGCCTGTTGATTGGTGATGAGCCGGAGGGAGTCCTTTTTGAGGATCAGTCTCTGCGGTAAAACTTATGTGCACCAGTTTGTCTTCGCTGGTTGTGTTAACGATAACAGCACCGGCGCGAATGTTGGTCCCGACCGGATAGGTGAACTCTTCAGGACCACCTGACAAGAAAAAAACGCCAGAGCGAAGTTGAGGGAGGAGCGATTGAAAAGCATTGGCGAAAATATCCTTGTTTAACATCCAAAAGGTTTCTTCGGTCAAGCCGATGACCAGCCACCAAGTGGTCGGAAAATGTGAATCGTCGCTGATCATTACCCACATCCAAATGTTGGAAGGATGACCCGTGAGGGAAACCATCCTCCTGTTTCTATCAACAAACAGGGAATCCCAATATCGGGGGATGATGCAGACGGCGGGGACAGGGTTTTTCGGTTTGATCCAAGTGGAGGCAACAGTGCTGGCAAGGCGTGGCCAACCGATCGGTCCCAATTCAAAATGTTTTTGGTCAGCCCAAATATCGTTTACTGGGTACAATTTATAATTGGGGGATAAACCCTCAATGACAGGCGGTGTGAAGGGCTTTAAGATTCCGTGATAGGGATCGGGAGCCGTTCCAATGCCGGCAACCCAGAAGGTGTGGAAACCGGGCTCCGTCACCCACTCCAGACCAAAAACTAAACCCTCCACATCGGAAAGGCGAAGGGAGTCGCCAGGCTGACCGCGTTTTCCCCTTGTTGGGCTGTCCGGTCGGAACTGGAAATCTTCTGGTGTGAGCACCACGAGGCGCCATTGTTCCGAAACGGGGATATGGGCGAACCAACGGCTGCCGTCCTTTTCCCTCCACTCCACCATTAGGTAGCGGACCGATTGTGTCGCTTTTGCCCAAAAAATGGTCAGAGTGTGATGTGGGGGAAAGGGAGTTTCGGTGAACGAACGGGAAAACACACCCCATCCCTTTAGAAGGACATCAGCGCGAAAGGCAGTGCGAGCCGGTGGGGGTATGTTTTCCGCACCGGATCCTTTGACGGGCTCTAATTTCCAGGAACCGAGAGCATCAGGATGACTGGCAAAATAACGCCAGTGGGCTAATTCGGCTTCCTTTACATTGGGGAAAAGAAAAAATTGGGGTCGGCGGCTTCGCCTTTCGGACTCTATTTCGCGGGCTGTTTTCCAGCGAGTTGTCGGTTGCGTGATCTTGTAAAGGGCTTCTTCAAAAAGGGGAACTCCGAAAACGATCAGGCGACCTCTGTTGCGCAGGTGATCCACCAGGTAAGTTGCTGAAGCGACCGGCAGGCGACGACCGTTGGGCAAAACGACCACTTCTGGTCTGGTTGTGTCCCACCATTTCTTATCGGTCAAATGGTCCAGGTTAGCGATCGTAACGGTGTAGCCAGCAGTCGGGAGGATCTGAGCAAACCAGGTTGCCAATTTCACATTCCCCATTGCGGGATCTTGGACGACAACGGCGGTGCCGTCCTTGAAACGAACAGAGGGTGTGTCGGACACTTCCCTAACCTCCTCCGGTTTTGTCCCACTGAGGCGGAGCATCACGAAATTCAGAAGAAAAAAGGCAAGGAACAACCAACAGAGGCGCCTTAGAGAGTTTTGATCCTTCCAAGCCATAAGCATCGCAAAACAACCCTCCAACTGTTGACAACCGGCTCTCATCAATTTTGTCGTGATGATAACGGTTACACAACAACTCGGATATAGATGTCGTAGATCGGTCTTTGCAGGGCGACGCTGAGGGCGCTCCAAAAAGCGCCGACGGTGTATTCACCTAAAACCAGACCCATCATAAAAGGAACGGTCCTTTGAAAGGCGCGCTGCCCTCCATAGCGAAGGACCAGGAACTTGATAAGGCTGGCGATTAGTAGACAGGACCAGAAATAGTCAACGCCAAAAGTTAAGGAAAGGGCATAACCGGCAGGGTGAAAGGGGAACCACCACAGATAACTTTTCATCTGATCCAGGAAAAAGGTGACCGCGATGCCGACGAAGATAAAGAGAACACCGACGACATCAACGGGCTCGGGGCTGTCAATCCAGGCGCGCAGAGTGTTCAACTGACCCCAGTTATGATCAACTAAGGGATTACCGTGTCCGCCAACCTGATAGAGAGGATGAAGGGCTGACCAGAAGGCGAAAATCGTTCCGATCCCCATACCAAAAATCAGGACCCAAGAAAGGCAGCGAGGGTCCAATCGGCAGACTTGTGCCATCTTAAACCCTTCCAGAATGATGGGCATCTGGTGGGTCCGATGACCTCGCCCGTTAAACCACCAGAAAAAGGGCATCATCACCTTGTCCTGGATCCTCAGCCGGGACATTCCGATGGTGTGGGCGATAAAGAAGGCAGAGTTCAGCCCGACCATTTCGTGAGCGGGCGGTCCCAAAGAAGCCCGGCATTTGGCGATGGCAAGGGACCAAAGAAAAAACACACCAAAGTAAAGGAGTGCGACGGATAACCTCATCCCACCCCGGTAGGTGAAGAGAACGAGAAAGGAGAAAGAAAGGAAAAGGAGTGCGAAAAGAAACCTGGGGTTGAAAGGCTCTGAGGAAGGCGACAGACGGTCAGGGGGACAAGATAAAAAAGATTTCAGATGGGACCGTGCTGTCCAAATGGCTTGGAGGGCGAGAGCGAGCCAGGCGCCATAGGTTTGCTGGACCAGGTAAGGCGGTCCGGAAGTCAAGAAACCAAGTCCTCCCAAATAGCCCAGCCAGTCGGTAAACACTAACAGTGCTTTTCTAAAAAGATAGAAGAACCAGACGCTAAAACTGGCGTCAATGGGCATCAAATAGCCTAGACCGATCATAAACGGATAAAGGGGGAAACTGAAGAAGGGGGGAGCAGCGGCGGACCAAGGTCGGTGGGTCAGGAACCTTTCCAGCCGGAGGGGTGGGTCCGCGTGCTGGACGGGAATCTTGGGGACGATCGGGTAGAGACCGTTGAGACCGTTCAAAATGTCAATAAAGGCAGCGATGCCAGCGCCCCACCAGAAAAATGGACTGCTCGTTAGCGAAAGCAGCCGGAACCGGTCGATCAGGGTCAGGGGAATCTGGATCAGCGGGTAAGCCAGTCGCTCGTCCACGACCCATCTTTTGCGGAAAAGGAGAATGAGGCAGGTGTAGACGGCGCCCAGGGCGACAGCAAAGAGGGTCCACCAGAAAATGGGCAAAAGCCAGGCAGAGATGATGTGCCAGCGGTAGAAGGTCGTGTGACCATAAAAGAAGTCTCTCAAGGCGGTCATATCGGTGACGATAAGCCATTGGGGCACATAGTCCAAAAAGGTCTCTTTCCAGCGCAGGGCGGGCTGCTGAAGCCCATACCAGTAGACCATCGCCAACGGGGGAATGCCTAACTGCCAGCAGTCGTGACCTGCCAACGACGAGCAAAGGGACAATAAAACGGTGATGAGGACCAGTTCCGACTCCTGCAGGGCAGCCGACGGCATCACCTTCGCCCACAACAGGTTCAGAAGGGAAAGGAGGACCAGAGTGAACCCGACATTGGAAAAGAAAGAGATGCAGGTCGGCTCGCCCACAAACCAGATCCCTTCCACCTGCATTACCCAATAAGCGTTGGGAACCGACAAAAGAAGACCGATCAGAAGACTTCTAATGAGACGGTAGGAAGAAAGCCCTTGTTCTCCCGCCCCTTTTTCTAAGTCCTCTTTGACCATCCTTTTACAATTTGGCAAAAAAACGGCAGAACGGAGGATCGGGATTTCTTCTATTCTCTTTGTCGAGGAGCGATACCCTTACCCCTACAAAGGGCTGCATAGGGCGCTGGGCTGCTGGTCTCGGAGATTAAAAGGTTTCCGTCTGCGTTGGGGTAACGGTTGCGGGGGCAGGAGGTGGGCTGTGGGATTGGTCCCGCTCCTCGTTCGTTGCTGCGGGAAGAAAAACGGTAAAGCAACTGCCTTGGCCGGGCTGACTGGTGACGGTGATCCGTCCGCCCAGCCGTTCTGCCCATTCTTTGGCGATGCTCAGCCCCAACCCAAACCCCCGCTCGGTCCCTGAACGGGATCGGTCCCCTTGGTAAAAGCGATGGAAGATCCTTTCGTGATCCTCGGGTGGGATGCCGATGCCCGTGTCTTCCACGCAGATGAAGACAAAGGGCGACCGAGGATCTCGTCCTGCAAAAAGGCGAACGTATCCCTGATGGGTGAACTTGACCGCATTGTCCATCAGGTTGCGGAGAATCTGAAAGAGCGCCGCTTGATGGGTTTCAACGGTCAGGTCTGCGGGCACCTCGTTGAGCAAGTGAAGCCCCTTTGCCTGCGCAGCGGCAGCAAAGGAAGAAAGGACTTCTTGCGCCAATTCCCTTAGGGAAAGCCGGGTTTTCTCGGAGAGGACGACTCCTCTGTCCAAACGGACCAGTTCCAAGAGACTTTCCATCAACCGGGACAGGCGATTGGCTTCCTCGCAAAGAGACTTAAGAAACCGATCCCTCAACTCGGGATCTTCTGCAGCACCCATCATTAGGGCTTCTGAAAGGGCGGCGATGGCACTGACCGGTGTCTTGACCTCGTGACTGATGTGGGTGATCAGGTCTTTATGAATTTTCTCCATTGTCTTCCATTGGGTCCGGTCGGTGACGATGAGAAGACAAGTCTTTTCCTTGCCGGTCATCGGGAGGGTCTGGGCGCTCACTTTGAGAAACCTTTCCTCGGGATAGTAGAAAGCAAATTCCCGCGTCTCGCTTTGATCCGTCTCAAAAACCCTCTTCACTAAATCCAGAATCTCAAAGGGAACGGAAAGGTGCCCGAGGCGACGACCGATGGAGGCAGAAGGAAGGGATAAAATCTCCCCTGCCCGATCGTTCGCAAAGAGGATTGTCCCCGCTCGGTCCAGGACCATCACGCCTTCCTCCAGACCGTTTAGGACCGTTGTGAGAAGAGGAGACGAGATGGCAAACGGCAAGGGATGATCGGGAGGGATTCCTTTCCTCTCTGAGGACCCTTGTTGGCTGTCCGCAAGGGTCCGATTCCCTCGCCGGCGGAGGATGCGGAGAAGTATGAAGGCAAAGGAAAAGACGGCGGCGGCAATGAGAAGAGCGGGCAGGTCCTCCAAGACGATACTGGAAGAAGTTTCCATCGGCTAACCGACGAACTTGTAACCGATTCCCCTGACCGTGACGATGCGGGTGGGCTCGGATGGGTTTTCCTCAATTTTTTCCCGGAGCCAACGAATGTGCACGTCAACGGTCCTTTGATCAATGAACTCGTGATGCCCCCAGACCCGTTCCAGAAGGTATTGACGGGAAAGGACCTTTCCCACATTGAGGACCAGGGTGTGCAAGAGAGCAAACTCCCTTGGGGTGAGGGCAAGGGGGCGATCGTTGAGGAAAGCGGTCCATTCGCGGGGATCAAGAGTCAAGTTGCCCACTTTGATAACGGCGTCGCTGGTTGTCCCTTCATCAGAGGCAGCGGACCGGCGAAGGATGGCTCGGATCCGAGCGATCAACTCTTTTATGGAAAAGGGCTTGACCACATAATCGTCGGCACCCAGTTCAAAGCCCAAAACTCGGTCGTCCTCTTCCCCTCGTGCGGTCAAAATTAAGATCGGGATGGCGCTTTTTGCCCGAACGGCTCGGCAGACCTGCCATCCGTCCAGCCCCGGAAGCATCAAGTCCAGGATGATAAGGTCAAAGGATTGTTTCAAGGCGAGGCGCAGTGCTTCTTGACCGTTGTGGACGGTCTTGACAAAAAAGCCCTCTTTCTTTAAGGCATATTCCACGGCAGCCGCTAAGGGTGCCTCATCCTCCACCAGCAAGATGGTCCGGGGACTGGTAGTCATCTTCAGGTCCCTCCGGGCGATCAAAGGTGTTGGGGCAGTTCCCGAATCCGCCGCTCCAGGTCATCGCGGACTTGACGAAAGAACTGGATTTTGGACTCGTCGTCGCCGACAAAAGCCGCCGGGTCCGGAAGGCTCCAATGAAGGGTGGGGACTTTGAGGGGAAGATGGACGCAGGCTTCTTGTGCCTGATCGCAGACGGTGACGATCAAGTCCACCGAATTGGCAAGGTTTAAATCAATGGTTTTGGGTTGCTGATGGGAAATGTCAATGCCCTTTTCCTTCATTACGGCGATGGCGAAGGGATGGACGGACGACTTGGGCTCTGTGCCGGCGCTGTAGGCGTCCCAACCCATTTCTCTCGCCAGACCCTCCGCCATCTGACTGCGCGCCGAGTTTCCCGTGCAAAGAAACAGCACCTTCATTATGGTCGTCGGCAGCCCTCCTTACTTGCTCCCATAAATTTTACCGTTTCTGGGCACTGCCGATCAAAGTCTCGTGCGCTTCACGACCATCCCTATGTCTGCGCGAACGCTCTTTTATTAAAATCAAGAGAACTCGTCCAGGATACCCGTTAAAAGGGTCACCATATCATTTTTATGAGAGCGGGATCCGATAGCAAAAGCCCTGACGAGGGTTACTATGAGCGAAACAGGAGGTGACCAGATTGCCTGCTCGCGAGGTCGCGCCGGGCGACCAACCAGATCACGAGGCAAACAATTACGCAAAGGCACGAACACATACACCATCGCTTGAAACCCGACCCCTCTCTGGCGATGCCTGACCTCAATCCTGACGGAGGCACCATCTGCGGACTGAACTAGGACAGGGTGCTTCCGCCATAATAGCCGAAAGCCCGCAAACTCGTTGCTTGTCGTTTCAATGGTGACCGACGCAACCTCTTCCCAAAACACTTCTTGTCTCTCAACCGATTGTCGCAATAAGGTTAATTCGTCTCGCAGGAAAAGGCTTTGTTGGTATCCTAACAGCAAAAGCAATCCTAATTCAATTGGGTTACCGTAATGGTCACGGTAGGCAATCTGCCATTCTACCAGGTCGTTGGGTTCTAAAGCAATCTGACGCGTCGCAATCGGCTGGTCGTTGCGCTTTACCCGAACCTTCCCAGTCGGCGTGGTCAGCGGCAGTTTGCAAATGAGCCGGTTCTGCTCTTCATCCCAGCCCACCTCAACGATGCGCCGGTTCACCGTTCGCACCGTCCAGCAATTGCTCCAATTCGGTGACCAAAGATAATAATTGATCGTGTTGTGCTTGGCCACTCTTGTAAGCCCTGTGGATCTGTTGATAGGCAACCGCAAATCGTCTTTGGACTGGTAAAGGTGGGATAGGAACAAGAATCTCGCGCAATAAGCGCTGGGGTAAAGTAACGGTTCCCGTTCCCCGCTTAAGAGAATCTATCTGGCGACGGAAAGCCTCTGTTTGGGCAAAGATAGCAAAAAACTCCGGTAGCAGGATGGGTTTCAGTCGCAGGATATAAAGGTAGTCGTCGGCAATTCCCTGCTCGTCTTCATCAAGGATGGCGGCTGCCCTCCCAATACATCCGACGCCGACCCGCACAAACAACACATCACCGATGCGAGCATAACATTGCTGTTTGCACATCGGGCTATTTATGGCTATCAAGCGACCGTCCCGCTGCACATCAACACCGTAAGGCGTGATGGTCTTTGCCGACAAAAAGGGGATGCCCGAATTAGCAAATTGGCGGCGGGAGCCGTATTCTGTGCGACCGCCCCTCATTGCGCTAATCAATTCTCTGAGGGGAATAAGAGGGAAGGAGCACGTCCACGGTGAGGACAATAAGTGATAGATCGGGGACATATTATCAATGAGGTCTGCCACTGGCTTACGAAATCCAGAACCCTCGCCAATCTGTTGAGAGATCGTGCGCAAGTCGTTCTCGGTTTCGGCGTGCGCCAAGAGAACTGTGGTCTGTGGTGACGACCTTCCCTTGCGGGCAAAGAGAACGCAAGTTTTCGCATTAAAAAAGGCACGAGACAAACTGACAACTGCCAGAGGCGTCACATTGTGACATAGCCACTCCCGAACGCTTCTAAGAGGCAGGTTGGCAAAAATACCTTCGGGCAGCACCAAGCAAAGCATACCGTCGTCTCGCAGAGCGCTCACGCATAACTCTAAAAAAAGGACCTCTATCGCTTGGCTTCTTCGTCCCCGCCCTAAAGCGTAGAGGTGCAGGATCGTTGGTTCGCCGATCCGACCATACTTGGCGGAAAAAGGGGGGTTGGTTGCCACCAAGTCAAATCTGTTGTGAAGGTGGCGAGGAAGGAACAATGCATTCTCTCGTATCAGGCGGATCCGGTGACCGCCACTCTCCGTGATGCCTGCCTTTCTGCAAGCCGAAATGGCTCCGGCATCCACATCAACGCCCCAGATTTCCGTGAAGCCGTGGTCAAGGAAAGCCTTGAGGAAGATGCCGTCCCCGCAAGCGGGGTCTAAGGCGGAGCCTCTGAACGGCAGTTGAGACGCTGCCACCGTCACCATCCAGGAAGCCAGAGGCTCTGGTGTGAAATACTGTCCCAAAACCTTCTCCTTCCGCTGGAAATGCTTTTGTCGTTGTGGCTCCGCTGTCTCTGACGACCATAGGGTCCTTTGCTTCATCTCAGGTCACCGGAGCATCTCGTAGCGGGTCTGAAACTGTCCCGAGGAAGAACTTTCTCTCGTAGGGTGGTTTTCCTTGACGGTCCAAGCCCAAGTCAATGGTTTTGGGTTGCTGATGGGAAATGTCAATGCCCTTTTCCTTCATTACGGCGATGGCAAAGGGATGGACGGACGACTTGGGCTCTGTGCCGGCGCTGTAGGCGTCCCAACCCATTTCTCTCGCCAGACCCTCCGCCATCTGACGGCGCGCCGAGTTTCCCGTGCAAAGAAACAGAACTTTCTTGCTCATAGCCTCAAATAACTCAGTATAGCGTCGCTAAGAGTACTCCCTGGTCTGGATCGGGTCTTTTTAACGCTGTCTTAACGATCTGTGAGGACCTGATTAAAGAGAGGTTAAATTTGACCAAGGTCAATGACTCAAAAAGAGCCCAAATGGTAGAAACTGAACCAGCCGAAAAAATCTCAAAGGAGGTCGTGCAGCGATGTTGCGAGGCGGTAAGAGGCGGTCGCCGATCCTGGTCGGCGTCGCCATCGGGCTTCTGATGAGCGTTGGGCTACTGGCAGCCCTCTCCGCCGAAATGATCCGGATAGACGGTTCCAGCACCGTCTTTCCGATCACGGAAGCGGTCGCCGAGGAATTTCGCAAAGCCCATCCGGACATTCAGGTCACCGTCGGCATCTCAGGGACGGGCGGCGGGTTCAAACGGTTCAGCCGGGGCGAGACGGACATCTCCAATGCGTCCCGACCGATCCGGGAAGTAGAGGACAAGGCGTGCCGGGAGAACGGCATCCAATACATTGAACTGCCGGTCGCCTTTGACGCTCTGAGCGTGGTGGTCAATCCGTCCAATAACTGGGTCACGTCGCTGACCGTTGAAGAGTTGAAAAAGATTTGGGAGCCGGACGCTAAGGGGAAAATTGTCCGCTGGTCGCAGGTGCGAGCCGGTTTTCCCGATCGTCCCCTTAGGCTTTATGGAGCAGGAACGGACAGTGGGACCTTTGACTTCTTCACGGAAGCCATCGTCGGCAAGGAACGGGCGAGCCGGAGCGACTACACCGCCAGCGAGGATGACAACGTCCTCGTTCAGGGCGTAATGAGGGATGCCGATGCCCTCGGTTACTTCGGTTTCGCTTACTATTGGGAAAACAGAACCCGGCTGAAAGCTGTTGCTATTCAGTGCAACTGCCACAATGATGGCAAGCCGTCCGCGCCGTCGTTTGACTCGGTCCTGAAGAACCAATATCACTTGGCGAGACCCCTCTTCATCTATGTCAGCAGCAAGTCGGCCGATCGACCAGCGGTTCAGACCTTCGTTCACTTCTATCTGCGAACCGCTCCCAAGTTGGTCAAAGAAGTCGGCTATGTGCCTCTGACCCCCCGACTCTACCAGTTAGCCCGAAACCGGTTTAACAAGAGAATCTACGGTTCCGTCTTCGGTCTGAAAGGCGCTCAGGTCGGTGTTTCCTTGGAGTCACTGCTGGCCGCCGAGGAAAAGGGCAAATAACCGATGGGACCTCGTTGGCTTGCGCCCCCTGCCAGCCTTTGCCCCCCGCCCCCCTCCCTCGGCGGTCCCTTCTCAAAAAGGAACCCGGCAGGGGGCCCTGCCGTTCTTTACCACCAGCAAATGATAAAGCGAAGACACGAAAAAGCACAAACCCAACAAAGGAGGAGGAGAGTGGTTAAATGAGTAAGAGGTCGTCTCTGAAGTGGCTGTTCGTGCCGTCTGTGCTGGTCATCTTCTTGGGAACGGCGATGGGATTCTCGGCGGAGCAGCCGACTGTCGAATCCCTTCAGGCGGAGATCGCCAAACTCAAAAGCCAGTTAGATAAACTGCAGACGCAACTGGCTCAGATCCAGAAAGAACAAAAAAGCAGCCAGAAAGTCGTCCAGCGATTTGAACCGTTGACGGTTCGCGGCTACATCCAGATGCGGTATGAGAAAAACACCAGTCTCGCCACGGACGTGGGCACAGTTGGTGGTCTGGCTCGGGGTCGGGCGAAGGACACTTTCCGGCTCCGACGGGTGCGGCTGGATGTCCGAGGCACTCCCATCAGAGGAACTCTTTACCGTCTGCAGTTGGATTCCTCTGGAAGGGACCTGGAGTTGAGAGACGCTTATCTGGAAACACAAATCGGTGACGGGACCTTTACTTTCGGTCACTTCAAGGTCCCCTTGCTGGAAGAAGTAATAGAATCGTCCGCGACCCGCTGGACCCCCGAGCGCGCTGTCCTTTCTACGCGGCTGTTTCCTGGAGAGAGGGACCGGGGCATCGCCTACACCTGGTCGATGAACGGAGGTTCCGAACTGACCTTGGGGTTGTTTAGCGGGACCCTCACCACCGAAACGCTGGACAGCCTTACGACCCGAAAGTCCTGGCTGGTTCGGGTGGCGGCTCCCCTCGGCGAAAAAGGCAAGTGGGGACGAGCCTGGATCGGGATGATGGACGGGATCGGAAGGCGCAACTTCGGAACGGATGCGGCTCCCAATATCCGTAACTTTGACCGGGATCGTCAGGTGGTCGGTCTCAATTTGACCACTCCCGAAGGCATCACCTTCCGCGCCGAATTCCTCCGAGGAAAGGATTTTGGGACAGCAGCCCGACCCAGTGTTTCCGTTCAGGGATGGTATGCCCTGGTCGGTTATCAGATTCCCAAACAGCCGTACCTTCTCTACGCCAAGAGGGACCTTTTTGATCCTGACCGAGGCGTGAGGGGGAACACCTTTAGCCGATGGGCGTTCGGGATCCAATATGATCTGAACCGGTCCACCCGTTTCAACCTGACCTGGGAGAACCAGAAGGACCCTGCCCGCATCACAACGGGAAGTGGCAGCATATGGACCTTCCAAGCCCAAACCCGTTATTAGCCCTCTTGACGGTGTCAGAGGGATGTGACACAGTTAAAAGAGGCAGCACGGTCGGGTTCGTGACCTTTGCAGTGCCGGACCTGCCGGACGCAGGGTTATTGATCCGCACGCGTGCGTTCTTAAGACGGGAGGTCCGGTTGATGGCGAAGTATCAGGGCACCGTCAAGTGGTTCAACGAGACCAAGGGCTACGGCTTTATCGCCCGTGACGACGGCTCCGATGTGTTTGTCCACTACAGCGCCATTGAGGGTCAGGGTTTTCGGTCCTTGCGGCAGGGGCAAAGGGTGGAGTTTGAAATCTCCACATCCCCTCGCGGACCCAGAGCCGAGAAGGTGCGGATTATCGGCTGAGCCGGTCTTTTCCACGAGACGGACAACCACCCGGCAACGGTCCCTCAAAAGGGCGTTGCCGGGTGCCCCCTTTCTGGTCTCGGTCAGAAGTTGACCGAACCAGGGGCGGGGAAATCTTTTTCACTGTTGTCAAGGACCAAGACCCAATCCGTTTCCCCTTCGCCTTCCGGATGGAAAGTTCGGTCACCTTCCCTCCGGAATTCTCCAATCAAGGAGGCAGTGCCCTTTCGGGGGTCATACCACCAAGCCCGAATTTCTTTACCCGATAAAAGATTCAGACGAACGGTCACCAGTCGCGGAGTGGGGAGATAGAGAAAGGCGTAACTTCCGTCCACGGCTCGGGCAGCCCGAATGTGATGGGGACCGTGACCGGGGTCCGACGCCAGCAGAGACTGATCCGGCACCCGCAGCAGGACCGGTCGGGACAGGAGTAACCGCTTGACAAACTGCATCTGACCAGCACCGGGGAGTTTTAAAGCCTCTTTCCAGGGAGTTCGGGCGTGGCTGATGGGAGGGGTCTTGGGAGGATCATAGAACTGCCAGATATCGTGACAGCCGTAGGTGTGACCGTGGGCACCAGCCAAAAGAGCCCAGTAGGCAGCCTGGCGGACATCGTAGTCGGAAAACCAACCGTTCTTCTCGGGGTCCCAGTTAATCGGATGATCCTCGTAGCGGGGCTCCCCATCCATACAGGGTTTGACAGGACTTCTGTTGTAGTCCCTTTGAATCAACTCATAGTTTTCAATATGGCGGGCGTGATGACCCGACTGAATCATATTGAAGTCCAGCCAAGGTTCGTCGTGAAACCAGTTGGACGATGAGTGACCGCCCATCGGATGATAAGTGATCAGATGAGTGCCATCGTCACCCTTCCTCAACCCCTCCGCCATTGATTGCCAGATCTGGAAGTGTGTCTCCGATTCAATTGGTCGATCCCCTCCCAAAATCCAGATGACCGACCGATCCCGGTATCGCTTTCCCAGAAATTCCCCATAAGGACGGGCGTTGTCGGGTGTGAATATTTCGGGACCCACGCCCCATTTCTTATTCACCTTATCGCCCCAGGTCGGTAGCAGTCCGACGGTCAGCCCCAGCGCCTCCGCCCTCTCTATGACCCAATCAACAAACTTGAAGTAATCCTCGTTGGGCTGGGTCGGATCGTTGTGGTGCAATGGTCGGTACCCGTAGGCATTGGGTGTGTTGAGCCCGTCAAATTCTGCTAAAACAACCGCTTGAATGACCGTAAATCCTTTTTCGGCTCGGTCCTTAAGATACATCTCCGCCTCTTCTCTGGTCAGGCGGTGAAAGAGTTCCCAAGCCGTATCGCCAAGATAGAAAAAGGGTTGCCCTTGATCCGTCACCAGATACCTTCCGTTACCCGGATGATCAGGCTGGCGGAAAACCTGCAACCGGGATGGAGCCGTTTTCGTCACTTTTTTCTTCCCTCCCTGCCCACCTTTCTGACTTTGGGCAAAGCCACTAAAGACAAACAGAAACTTCTTTAACCAATCCCTTCTTCTCATCATCCTATAATCATCCCGTTGTCACCTTTACTTTAACTATTCAAAAACAACGGCACGGACCTTGAGGGACGCCCGCACCTGATGGTAGAGGGAGGACCAGGGTCTTTTGTCTTGAGGTGTTTCCCGTGCGCCGAAAACGACGATGGTGGGCTCTGCCGGTTTGTGACTCCACCGCTGACCAGGTGATAACACCGTCCCCACCCGCACCGAGCAGTCGGGATGCTGACGACCGCCTTCGTCTTTCCAAAAGGTCAGTCCCACCCTCTCGTCCTCTTCCACCGGAAAGACACCAAAATGAATCCGCTCCGCCTCATCAAACCAGGTGACGACCCGAAGCCAGTAATTGGGAACCTGTGGTCCCCCAACCTGGTCGTCAGCGTCCGATCCGCCAATGCGCGACGGTAGGTAGTGATAATAAGCAGGCACTTCGTAAGGTCGGGATCCAGTATTTTCCAGCCACAAAAGTTGAGAGAGGAAGAATGGTTGGGACGACCAGAAGGTAAACCGGAAGGCGCATCGGAACGGTTGGGGTGTGGCTTGTAGGGGTGCCAAAACACCGCCCGGTCCGACTTCTGTGATCACGTCCTTGCCACTGGCGTTTCGGCTAAAAGTCATTTCTAAAACCAACCGTGCCGGTCCCTTCTCCACCACTTCAATTTTCTCCACTTTATCCGGCGGCACCCAAAGGTTCTGTCCCAACAGCACCTGCCAAAGGAGCGGATGAAGCCGACCCAATTCTTTTTCCGTGCCGTTCACTTTGAAAAAGATCCGGTCAAAAGCATCGCCGTCTGACTCTTCCTTGATGAGCCGCAACACACCATTGTCCAGCACAAACATTCCTTGATCGCTTATTTGCTGTAAAAGGATCGGCGAACCTTGTTCTTTGGGTAGTGGTGCTGTTGCGAGCCAAAGGGTCTGGGACTGGTAGGGAGCAATTGATGGTAGCAAAACAGTTACTGTTTTCTCGCTCCAGTTGGCTTGACAGGGCAAGGCGGTCCATCGGTTTTGGTCTCGGATCCAAGCACTGATCGGCTTCTTCGGGGGAAAAGACGCCGGAATTGGGAAGGTGACCGGCACGTTAACAAGTTTGGTCCCCGTCGGGTTGACAATCGCAGCGGGCACGATGAGGCGAGTGCCGGGGATGGGCAGGTCAGCAGGCTTATGGCGGGGCGGAAGGACTAAATCAGCACTGTTGTTGGACTCGTCCCCTTCGGGAATTTCGTCATTGGGGTCTACCTGAGCGTAAACATAAAGGGCTTCTTCTGGCGATGCCGATGGGGACGGGATGGCGATGGGGGTGGTGTGACCAGCCTTTAGCCGGCGAGTCGTCTCTGTCGGACGACCATTGATCCAGAGCCTGAGGACGAATTGGGCATCTCTCTGACCTTTGTTGCTAACGGTTAGAACACTCTTGGAGACCTGGACAGAAAGGTCAGCGACAGCACCAGAGTGGAGGAGACCCAACTGAGAATTGATAATCGTTGCCATCTCTGTCAGTTCCCGATAGGGTTCGTCCGACTCGCTAACTAGCCCATAGTTACTATCTTCAGGAAAGGTGGAAGAAATTCCTAGAGCCGGTTCGTCCACCCACATAAAATAGTGGGAGCCGACGATAAAGGGCAAAGGGAAGATAGTTTTTTGAAACAGCGCGTAACACCGTGCTTTCTGTGTTTGGCTATCCACTCTCATCCCTGCTCCGTGGCGAGACGGCAAGGGTCTGCCTTCGCTGTCCACAGCGTCCAGGGCGGGAAAACTCCATTCGGTAACGATGATCGGTCGTTGGCAAAGAGAATAAACCCGTTTCAAATGGTCCGTGACGCCGACGACGATATTCTTCTCCAAATCCGCCCGGGGATACATATTGAGGGTAACGATGTCGCAGTATTTTCCGGCAGCGATCCAAGCGGGCTCGGGGGCATCCCAAGCGAACCGACAGCCCAGATTCAAATGGTTCGGATCGTAGCGCTTAATGGCTTGGCTGGTGATCCGAAAGTAGCGCTCGGCTGCTTCTGCCACAAACTCCATCAAGGCTTTCCGACCCCGCTCCGTCTGGGGTGTTGGGGGTGTCTGGGACTGAAGCACATCGTTCCACTCCTGAAAGGTAGTATTAAAGTCCCTGTTGAGGGAAGAGAGTCGGTTGTTGTAAAATCGCTTTAGGGTCGCAAGAAGGGCTTTTTTACAAGGACGATCGGGAGTCTTTTTCCAGGCTTCTTCGGCTATGCCCCAAGGTCTCCCCGACTTACCCCACCACTCCAGTTCGTTGTCTAAGAAGTAACCCAATAGCCACGGATCATCCCGATGGGGGGCACATCGCTCTTTGGACAGTCGGTCGCAGAACTTTTCAAACAGCGGGTCAAAGACATCGGGAAAACCCGTCCAGTGGACCTTGGGGACGATATCCGACTGATCGGCGAAGGCTGCACCGAAGGAGATAAATTCGGTGTGGGCAAGTCCTTTGTAGCGTGCCTTGACGGAATTGTTGGCACCCAAAACATTAAAGTTCCAAGACAGAAGGCGCCGGACCGCTTCCTCCGCCCATTTTTCCTCCGACCCATACTTCTTACTGACCACCCGATGATAGGGAGCGTAGCCCAGTTTCTCACACCAGTGGACATAGTAATTACAGTGATCGGTCCCAATGCTCAGGGTAGGCGTGCCCGAGGGATCGATCAGCCACCAGATGCCCTGGATCAAACGGACACTAAAGAAACCGGTTCCTTTCACCTTTTTCGGCGCACCCGCTAACCTTTTCCATTGGAACGGAGGATAGGTTTTACCAACTACCTCTTGTTCGGTCACTGTGGACACCACCCTTGCCGTCACATCATCAAACTCGGCGACAAAACCGTAACCGTCCAGCATCGGTCGTCCCCAGGTGACGGCTTTTTTGTCCAACAGCCGAATACACCGGTAGAGGGTCATCCCGTCTGGGGCGCGCACTTCGCCCATAATCCGATCCGGATCCAAGACGATTCGGAGGGTGTAGGGAGTGTCATATTCCCATTGCGCTGTTGTCCATTCCTCCACCGTTGTGAGCGGGTCAGGACCGCCGTGAGCGAGCCAAACGCCGTCCATCATTTCCGCCAATTCAAAAAAGCGGCGGCGTCCTTCCCTTTCCGGTGCTTCTACCAAAGCCAGGTGCCAGTAGTTGGACGGATCTTGAAAAACGCCAATGCCGGCGATCTTCCAGTCCGCGTTGAGAGCCCGGCGAAGGGTCACCCTTGCGGTCAGGGTCATCCGGCGAGCGGGCGGCACCTTAACCCATACGGCATAGACCCGCTGAGTCCTCCCCGAAAAGACAAACCGACCGTCTCGGACTTCAAAACCGATCTGGGTCAACTGCCAGTCGGGCTCGCCCTCGCTGCCGTTCGGGTAGCGGGAGAAATCCTCTTCAAAAGGCTGGATGAGACCAAGGGCAGTGAGACACAAGAACCCGATCAGCAGCCCCATCCAACCTCTCAACGGAACCACCGAGAAGAAGTGTGGCGCCGAACTATGGCTCCGCAACGGGGGCAGGGGAAAGGGTCTTTTCGGGCGACTGATACAGTTTCCGACCGACCGCCTGCAGGACCGGTTGGAGCCGCTGCATCAGTTCCGCAAACCGCTCCAGGGTCAGTGACTGGGCGCCATCGGAAACCGCATTAGCGGGGTCCGGATGGACCTCCACCAAGAGACCGTCCGCACCGCAGGCGGCGGCTGCCAAGGACATCGGGATGACCATATCCCACTTGCCCGTCCCATGGCTCGGATCCACGACGACCGGAAGGTGGCTCAACTTTTTCGCCGCCACCACTGCGGACAGGTCCAATGTGTTGCGGGTGTAGGTCTCAAAAGTCCGGATTCCCCTCTCGCACAGGATGACCTGATCGTTGCCTCCAATGCAAATGTATTCGGCGGCTTGGAGCCACTCTTCAATGGTCGCCGAAAGACCCCTCTTCAGCAGGACGGGCTTGCGCACCTGCCCGACCGCCCTTAACAGGGTGTAATTCTGCATATTTCGGGCGCCAATCTGGATGATGGCGGCGACTTCCATCACATCCTCCAGGTCCCGAGCATCCATCAGTTCGGTGATGACCGGAAGACCCGTCTCCTCCGAGACTTCCTTGAGAAGGATCAGACCTTCCTTGCCCAGACCCTGAAAGGTGTGGGGCGACGTCCGAGGCTTGAAGGCACCACCCCGCAGCAGGTCCGCACCTGCTGCCTTGACCCCTCTCGCTGCCCGCAACAGTTGCTCCCGTGACTCAACAGCGCACGGTCCTGCCATCACGACGAAGTATTCCGAACCAATCTGCTTGCCGTTTACCGTTACCTCCGAAGAATCCTCTTTCCATTCCCGAGAGACCAATTTGTAGGGGCGAAGAATCCGGATCGCCGACTCAACGAAGGGAAGGCTTTCCAGTTGCTCTATCAGCCGGTCTTTCACCTGCTCGTCAATGATTCCGATGGCGCCGATCACGGTCCTCTGGACCCCCCTCCAAACTGCCGATTGATACCCCACCGCCTCCAGCCGTTGACAAACCTCCCGAATTTGCTCGTCTGTGGCTCCTTTTCCCAAGACAACGATCATCTCTTCCGCACACCTCCTCAAGAGATTTTTTTTGGTAACTAAGGGGACCAGCAGCAGTGCTTTCAGGGGGACCTGGCGCCGGTTACCGGCGCCAGAAATAAAAAGCAAAGAAGGCAACAAAGAACGCTGGGGCAACTTGCCCTGCCACCAAACTGTCCTTCTGGTCAGCCCCAACCATTCCGCTGAGCACCTGTTCCTTCCTTTATTATGTCTCTTGCCGAGAACCTTGTCAAGACCCTGGAAACGATCCTGCGCTATAATTAAAAGGACAGTCCGGGGTAGCTCAACAGGAAGAGCGGCGGGCTGTTAACCCGTAGGTTGCAGGTTCGAGTCCTGCCCCCGGAGCCAAGGACCCAGAAAGGTCCCCCAGAGAGGGTCGGAGCGGCGAAAGGACCCTTAACACTTGACAAACCTCTGGATGAGCGATAAAATATTTAACATTATTGGCGTTCCATTATTCGGGAAGGCGTGGACTGTGGGGAGACGAAGGGATGGGGGGAGAGGTCACCCTTAAGATAGAAACGGTGACGCCACTTTTTTTGGGCGGTGCCGATCCCCGAGGGGAACCGGAACTTCGGGCAGCCTCTATCCGAGGAGCGTTGCGATTCTGGTTCCGGGCTCTGGTGGGAGGGGTCATCGGGCACACCAATTTATCCGCCCTTAAGAGGCAAGAAAAAGAGGTCTTCGGCAGCACCAACACCGCCTCACCAGTTGTGGTGCGGGTAAGTTCAGCACCACATTCATCAACCCCTTATTCTCAGATCACCGGTCAATTGGGGGGACTGCAGTATCTTTTCTTTGCAGCGCGCCCGGCGGGGACGCAACCGGCGCGCAGTGCAATACCTGCAGGTTCTTCATTCTACCTAACTTTGAAGGCACGACCCGGCGCGCCGCAGGCTTTGGTAGATCAGGCTTTCAAAAATATCTACGCAGCCCTTTGGTTGCTCACCCACTTGGGTGGTGTGGGGGCTCGCTCCCGGAGGGGCGCAGGCAGTCTCCAGGTCGTCGATGTTCGCGTTGATGTGAGCGGAGACCTTCTAACTGGTATGCCGGACCTCGTCGTTCAGGCATCCCATCCCGCCGCCTTGAGAGACGAAATAGGAGCAGGTTTAAGAACGCTCCGGCA
The DNA here is from genome assembly GCA_025057575.1 of Candidatus Caldisaccharidevorator malaysiensis. Classification (GTDB taxonomy): domain Bacteria; phylum Armatimonadota; class Fervidibacteria; order Fervidibacterales; family Fervidibacteraceae; genus Caldisaccharidevorator; species Caldisaccharidevorator malaysiensis. Next base: position 23,740 of record JANXBO010000029.1, read on the forward strand.
GGCACTGGGCGTTTCCTCCACGCCCTTTTCGTCTAATCAGTCAAGTTACGATGTCCTTGACCCCAATTTTTGCAAAATCTGGGTGCTTAACAAACCGTTTCCCCGCTGGCAGGATGCCTTGGATGCGATTGGCTCCCAATTCCGATCCTTTCGGTCCCGCAGACAACCGGACTATGGATTAGTTAGGAATTTCCTTCAAACAGGAAACCGGTTTCACACGATCCAGAGAGCTGCCTTCGGTCTACCGATTGTCTTTTACTTTCGATCCTTAAGCAACACTAGAGCCATTCTTCAGGGGACGGACCACGATCGCCGTGCGTCCCCCTTGTTTTTCCGGGTGACGAAATTGAGGAACGGCTCCTTCGTCCTGGTGTTGACTCTCTTTTTAGCGACCCTTTTACCGCCTGAGGAGCCGTTGCAATTAAGAAGCAGTAACCGATCGCTTTCCTTGAATCAGCCGGGATGGAGCATCATTTGCGACTTTATTCATGATGTTAATCAGAACATCCCAATGTTGCAGGTGGTTTACTAGTGACAAACCGCTGGCAACTAAAAACGCTTGCCCTCCTCCACGATCCGCCCGCTAAGGCTCTGGTCCTCCGGTCTCAACCCCACACCCGCCATACGCAACTCGCCGGTGCCCTTCAGATCATCGCCCTTGGTCGCCCAGCCACCAGTCAAGAAGATAGCCTCCTGAGCAGAGCCGATCAGATCGCCTCCGCCGCTGACCGCATCAACTTTCCTGCCAACGCCACCGCTTTTTGGGATCAAGTATCCCCTTGTCTCGTTCATCCGTTGAGCCGAGGGGCACAACCCCATTCTCTCGCCCTCCCTCACCACAATTTGGGCGATCTGGAAGAAGATGTTCAGCGCAAGGCTGCTCAAAAGATCCGGCAATGGCTCTCCCAATTTACCAACGATCCGCAAAAGGAAAAGGGTCTTTATCTGTTTCTTTGGCGACACCTCTTTTCCTGTCTGGCACAAACGAGCCAAGTGGGACCTTTGATACAGGTCTTTCCGGCAGACACCCGCCAGCCCGATCATTCTTTGCAACAGCATCTTTCCCTGACGGCTGCCATCGCAGATGCCCTCCCCCATCCCGCCCTTTTGATCTTTTCCATCGGTCCCGTCCAAGGCTTTCTTGCCGCTGCCCGGCGCACTCAGGACCTGTGGATGGGTAGTTGGCTCTTGGCTTACCTATCGTGGAAAGCGATGGAAAGCATCGCCGAAGAGTTTGGTCCCGATGTCTTCCTTTACCCTTCCCTCCGAGGACAGCCCCTTTGCGACCGATGGTTGACTCAATGCCACAACATCCCCAGTAAAGGACACCACCCGCGTTCCTTGTCTATCGCCACTTTCCCGAACAAATTCGTTGCTCTCTTGCCGACCCATCAAGCCGAAGCAGCAGCACGGAATGCAGAAGAAGCCGTCTCAGAAGCCTGGAGCGAAATTGCCCGAAGGGTCCGCGACAGTTTGACAACCCTGGGGCTACCCTGCGACTCACAGGTTGGCGAGATTTGGAAGAGACAGACCGACGGTTTTTGGGAAGTTTACTGGGTCGTCTTGCCGTGGCCGGGTGCTCAAATAGATCCCCAAAACCGAGCCCACTCCATCTGCCAATGGTATCAGAAACTTTTTACCGTATCTGAGGACTGGGCATTTGGTAGAATCTACCAAACCCTCTCTCAAGGGGGGCAATATCAGACCAACTGGGGAACGGTTTACAGCCTCATCTATTCGGTCGCCGATCGCTTTTTTAATTCCCGAAAATCGTTGCGCACCTTCTCATCCCGTGAGGAACAAGGAGACAAGTGCACGGTCTGCGGCGAGCGATCCGCTTTGTCCACCTGTAACCATTCAGCCAGGGATTTCTGGAAGGCAATCGGTCAGGCGCTTCGCGGTCAGCAACGATACGACATCAAACCAGACGGTCAAGAGCGTCTCTGTGCCGTCTGCACAATTAAGAGGTTTGTCCAGAGAGAGTTTTTGGAAAGAAAGATGAACTTAAAGGGCGGCTTCCCGTCCACCAGTGAAATGGCGGTCGTGCCCTTCAAGATGCGCTGTCTTAAAGCCCTTCACGATGGCGATAGCAGGGTCATCCACGCCCTTAATGGATTTCTTCAACAAGCAAAAAACCTCTTACCCCAAATTTCCGACGACACCATTCCCTATCTGAAACGCTTATCGGATCAGATTAACGATGACACCTGTAAACGACTGGCAACGGATCTCCTCCGCCTGGACGGGGAGTGGTTGATCAGCGACGACTGGACTGTGAAGCGTGTCCAAGAGGTTTCAACCGCAGCCAAAGAAAGCGACGTCATCACTGGGCGGCAAAAATTGGAAGACCTTTATGATGTCCTTGGGGATACACCATCCCGTTATTTTGCGATCTTATATATGGACGGCGATCACGCAGGGCGGTGGCTCAGCGGAACTCATCCCGGTCTGGCGCACTTCAAAGACATTCTCCATCCCAAAGTGCGACAACAATTGGATCAAACACCGGGCTGGGGTCAATTTCTCAATACACCACGCGTCATTTCCCCTGCTGTCCATGCCGCCATTTCCGATGCCCTCACCCAATTTGCCCTCAAGGTCGTTCCCTGGGTCGTAGAAGAACGCTACCCCGGTCGCCTCATCTATGCGGGTGGTGACGATGTTCTGGCTCTCGTCCCTCTTTCCTTCGCTCTTTCGGTCGCCCGGGAACTGAGAGCCCTCTTCTCCGGACATTTGTGCCTCCAAAAGCCTCTCTTTGACCACTCACCCGAAGAGGAGTTGCCCATCAACTTTTCAGCCCAAGTCTCCGGCTATTTGAAGGACCAGAACAATAGTTTGTTAATGACAATGGGTCCCGCAGCGACCGCTTCCATCGGCATTGCGTTCGGTCATCATCTCCATCCTTTGGACTTGCTTTTGTTCTCTGTCCGCCTGGCAGAAAGAAGTGCGAAGGAACTCTATTCCCGTAATGCCCTTTGCGTTCACCTTCTCAAGCGATCGGGAGAAGAGATCCGGGTAGGCGCCCAGTGGTTCTATGATCGTTGCTCTCAGGACACTGTTGCCCTCATCTTGCACATCTACCAACTTTTCCTTAACGGTCATCTTTCTATGCGCACCTCTCGGGCAATTTTTGAAGAATCCTCGGTCCTTGAGGGCTTACCGCCAGAGTCCCAGAAGGCAGAACTGAAACGCCTGCTCACACGCCACTGGCAACTGGATGCTTCAAAGGATCACTCTCAACAAGCAGAAACTTTGTCCAATCAACTGATCCAATTGGCAGACGCCCTGAACACTCAGTCCTCTCAGATGAGTGAACGCGGATTGGAGCAAGTGGCAAAATGGCTGCTCCTTTGCCGCTTTCTTGCAGGAGGGGGCAGAGAATGACCTGGACCCTCTTCATAGAACCGGTAGATGTCTTAATCTTTCGCGACGGCAAGCCCTTCCAAGCCGGCGAAGATCACCGAGCCAGAACCCTCTTTCCTCCTACCCCCTTCACCCTCCAGGGTGCCATCAGAGCCAAAGTCCTTTTCTCCAGTAGAGTCTCCCCCAGCGACTATGCTAAAAAAGCACCGTCGGCACAGACGCTGATCCAACAAATCGGTGATCAAGATTCTTACGGTCAACTCAACCTTTCCGGTCCGTTCGTTTCCCGACTGAATTGCGATGGTTCCATAACACGATTCTTCCCCGCCCCCGCCGACTTGGTTCGGATCGGTGATCGGTTCGGCTACGCTGTTCCGCTCAAAAAATGTCTTTGGCAGAAATCTAACTTCATCAGCAATGCCCCCGCAAACCTCCGTCCCCTTTGGATACCATCCGAGAAACCTGTCAGTGAGGTGCACGGATGGCTTGACGAAGAACAATTTAACCAGTATTTACAACAAAAAGACGATCTCCAGGTCACCGATGAAAACGAACTGACCGTCCGAGAACACCGTTTCGGCATTGCTTTAGCGAAAGACCGAAAAACCGTTGCGGAAGGAATGTTGTATCAAATGGAATTCCTTCGCCTAATGCCCAACATCGGCTTCCTCCTTCAAGTTAGCGGCATTGATGCCTTTAATCCTTCCGAAGGCTTCCTTCAACTGGGGGGCGAAGCCCGACCCGCCCACTACAAAGTCCTCCCCACTTTACTACCGCCCCTTCCCAGACCCCAATCGCCAACTCACCGTCTTAAAATTATCCTCCTCACCCCTGCCTGGTTTGACGGAGGCTGGCAGCCTCAGAACGGAAACTGGGGATGGTTTTTCAACACACCCAATGTCCGCCTCGTTGCCGCTGCCGTCCGTCGCCCGCTCCTTATAGGCGGCGCCTACGTGGACGATCAAAAAAGGCAACAGTCCTTGCAGAAACCCATTCGCTCTTTTGTCCCACCGGGGAGTGTGTATTTCTTTGAGTCCGACGATCCTCTCACGATGCCTGACAAACCTTTTACTCAAACACCCCCCTCACAGGGTGACTTCGGTCAGATCGGGTTCGGTTGTATCGCCGTGGGGACCTGGGACAATCCGTAAAGGAGGTGCCGCCTATGTTTGAACAAGCAGTAACCTTTTTCCTTTATGCAGAAACACCCCTCCACGCAGGAAGTGGCACTGGTTTGGGCATTGTGGATTTGCCCATCCAACGGGAGAGGGTGACGGGATATCCCATCGTTCAAGCATCGGGGTTGAAGGGCTGCCTCCGGGATATGGTGGCGAATCATTCGCAGTCGTGCAACAACCCCAACTGTCCGTTTGCCCCGCACGCCAATTGGGACGATAAGGTCAAAATCGTTTTCGGTCCTGAAACTTCCGCCGCCAGCGACTATGCCGGTGCCGCTTCCTTTAGCGATGCGAAGATCTTACTGTTCCCCGTCCGCTCCCTTGTCGGTGTCTTTGCCTGGGTCACCAGCACCCACGCCCTGAGCCGATTTCAAAGAGATGTCAAGGCTGCGGGGCAAACCCTCAGTTGGTCCTGGGACGCTTCCACTTCTGAATCCTCTGCCTTCGTGGGAAGCAAGTCTTGTGTCGTCACTGGAAATAGAATAGTGCTGGAGGAGTTTGCTTTTAATGCCGAATTCAGGAACGAGGTGACCCAAATCGGCGATTGGATCGCCCAAAAAGCCCTTCCCCAAAGTCCGGAATATAAGTGCTGGCGCGAATCCCTCCCCAAGCGTCTCGTCATCCTTCCCGAGGACGCCTTCCGGGACTTTACCCAACTGTCTACCGAGGTGGTAACCAGAATCCGGATTAATGATGAAAGCAAAACAGTCGCTTCTGGTGCCCTCTGGTCGGAAGAACTTCTCCCCGCTGACTCCCTCCTTTATGCGCAAGCCTTTGCCTCCAAGCCGAGAGTTTCTTCGGCTCCCAACGACCTTTCCACCGCCAAGCAGGTCCTTGACTTTCTCAAACACTGCATCAACAACAAACGCCTGCAGATAGGTGGGGATACCACCATCGGGAGGGGACTGGTCAGCGTCTGCTTCCTCTGTTAAGGAGGGATTTCATTGTGAGCGCCCGAAAAACTCTGGAGCAACAGCGGGCAAAGCATGCTTGGGATGCGATCCAGAAACTATTAAAATCATTAGAAAAAGATCAAAAGCTATCAAAAGAAGATAAAGGAGCCTATGCAGCCCTTGCTCAGAAAATTCCCACACTGATTCTGACTAACGGTCTGGGGCAGACCCTTGCCTTTTTAAAATCCAAAAAAGATAACCCTCACCAGTGGCTACTCTGTCATCTTTCCGAGTGGACGTTAAGGCAAGTGGACCCGAACGCATCGCAACAAGATCTGCTGGAATGGGTTCTGGAACACGACAGCAATGCTTATCGTCGGGCGACCGTGGAAGCCCTCGCCTACCTTACCTGGCTGAAGCGGTTTGCCGAAGCAGAATTGAAGGTGGAGGGTTCAGAATGAAGCCAAGAAACAGACCCCCGCATCAAAGGTCACCAGAGGGGACCCAAAGATCACCTCATCCGATCAATGAAACGCGTCCGATCCCCAGAGACACAGCCGCAGCCATCCAAGGCGTAAAAGATCTCAAACAAAACTTCGGTCTCATCTTGGACCGATTCGCCTCTTGGCGACCGGAGACGCCTTGGAGTTTAGGAAACGATTCTAAAGTCAAATTTACCGAAAAAGACCAGGGCAAGATGATCTTCTCGTTTGACCTGGATGCTCACAAATCACTGTTGTCTGCCCACCAACGCCGCTGGAAAAAGATTCTGGAACACTACGCCAATACCGGATATCGCATCTCCCATTTTCAACTGCACTCTGCCACCCGCGTCATCGTCGGTTTGGGTGCTGATAGTGTGTTAGAGACCAACATTCGGCTTCACCGCGTCTATGGATTCCCTATCATTCCCGCCAGTGCCCTCAAAGGTGTCTGCCGTGCCTACGCAAAACTGATAGACGGCAGAGCCGATGACGACGAGGAGTTTACCGAAGTGTTTGGGAAGCCTCCGCCCGATGCCGCTGCCGGCAAAGTCATCTTCTTTGATGCTATTCCGGCTGATCCGAACGCGTTAAGATTGGAGTTGGATGTAATGAACCCGCATTATAGTAGTTACTACCAAGGAAACGATGCCCCCGCCGACTATCTCAACCCCGTCCCCATTTTTTTCCTCACTATTGCCCCTTGCCAGCCCTTCCTGTTTGCAGTGGCTGGGAAAGATGATCGTCTTGCACAACTGGCGCAAACATGGCTCCAAGAAGCCCTTCAGAATATGGGCATCGGCGCAAAAACCACTTCAGGATATGGATTATGGAGGTGAGAAGATGAAGGCTCTGACTTTCTTGGGCACCGGCTCTTATCAACAGGTTACTTATGTGTGGGAGAACAGTGCCTGCCAAACTAACCTCTTTCCAGTCGCCGTCGCTCAGATATTCGCAGCCGATCCGATCGTCGTGTTTGTAACCCCTGAAGTCAAAGGACACAAAAACTTCACAGATCTGGTTTGTGCTTTGGGAAATAGGGTCCAAGCCGTAGATATTCCTTCGGGCAAATCTGAAAGTGAACTGTGGGAGATCTTTCAAAAATGCGTGGAGTCCGTGAACGAGGGTGAGGAAATTTTGTTGGACATCACCCACGCCTTTCGGTCTCTGCCCCTCATCGTCTTCACGGTCGCTGCTTTTTTGAGGCAAGTCAAGAACGTAACGATCCGGCACATCGTTTACGGTGCCTTTGAGGCGAAAGACGCTAACAATCAGGCACCTATTTTTGATTTAACTCCCTTGCTGGATCTCCTGGACTGGCTGAGCGGCGCCGAGTTCTTTATCAAGCGTGGTGACGCCAGCCTTTTGGGTGAGAAACTAACGGCAGTTCACGGAAAAGCGTGGCGTCAACGAGGGAGTCTTGATCTACCGACGAAACTAAGCAGGTTGGGCACTTGCTTAAAAGAACTTTCTTTGTCACTTCATCTGGGGCGTCCTATAGAAGTGATGGAGCGGTCCCATTCGTTACTACACCTCGTAGATCAAGTAGCACCTGAAGTAGAGCGATGGGCACGCCCCTTTGCAATCATCTTGAACAAAATCCGGACCGAAGCGGAGGAGTTGGCCTATGCGTCCCCCACAACCCTCAGCGAAGATAATTTGCGCAAACAGCTTAAGATTATAGAATACCTAATTGGAAAAGGACAAATAGCACCCGCATTGCTTTTAGAAAGAGAGTGGATCGTCAGTTGGGTTGTTTATCACTCTCAACGAGATCGTTGGCTGGACGAAAAAGTCAGAAGCGAAGCCGAAAAAGCGCCGAACACAGCCCGGCAGCGTTTGGAGGGCGCTGTCACGCAGGTGCCAAGTTGGTTTGAACAATTGCCGTCTCGCGACCTGGTGACGCGCGTCTGGAGTAAGATTGTTGAACTGCGCAACGACTTAGCCCATTGTGGAATGCGGACACCCCATGTTGATTCGCGCGCTTTGGTAAGGCGAGCCAAGGATGTCTTAAGCGAGTTTCGGCAATTAGCCAATTCCCTCTCTTGCCAGCACACCACCTAATCAACCCTCAACCACTTTAGTTCCAATTCCCCTACAGTCCGATTGGGACATCCTGACCCATCAATTTTGTCTCCAGCAAATGTCTCCATCTTACTGTGGTCCGATCGGGACCAGTGTTATAGGTGTTTTGTCGCCATTGCGGCACCCGTTTCAATCCCACTATGGTCCGATTGGGACAGTATGGCGCCAGGGTCGAAAAATTCAGCCGGGACTGGTTTCAATCCCACTATGGTCCGATTGGGACTTCTTTATGTAGTCGTGTCGCAATTTGTCTACCTCTGTTTCAATCCCACTATGGTCCGATTGGGACGAGAGTGCTTGTAAAATAGAGGCTTTCCTCCACTGAGTTTCAATCCCACTATGGTCCGATTGGGACACAGATACAATCTTCATAGACAGAGAGGCGTATATGGTTTCAATCCCACTATGGTCCGATTGGGACTGGTTTCCGCGGGTTAGTGGGTTCAATAAGATTCATGTTTCAATCCCACTATGGTCCGATTGGGACACTGCTACGCCCGTACCACCGCATCTTGCCAACGACGTTTCAATCCCACTATGGTCCGATTGGGACCCAGGTCGATCCCGTCAAAAGTGGGCAGTCTTGTGGTTTCAATCCCACTATGGTCCGATTGGGACTGGACTACCCCGATCAACATAGTCCGAATGTAAAACAAGTTTCAATCCCACTATGGTCCGATTGGGACCGCTTTTGCACGGCGTATGGCGATAGCTCGGCAACTGTTTCAATCCCACTATGGTCCGATTGGGACGGTCCGCATTCTGCGGAAGGCGGGGCGCGAATTAGGTTTCAATCCCACTATGGTCCGATTGGGACGCAACTATCTACTTCTGACTGCCACGACCGTACCACGTTTCAATCCCACTATGGTCCGATTGGGACCAGGCGATGCAGGCAATACCGCCGCAGTATAGTCATTCGTTTCAATCCCACTATGGTCCGATTGGGACTCCAACAATTTTCCGATTTACTGACGGAAGCTACTGTGTTTCAATCCCACTATGGTCCGATTGGGACCAGGCGATGCAGGCAATACCGCCGCAGTATAGTCATTCGTTT
>JANXBO010000002.1:0-56495 GCA_025057575.1 Candidatus Caldisaccharidevorator malaysiensis
AAACACACCATCCAACCCATATTCACCTTGCAAAAACACACTGGCAGGTAAAAGGCGTTTCTTATCCCGAACAATCGCCTCCACCATCTCTGCTGTGGCAGCGCCAGGCGCATAGTAGGCACTTCCCGTCTTCAACAGTTGGACGATCTCCGTCCCAGCGACTCGGGTCCTTTGGTTGATCCTGTCAATTGCCTCAGGGGAAAGGAGTTCGGTAATTGGGACGCCGCCAACGGTGGTATAACGGGGAAGGGGAACCATTTGATCACCGTGCGACCCCAAGACCATTGCCTGAACATCTTTAACGGAGACACCCAATTCCAAAGCAACGAAATACCGCATTCTAATGGAGTCTAACACACCCGCTTGACCCATCACCCGATGACGAGGGAAACCGGTGATGGTCCAGCAGACTTGGGTCATCACATCCAAAGGATTGGTGACAACGATGACGATAGAATCAGGTGCCTGCTCTACGATGTGACGGGAAATGCTCTCTACGATGCCGGCATTGGTCATCAGCAAATCCATTCGGGTCATCCCGGGTTTTCTCGCCACTCCGGCAGTGATCACTACGACATCGGAGTTTTTGATGGCGGAAAAGTCGTTGGTTTTGCCGACGAGGGGACTGTCAAAGCCATCCAAGGGCGACGACTCCGCCATATCCAGCGCTTTGCCCTCGGCAACAAACTCCACCACGTCCACCAAGACAATTTCGCCCAGTTCCTTTTGGGCTAATTTCAACGCACAAGCCGATCCGACCATTCCCGCTCCGACGACGGCGATCTTTGCCTTCCCGAGCATCCCGAGATCACCTCTTTCCCATTGTAGCGGTCTCCTTAAGACAATGCATCTTCCTCTTGTTAAAGCCAGAAGGGTTTTTCCCTTTTTACCAATGACGAGTTAGCGGCTGTCTCTTTTGCATTGGGATGGGCTGTTGGTCTGGCTTACCGTCCCGTTTCCAGGACCAAACTCACCTTGATGATGTGGCAAAGGTCGGCGGGGCAAAAAGCAAGATCCCAACGCTTTTTCAGTTCCTCCTTGTTTGCTTTAAGGACAAAGGCAAGGAAGCGAAACGCACTGAGGGCGAAATCAGGGGGATCTATAAAGTTCTCGCCATAGTGAATCTGTCGCTCCCCGCCCACGATGTGCCAAGTCGGACAGAGGGCAGAAAATACACTCCAGACTTTTTGCACCGGCTCAAAAGAGTGTTGAAGAAGGAGGGCTGCTGTTGGAGGGTTGACATCGGCAAAGAGACTCCATCGCGCCCGATGAGGGCGAACGGCGACTAAAAAGGGTTCTCCCCACGCAATCCTCTGGTCCCACTCTTGGATCCCAGAAAAGACCCGCAGCCGAGATTCTTCCCCTGCTTTTTTCCAGACCGATATGAGAGTCTCGGTCCATCGTTGAAGGTGTCCGTCTATCTCGGACGCCGAAAGTCCCGGCACCGAGTCCTTTAGTTCTTTTAATGCAACCAATGAGTTGATATAGCGATTCATAAAGAGAAGGTCCTTAGCGGAATGCGGTCTAACACTGGCAACGAACTGTTGAAAGGATTGGGCTATAAACGGTTGCACCATATCCAAGAGTTGACGGTCATTGGATCGGCGGACAAAAAGGGAGACAGCATAGAAATTCCCAAAGGGATGGGGTCGTTCCCCTGGACTTTGCTTTATTAACTCGTCAGGTAACCAGAAGTGCTCCCTTCGTTGACCCCGACTCAGCTCCAACCAACAAGTTGCGTTCAATGGATTGTGCTTCTGGACCAGTTCTGCGACGAAGGCGAGGACTTCCTTCTTGAGGGATGCCGAAAGGTGAGGGAAAGCCCATGCGAGAGCCTCTATTAGGTCGGCGCTGTTATCGTAAAGGAGCCATCGTCCCGCCAATCCGGGCTCTATGATCAAGGGTGCCCAGTTGTTGGTGATCAGCTGCCGGACCCCTTCCTCCAGTTCCTCCCGCAATGTTTGGTCGGAAGGTAAGGAGACAGGTGCTGTGGAAACGGTTTTAAAGTTTTGAAGTTCCCATCCGATGTCCGGTGCGGGAGAGGAGGCGTCGGGCGACAGGCACAAGATCCGGCTACCGGTGATCCAATAGATTCGGTCCTTGACGATCGCGACGCCCCCACGGGCGGGACCGTGCCATTCATTCTGTGCCCAGGGCAGATTCCGAAAGCCTCCCCAACTGTCCCGGTCGCCCCAGAGGGTCCAAAGAGAGCCTGAATCCAGATCGAAAGCGCTGAGCGTTCCCTGATGGACGAACAAGAGGGTTCTGCCCACGACCTGGATGTTTTGGGCTTCGTCGGCGGTCCCCCAGAAGGTGTTCCAGGGCGGCTGGCGACCGTGCCGATGGAAAAAAGGCTGGATTTTTGATGTAAAAATGTCCAAGGCACCAATGCCGATTAAGGGAGCAACCCCCAAAGTCCAGTTGCCGTAAGCGCTCCGGTGAAAAGTGATCACCGTGCCCTCGGGGGAAACGACGGGGAGGGCTGCCACACCCTGGCATCCGCCCGTCCACAAAACAGGTGCCGTCGGACCCTCCTTCCCCGTTTCCCGATCAAAAATGAAAAAGGAACGGGCAAGAGGGGTCTTTTTGAGGTAAGCCACAATCGCCTCCTGCTCTTTAGACCACAATTCCGGCGATCCGGCAGACTCTTCACTTCTCACCCAAGCGTCTATATTTCGCCAGTCGGAGTCATCTACACCCGCTAAGCGGCACAAAAAGGACCGGTCATCTCCGTGCCGATGTCCCATCTCAACGGCGGGGTTGGTCCGCACGATCACCCATCGTCCCGAAGAACCATTAACCACAACAGGGTAATAGTCCCTTGCCGATTGACCGAACAGTTTGGGCGATTTCCATAAGAGACGACCTGATCGTTGGTCCCAGCCGTAAAGGTGAAGGGTCTCGTCCGTTGCGAAAACCCGCTGCGAGTCGGCAGCTGCCGTCTGCATAATGGGACCGTCGCAGGAAAAGGACCACTCTACTTTTCCATTTTTGAGGTGGAGACATAGAAAAAGACCCGAGCGGCTACCGATGAAAATTCTCTCGTTAACGATGCAGGGGGAGGTGGCAAATCCGCCTGCAATCGGAGAAGTCATCCACTTAATTTGCCCCGTTTTGCTGTCCAGGCAGTAGACCCGACCATCGGTGCCTCCGATCACGACCCGACCGTCGGCGTAAGCAGGAGAGTGAAGGAAAGCCCCTTGGATGACAAAAGCCCACACGGGCTCCCCCGATTCGTCCCTCAAGGCATAGAGACGCCCATTATGGGTGGCAACGAACACGAGCCCTTCGGCGACGATCGGTTCCACTGCAGTGCCGATCCGTTCATCTTTGAAATGACGGACCCAGGCAGTGTTGTAGCGTTGATGAATGATCCCCTTCCGGTAACCCGTTCGGGCAGGATCCCCTCGGATCGTCGCCCAATCGTCCGATGCCACCGAGCAACTGATCAACAAGTGCACCAAGAGAAGGGACCAACTCCTCATCTCTTTTTTTACTATGTCCCGTCCCTCTTCCAAAAGCCCCTGCAAAGCGCTGACCCTCCTTTGGCATTGATAGACTTAGTTTTGAAAAGGAAAGGTCAGGTGGAAGGATGGCAATTCTTGTTAACAAAGAGACCAGGGTATTGGTTCAAGGAATTACGGGGCGCGAAGGTGCTTTCCACAGCCGGCTGATGGTGGAATACGGAACAAAAATTGTCGCGGGGGTGACTCCCGGACGGGGTGGTCAGTCGGTTGATGGTATTCCCGTTTTTGACAGCGTGGAGGAAGCCATTGCCGCAGTGGGTCCCGTTGATGTCTCGGTTCTGTTCGTCCCCGCGCCGTTCGCTGCGGATGCCATTTTGGAAGCCCTGGACGCTGGCATTAAAGGTATGGTCATCATTACCGAAGGCATTCCCGTGCAGGATATGTTGAAGGTCACCAGAGCCTTTGAAGTGGCGGGTCCAGACCATTGGTTTATCGGACCCAATTGCCCGGGCATCATCACTCCCGGTCAATGCAAGATCGGGATTATGCCGGCACAGGTTTTTCTGCCCGGTCCGATCGGTGTCATTTCCCGGTCGGGGACGCTGACTTACGAAGTCGTGGCTCAATTGACGAGGGCGGGGTTGGGTCAGAGCACTTGCGTGGGGATCGGAGGCGATCCGATCGTCGGTCTTGACTTCGTAGAGGTCCTCCGACTTTTCCATCAGGATCCGGAAACGGAGGCGGTCGTCCTCATAGGGGAAATCGGGGGCACTGATGAGGAAGAGGCAGCGGACTACATTAGGAGAGAAATGAAAAAGCCCGTCGTCGCTTTTGTCGCCGGCAAAACAGCACCGGAGGGAAAACGAATGGGGCACGCCGGCGCCATCATAATGGGGCGAATGGGAACGGCTCAAAGCAAGATTGATGCCTTTACGGCAGCCGGCGTTCCCGTCGCCGAAATGCCCGATCAGATACCCCATCTGGTCCAAAAAGCCCTCCGGCAATGACCATATGATCGTGACCGCTCAAATTCACACCACATCAAATTTCAAAAACCCTTCCCAAAAGTCGGTCAGTAAAAATTGCCCTTGGCAACGGCTCACTCTTTTTCTTTCCAACCAGCAAGGTGAAGGGGATAGTGCCTTTGAATGGATGGGTTGCAAAAAACTGCTCGCCGATCGTCAGGGTTGTTGTTTTCGGAAAGAAAAGGCGGGCGCGATTCCAAAAGGCTTTGGACGATAAATTTGGCTAATCTCGGCACCGTCAGGGAGCGGATATGAGAGGAGAGGGCTTGCACAAGGTCTTCTCCCTCTCTTGTAGAGAGGACCAATTTCTCTTGAGACGCTGTGAGGACTGTTTCGGAGCGGGGATCGGAAAGAATCCATTCCATTTTGAAAACCCATTGGTGCCATCCCGTTAAAGAGGGTAAGGGAAAGGATTGAGCCTGGTGGAGAACAAAACGGAGAGAGACTAATTGGGCTCTGTAGCGCTGCCAAGGGCGGACGAAAACAAAAGGGGCGTTAATTTTGCTTGTCTGATCTTGAAGGGCGGACCAGAGAAGCCGGTCAGCTTGCGAAAAACTTCGGGACCAAAAAGACGATAATTCTTTTGGGACCGAGGGATCACAATGCCATTGAAGGCTAAGAAAAATCTCTGTCGGTATGGTCTGAGGACGCTTGAGGTCAGCCAGAGGGGTGGTTTTGGTCATCCATTTGCGAACCTGGGCAGCAACGATGTTGAGTCGCTCGTTGACGAAGGGATGAGAGCGAAACCAACTCAGAAAGCCGGATTGCTTTTCCAGCCGCTTCAAGCAGGTGAGGGCTGCTGTGGGGCGAAAGCCGGCTAACGCCATCAGCCGGACCGCCTCTTCATCAGCTTCCCTCTCCCGTTCCCTGCTATAGTAACTGGAAAGGGCTTTGAAAATCCATTCCAGTGCGGTGCCCACGATGGTCCCCCCAATGCCCCTTTCCAACTCGGTCCGGATTCTGTCTAAACGGGTAGGGTTAGATTCTCGGTCTCTGGGATGTCCTTTAAGGAAGTGGACCAACTCGTGCGCCAAAACGAAAGCCATTTGGTCCGAGTCGTCCAGTTGTTCCAAGAGTCCCTCCGTCACAATGATGGAGCCATCTTCCGAAACGAACGCATTGGCTTCCTGGATCGGAAGGATGAGGACACTCTTAAAGGAGACGGAGGCTCCCGAAACTTCTGTCAGCCTTTTGGCAATAGCCGTTAGATGCCAGTCCTCGTAACAGAAGGATGACCAATCCGATGCCGTTGCCTGACCAATGACGATCAACACCAAAATGACGGTGACGAGAGCGGCAAACCCGTTACCCTTGGAGACGGCTTTCATCGTTACAATTCTAACACCCAGAGGTCGGTCGGGAGGGGTTTGCCAATTGGCAAAGAGGAGAGCGACGGAGAAATGATCCGTTTTCTACTTTTAGGAACGGGTTCGGCGGACTTATACCCATCGCCCTGGTGCGCCTGTGACTACTGTGCTCGGGCGAGAGAGCAAGAGCCTTATGAGTTTCGAGGCTTTTCCTGCGCCCTTTTATACCCCGATGTCCTGATAGACTGTCCTCCGGACTTGCCCCACCTCGCTTTTCGGGCTGGAGTGGAACTTTACAAGGTGAACCATCTTTTGATTACTCACTCCCATCACGATCATTTCAGCCCTCAGGTCCTTCTTCTCCGACGGTCCGTCATCTGGGCACAGAAAGGGACAATCCCAGAGAGCCTCTTCGTTCCCCAATTGACCTCCTTGACGGTCTACGGTAACGGTCCCGTTACCGATCAGTGCCGAAACTTTTTAAAAGAAGAGGCAAGCAAATGGGACCTGAAGATAGACGTGAAGAGGCTAAAGCCTTTTGAACCCGTTTCTTTAGATGCCCGGACCGTCTGTCATCCTCTTTTGGCTGCCCACCGGACCGCTTTTTCATCCGAAGAATGCTTTCTCTACGTTCTGGAGAGAGACGGAAAAACGATCCTTTATGCAGCGGACACGGGATGGCTACCGGAAGCAACTTGGGAATACCTTCGGCAATTTTCCCTGGATTTAGTCGTGGTGGACGCCACTTACGGAATGGCGCCGGCAACGGACGCTCATCTCAACATCTCGGAAGCCTGCCGGCTCCGGGCAACTTTCCTCAACAACGGGCTGATGAAGGAGGACAGTCTTTTTGTGCTGACCCACCTATCGCCCCACTGGACCCCTCCCCACCGCCTTTTAGCACCGGCATTAGAGAAGGAAGGTGTGATGGCTGGCAGGGATGGGCTGTGGCTGACCATCGGCGATCGCCCAAACTCATAACGGTCGGCTTGTGAAGACAATGCACGATCCTCTCGTGGAACTTAACGATATTTATTGTCGCTTGGGCACGAAAGAAGTCTTTACTGGTCTCAGTTTGCGGGTCAACAGAGGGGAAATCCTCTCCGTTGTCGGTGTTTCCGGAGTCGGAAAAAGCACCCTACTAAAAGTGATCAGCCGCTTAGTGCCGGTGCAACAGGGGATCGTTCGCGTCTTTGGTCTGGACCTGTCCACTTTGGCGGAGGACGAGTGTAATCAAAGGGTTCGGTCCCGAATCGGGTTTGTGTTTCAAAGCGGTGCCCTCTTTGACTGGATGACAGTAGAGGACAATGTGATCTTCCCATTAATCTACGGCGTCCGATCCGACGCTACTGGTCTGACAAAAGCCAGGGAAAGAGCCCGCCAGTTGCTGAGAGTCGTTAAAATGGAGGGCACCGAGCACCACCAACCCGATCAACATTCCGGAGGAATGAAAAAGAGAGTCGCCATCGCTCGGGCGCTCATCACCCAACCGGATTTGATCCTCTACGACGAGCCCACCAGCGGTCTGGATCCGGTGATGGGGGCGATCATTGACGATTTGATCGTCCAAATGAGGGACCAATTTGGGGTGACGGAAATCGTTGTGACCCACGACCTTGCCGCTGCCCGGCGTTTTTCCGATCGGATTGCGATGCTCCATAACGGCAGGATCATCGCTGTTGCGGACCCAGAAAACTTCCTCCGACTAAAGGACCCCGTGGTGCAACAGTTCGTCAGGGGCGAAGGTTACGGACCTCTTACGGCCAACCTTTAGAAGGCTTATTAGGGGAAAGGAGTGATGGTGATGACCAGGAGCGACCAGCAATATCATGCTAGAAGGGCAGGGCTCCTCGCCCTTTTGGGAGTCGGAGTCGTTATCGCCACCGCCTTTTGGCTCCGGTCCTTTATCCCAAGAATAGGAGGCACCTGGTTTGTTGCCGAATTCAAAAGGGTCGCCGGTCTGGAAGAAGGCTCAGAAGTCTATGTCCAAGGCGTTCAAGCGGGCACAGTGGAACGGGTAGAGATTGACCCTCCCAACAAGGTGCGGGTGACCGTTCGCTTAACGGAACCATTTCCCGTCTACCACAACTCCAAGGTCGCCATCGGCGTCGGTGCCCTGATCCCCAGACCTTATGTAGACATCACCAATCCCGATGTCCCCGGTCCCATCGTTCAGCCAGGGGACGTCATTAAAGGTTGGGAACCGGTGTCGGTGGAGGAGATTCTGCCTCGTTTGGTTCGTTTCATTGACGACTTTCGGGAGATTTTGGGATCACCCCAGACCCAGGAGCACATTCGCTTAGCGATCGCCGATGTCGCTGCCTCGGCAGCCAATTTAAGGCGCCTGACCGGTGCCATCGGTCCTCAGGATGTGAGGGAGACAGTGCGCCATCTGCGTTCCTTAGCCACCAGATTAGATGCCCTTGCCGGTAGCCCCCAATGGCAGGCAGCGGCAAAAAATGTGGAGGAGACGACCGCTCGCTTAGCCCGCCTGACCGCTGACCCGAGGATTACCGAAGGACTTCCCCGCATCCTGGATCAAACCAGAGAAACGGTAGAAAGCCTTCGCAAATTGGTCGCCGATCCCGACACCCAATCGCGCATCCGATCCGCTCTCGCTCACATTGAGGAAAGCAGTCAATTGCTGAAAAAAGCCCTTTCCGACGAAGGGACCATCGGTCGGCTCAATGACCTGTTAACCGATTCCCGCCAACTCGTCGCTTCCGTCGAGGAAATCGTGAGCCAACCCCAGGTTAAGGAATCTCTGGGCAAAACCCTCACCAACCTGGAAGCACTGGCGAGCCGAGCGCACGAGTCCATTAGCGAGTTGGAAGGCACCTTAGCCGAGTTGCGGGAACTGATCAGTGGATCCAAAGAAAACTGGCAGACTTTGGTTGCCAACTTGGCTTCCATATCGGAAGATTTGGACGCCATCACCGAGGGTCTGAAATGGCTGATCACCGAGGGCGGTCTGAAGGAGAACCTGAGAGTGATCGGCGAAAACCTGAAAGCCGGCAGTGAAGATTTGCGATATGTCGTCCAAAAGATCCGAACTCTTTTAACCGACGAGAAAACGACCCAAAGCCTTCAGGAAGGGCTCCAGCAGGTGGGTCCGACCTTGTCTCTGGTCCGGCGAACAGCAGAAAAAGGACAACGGATTTTGGATCGCTTGGAGCCCCTAACACAATGGGAAAGCCAAGCCCGGGCATCCCTTTGGCTGACACCTGAGACGGACCAGATCAAAGGGGAAACGGGTCTTCATCTTCACACCAAAGACCTGCGCACCAGCCTGCTGCTCGGCTCCTACACCGATCAGGAGGGGAGTCGTCTAAATCTGCTCATACAGGGCAAAATTAACCCCTTTTTGGTATGGCGGTCGGGAGTGATCCGGTCTAGACTTGGTGCGGGCATAGGCTGGGTGACGGGCAAGGTTCACTGGGACCTGGAAGCCTTTGATCCCGACCGGTGGCAAGTCAACTCGTGGCTCCGATGGTCCCTCCTGCCCTCTCTCTCTTTGAGACTTGGAATAGAGGACCTTGGCAGGAGACGGGACTTTGGGGTCGGCTTGGAAGCACACATTACACGGTGAGGGGATTGATGATGAAAGTTCTTTTAAAAAAAGATGTTCCGAACTTGGGTCGGCGCTTTCAAGTCATTGAAGTCGCCGACGGCTATGCCAGAAATTACTTGATTCCAAAGGGACTGGCCGAAGTCGCCACGCCCGCCACCATTAAAGTTGCCGAGACGCATTTAAGAAGACAATTGGAGAAAGATGCCCGACAAGAGCAAGAGGCGCAGCGCCTCGCCGAGCGGCTGAAGGAAGCGGTCGTAGAAATCAAAGTCCCTGCCGGTGAGACCGGTCGCCTTTATCACAGTATTTCTGCTCAAGAAATTGCCCGCACGATTAGCCAGTCCTTGAAGATCACCCTGGAAAGGGATCACATCCTTTTAGAGGAGCCCATTAGGACCTTAGGGATCCACACAGTGCCCGTTCGCCTTCATCGCAATGTCCGCACCACTGTCCGGGTGAACGTAGTGCCTGCTTCCCATTGACGAATCGGGAAGGAGAGGGGGATCAATGGAAGCAGCCCGTTCGCCATCGGGATCATCTGCCCAATCGCCCATCTATACCCTTCCTCACAGCATAGAAGCGGAGCAGGCGGGACTGGGCGCCATGCTCCTTGATAGAGAAGCCATCGCCATCGCCTCCGAGATCGTTAGGGTGGAAGACTTTTATTACGAACCTCATCGTTACATCTATGAAACCATCCTCTCCCTCTACAATCGGGGCGATCCCGTGGATATGGTGACGACCGCCGAGGACCTGAAAAGGAAGAACCGTCTGGAGTTCTGCGGGGGTCAGGCGTATCTCCTCAAGTTGATGGAGATGGTCCCGTCCATCGCTAATGTCGCCGATTACTGTCGCATCGTGGAAGAAAAAGCCATTTTAAGGACCCTCATTCAAGTCGCCCATCAGATCATTGACTGGGCTTACCATCACGACGGCGACTTGGAAACCCTCATTGACAAAGCCGAAGGCGCCCTCTTTCGGGTCGGACAGCGACGCCTGTCCGGACAGTTCCAGCCTTTGACCGATCTGATTAAGCAGACCTACGATTTTTTGGAGCAACGGTCCCGAACGCCGGGCGTTTTGATGGGCATTCCCACCGGTTTCACCGAACTGGACGAAGTTTTAGGAGGTCTGCAAGCATCGGACCTGATCATCATTGCCGGTCGCCCCTCTATGGGCAAGACCGCCTTTGCCCTTAGCATCGCCACCAATGTCGCCCTCCACCAGAAACTACC
This sequence comes from Candidatus Caldisaccharidevorator malaysiensis, assembly GCA_025057575.1. Classification (GTDB taxonomy): domain Bacteria; phylum Armatimonadota; class Fervidibacteria; order Fervidibacterales; family Fervidibacteraceae; genus Caldisaccharidevorator; species Caldisaccharidevorator malaysiensis. Next base: position 10,606 of record JANXBO010000002.1, read on the forward strand.
CGTCGCTATCTTCTGCCTGGAAATGAGCAAACAGCAGTTGGTCCAAAGGCTTTTGTGCGCCCTTGCCCGAGTCAACCTCCACCGACTCCGGACCGGTTATATGAGAGAAGCTGACTTCATCCGTCTCGCTGAAGCGTCCCATCAACTCTACAACGCACCCATCTTTTTGGACGACACGCCTGACCTCTCGCCCTTTGAAATTCGGGGCAAAGCCCGAAGACTGAAAGCCAGCGAAGGGCTGGGGCTGATCATCATTGACTACCTCCAGTTGGTCCGCTCCCCCCGACAAAGGGAGAATAAAGTTCAGGAAGTTACCGAAGTGGTCCGCTCCCTCAAAAGCCTCGCAAGAGAACTGGATGTGCCCGTCATCGCCCTCTCTCAGTTGTCCCGATCGGTGGAACATCGGGAAAGCAAACGACCCGTCCTTGCCGACCTAAGAGAGAGCGGTGCCATTGAGGCGGAAGCGGACGTCGTCGCCTTCCTCTTCCGCCCCGACTACTACGAAAGAGCAAGGAAGAAAACCCCCGCCCCGTCTCTACCGTCCCCAGAAGAAGAGACCAGACCCGAACAGTTCGTCACTGAAGTGATCATCGCAAAGAACAGAAACGGTCCCGTCACAACCGTAGAAGTGGCTTTCGTCCCCCGCTTCGCCACCTTTGAAAATCTCTCCAGCACGCCCTCCGACATCCTCTGAGGCGAAAACTGGGCTAAAATCTGATTTGGGACGGTAGCAAAGAGAGGAGGAGAACCGGTGCGATCCTTTGAATATGCCAAACCTTCATCGGTCAAGTCCGTCCTTTCCCTCTTAGGTCGCAGTTTTGAACAAGCCAAGGTCCTTGCCGGCGGCGTGGACTTGCTCGGAGAGATGAAGGAAGGCATCATCTCCCCGAAGAGAGTTGTCAACCTCAAAGGTGTCAAAGACCTTTACCGACTGGATTTCAGTGAAAAAGACGGGCTGACCTTAGGCGCTCTGGTCACCCTTACCCAGATAGAGTCCCACCCGACCATCATCGCTCGCTATCGGGCGCTAGCGGAAGGCGCCCATTCCGTCGCCACCCCCCAAATCCGCAATATGAGCACCATCGGAGGCAATCTCTGCCAGAGACCCCGCTGCTGGTATTATCGCCATCACGACATTAACTGCCTCAAAAAGGGCGGTCGCCTCTGCTTCGCCTACAACGGTGAAAACAAATACCACGCCATCTTGGGCGGAGGACCCTGTTACATCGTTCATCCCTCCGACTGCGCCCCACCCCTGATCGCCTTTGATAGTTCCGTCACTCTCGCATCCCCAAGGGGCGAGAGGTCCCTTTCCCTTGAAGACTTCTTTGTCCTCCCTTCCCAGCGAATGGACCACGAAACGGTCTTGGAGCCCGACGAGATCGTTACCTTCATCAAAGTCCCCGCACCTCCAAAGGGAACGGGGAGCGCTTATGTAAAGATCAGGGAGAAGCAGTCTTTTGACTTTGCCCTCGTCGGTTGCGCTGCTGTGGTTCGGATGGAAGGGGGCGTCTGTCGCCAGGCGCGAATCGTCCTTGCCGGTGTGGCGCCCATCCCGTGGCGGTCACGGGAAGCAGAAGAAGTCTTAGAGGGCAAGGCGATCACGGAAGAAATCGCCGAGAAAGCCGGTCAGGCAGCCGTCGCCAAGGCGGAGCCCCTTGCCCAGAACGCCTACAAAATCCCGATGACCGTCGCCGCCGTCAAAAGGGCGATTTTGAGGGCAGCAGGGCAGACTTAACACCGGTTCATTCTCCTTGAGATTATTGGCTACTTGACGCGGCGGGAAAAAGTCGGTATAATTGATAGAGGGAGGGGATGAGGATGATTACAAGGGTGGGTCGTCTCTCGTTGCTCTCTCTCTGGTGATTAGCGTCTTGCTGGTGACGGGACCGTCTCAGACTGCTCTTATGCAGCAACCCCCCGGCGGCGGTCAACCCGGACAGCACCAACATAACTGGATGGCGGGTTCTCCCGTGCCCCGACCAGGGCTCAGCATAAGCCCCCGACACATAAGGCGAGATGGTGTCGTGATCTTAAGTCCGACTATTGGACCAGACCACGATACCTGCACGGTCTACTCGCCACCCTGTCCGTTTTCGGGAAACACGGCGGTGAATCCGACCAGGGTCGTTGCTTGGGACGACGGAGGGGCAGGGGGCATTTTTGGGCGTTTAGAGAACAACATCTTCTATCCCGAATCCGACCCAACCCGGATCAATGCCTACAAGCCCCCTCTGGCTGTCGGAATCTACAGGATACGGGTCCAAGCCGATGACATCCCCCAAGCAACGGAGCCTGGGACAGGTCGCCTCGTGACGACTTATGATGACCCACCCGTGTGGAGCGATTTCGTCCGTTACACTGTCTGGGAGTTTGAGATAGACCCCCACTTCGTTGATGCCCTCCCTCAGGACGGGGCAAGTTACACCTTCACGGCGACGATTCGCCCGACGGTTGACCATAATGGGGCGTCTATGGGTGCTTATATAACTTTTGGCTTGAACTCCTCTGCGGAGCCGGGTTATTGTATGAACGCCACCCGGACACCCGATGAGGCTCTTACGACCTGCAGATTGTTTCGGGTCAGCCGGCAATGAACATAACGCCGTTACGAGCAACAACCCTCCAGCCGACGACCGACGCCAGTGTGCAGGTGCGATGTTTTGATTACGGTGCATATGGCTTTATCTCGGCACGAGCGAGGGGCATACCAGGACAACAAGGCGAAGCCCCCGCCCGCCTCAAAGGAACGTTGATTGTCGGCTCTTGTCAAATCCCCAGAGACCAAAACGGCAACCGCGTTTATGACGGTTGGGCTTACGAATCCCGTCCGGAAGGTGACCAAGACAACGATCCTGCGTTTGGCCAAACCACTGGTGATGGCGTGGTCAAGTATGAGGAATACAGGGGTTTCATCATCAACGGTGCTCATTATCGGACGGACCCTGGGCAAAAAATGCTGTGGCTGGTGCCGGAGGAAGGGAACACTCAATTCGCCACCAGGTATCACATCGGCTATGCAGGGAACTTAATGACAGCGGTTTATGAAATCAGTGAAAACTGGAAAGTTGACCCAGACAGTCTCCATCCCAACTGGCCGAATGACCGTCGGATCAACTGGCTGACCCGAGGTGGTCACGGTCACACCGACCAAAATGCGGTGAGGATTATTGATGGGGGCTGTCATTGAGATGACTTGGGGTTACTCCCCTCCATTAAGCGGTCTCCAATGCCTTACAATCCTATAAAGTTTTTTGCACTGGGTTTTGGTGAGTGACCAAAGCACCAACCCTTAACCCGAAAGGCATCCCGACCGTCTTCAACTGGCTTTTCTTCAAATAGAGAAACGATACTTGGTAGCGTAGAACCAATTGTGGGATCAAGAGAAGGACGAGGCAATTAGTCCCCTATGCGACATAAGAGAAGTAGCACTCGGACTTATGGGGACATTCCTCCAGCCTCTTTTCTGCCTTCGCCGCCTTTCCGTTCTGTTGGCGGTTCGCTATTCTTCAGGGTTGCGGGAGCCAATTAAGAAACCTGAGAAACAGAGGAGGATCGTGTATGCCGTTTCTGATCTTTGACCGGAGTCGGCTTGATCTGAAGCCCTTAACGGAACGGGTGCACGACTTTCATCTTTCTGAAGTGATGGACTTGGAAGCGTCGGTTCCTGAATACGATCATCCGGGACTGGATCATCTGGCGGAAAAAATGGTGGAGGCGAAGGAGAGGGGCGCACCGGTCCTGATCCTGATGGGTGCCCATCCGATCAAGAATGGGCTTTCCCGTTACTTCATTGATCTGATGGAAAGGGGCTTTCCGGTGCACCTTGCGATGAACGGAGCAGGTCCGATTCACGATTTTGAACTAGCGCTGATCGGGGCAACAACGGAGAGCGTGGCGCGCTACATCAGAGAGGGTCAGTTTGGTTTGTGGAAAGAGACCGGTCTGATCAATGACGCCATTAAGGCTGGCTATCGGGATGGGTTGGGAATGGGGGAAGCCATCGGTCGCTACATTGTAGAGAATGAGTTTCCGTTCAGAGAGATCAGCGTCCTCGCCACCGCTTACCGGCTTGGGCGCCCGGTGACGGTCCATATCGGGATTGGCTATGACATTATTCACGAGCATCCCAATTGTGATGGTGCGGCGCTGGGTGCCACTTCTTACCGTGACTTTCTTATACTGGCGCATACCGTGTCCCAACTTCAAGGTGGTGTGGTTTTGAATATTGGCAGTCAGGTGATGGGACCGGAAGTGTTTTTGAAAGCCCTTGCAATGGCTCGGAATGTGGCTCATCAGGAGGGAAGGCGAATAGATCAGTTTAGTGTAGGGGTGTTTGATATGGCACCCCTTCCCGATACGACAAAGGAGCCTCCCAAGACCGAGTGGGCTTATTACTTCCGACCTTTGAAGACCCTTTTGGTGCGAACGGTCGCTGGTGGTGGTCAAAGTTTTTACATTCGTGGCGACCACCGGGTGACTTTGCCCAATCTGTATAAAAGGGTTGTGAGACTGGAGGAAGGGAGAAAAGAAAAGTGACGGAAGAGAGGTTGAGTTCTCTTCTGGACCATTTCCCAAGGGTGCGGGTGGCGGTGATTGGTGATGTTTTTCTTGATCGTTACTTGGACTGTGATCAGCGATTAACGGAGGTCTCACTGGAGACGGGCTTGGACGCTTACCAAGTTGTTCGGGTCCGACCCTATCCCGGTGCTGCTGGCACCGTCGTTTCTAACCTGAGTGCTTTGAAGGTTGGGCATATTGTGGTGATTGGTGTTATTGGCGACGATGGGGAGGGTTATGAACTAAAGCGGGGGCTGGAGGGTTTGGGGGCGGATACGCGTTATTTGATCCAGACCGATCAAGTAATGACCCCAACCTACACGAAACCTCTTCTCTTTGCAGAAAACGGTTCCGTCAGGGAATTGAACCGACTGGACATAAGAAACCGGGGACCCCTGCCTGTGGATTTGGAGGAAAGGATACTAGCAGCGGCAGAAAGAGCATTAAAAGAAGTGGATGGAGTGATCGTCGCGGACCAGGTGCCGGAGAGGAACTGGGGAGTGATGACTGATCGGGTGCGGGGATGGCTGGAGGAATGGGCTAACGATCATCCGGACAAAATTTGTTATGCGGATTCAAGGAAGCGGATCGGTGACTACCGAAATTTCATCATTAAGCCCAATAGGTATGAGGCGGCGGCTGCTATTGATCCCCATTATCAGGGAGATGTCTCTTTGGACGATGCCATCCGGTTTGGTTGGTTGCTGCACGAAAGGACCGGAAAGGTGGTGTTTCTGACTGTTGCGGAAAAAGGGATACTGGTATTCGCCGATAAGAGAGGCTGGCACATACCAGGTGTGCCGGTGTCGGGTCCCCTTGACATCACAGGGGCTGGTGATAGTGTGACGGCAGGGATCGTGCCCAGTTTGTGTTTGGGTGCTGATCCGGTGGAGGCAGGGTTCATCGGCAATCTGGTGGCTTCTATCACCATTCAACAGATCGGTGTGACAGGGACCGCGTCGCCCGAAAGTGTGAAGGAACAGTTTGCTCGTTTCCGGGGTCAGTTAACCGTTCGGGAGATCGCCCCTTGACTTTAGCCGACCCTCGGCACCCAGACCAAAAGGACGATTAAAGAGATGAGGAGCAGAGGGAGAGCGGCAGCAGCGATGGGGATGACGGGGCGATTGGTGGGGACGACGCGGAGGAGACCGGCAGCGAAAAGGTAAGCCATTGCGGAATGGGCGGGATACCAATAGCGAGCCTGACCTTGGAAGAAGCGGACATTGAAGGCGACAAATTGAGCCAGGACGATCCCGACCGTTATCAGGGGAAGGAGGAGAGCGATCGCGGCAGACCATTGCCGATTTTTCAATTGAGCGATTGAGTCTCGGACCGATTGGACGGCTCCGAGGACAATGGGCAAGAGAAGCGACAAACCCAGAAGGCAGACGATCAGGACAAAGGGCAGAGTCGGTTCCTGTCCTTGCGAAAGGCGAGCCAAACCCCTCATTGCGGCATTGGGCTCTCCAAAAATTCCCAGCCAGGTAAACCAAGAGACTTGAGCCACCAAGAGCCAGTATTGGGACCAGGAGAAGCCTCTATCCAGAAAATACTGAGGACCTGGTGACTTTTCAAAGCCTTGCAGGAAAGCACCGATCGCTAAGGGATCACCGTAAAGGTGTTGATTGCGGACCAGCCACCAACCTGCCGAAAGCCCGAAGGTCACGACGACCCCCACGCAAAAGGCAATAGCCGGGGAAATATTGACAGATTCTTGCTTCTTTTTCTTAAGGCCTGCCAACCGGGGAACCATTGGGAGGGCGGGCAAAAAGGCGAGAGGAAGGAGAAAGATATTGCTCTGTTTCGCCAAAAGAGCCAGACCAGCGAAGAGACCGGTGAGGGCGCCCAAAAGAGTTCCTTGCTGATGGGAGACCTGCTTTCGGGTCAAGAGGTAACACAGCCAGGCGATGGTGGCGGAGGCGGTAGCTCCGGCGGCGGAATCGTTGGTAACACTCCCGCTGATGAGAAGATGGACCGGATGAACGGAAGCAAAGAGGCCTGCCAACAGACCGGTGATTCTCTTTTTGTTGGGATCTTGAGTCAAGACGACAGCAAGGCTGATGGTGCTGAGGACGGTTAAGAGACTCCAAAAAGTGGAGACAAATCGCAGGAGGAGCAGCCCAGTGGTGCGATCCTCTTCTCTTTCCGTGAGAAACCAAAGGAACGGGATACCGGAAACATAGAAAAGAGGCGGCTGGTGGGCTTCATAGGTGACCGGACCGGACATTCCTTGGAAGACGGGAAAAGAGCCCGATCGGATCAAGTGGACGACATAACCCAGATGGGCCCCTTCATCAGGGGCGCGCCAAAGGGGGAAGGACAAAAGGTAAGGGATGGAGAGGACGAAGTGGATAAGAGCCGGCACCAGGAAGAGGCGGATGCCTCTCCCCATTGGTCAACTCTCCACGGCGAGGACGAAAAGGGTCAGAAAAGCACCGACGATGATCAAGAGGAGGACCGCAAGGAAGGAAGCGGTTGCCATTTTTGCCGACAAAGGTTTGATTCCGTCGCCCGAAACGCTGCGGAGGAGCCGCAGGGAGGTCATCGTCCAGTTGCGGGTGGAAAGGAGCCACTGGCTCCCTTGCCAACGGGCATATCGTTCCGCCTTGTTGCGGAGCCAGAAGGACCAACCGAGGGCGGTCAGCATTCCCTTTGTAGCGAAGGCACCGGCGAAAAAGCCATAGACGAGGGGAACCAGCCAGCCGTAACTGAAGTCGGGGGTGGCGGATGCCGGACTGCCCGCAACGGCGGTGGACGAACCGATCAGGATAAAGAGGACAAGGGCTTCTAAAAGAACGAAACAACCTTCCATAAAACTGGAATAGAAGGAATAGGCTTTCCCTTTAGATTTGGGCGGTGAGGGGGCTCCGGTCATCATTGTCAAGAATGCCTGCGGTTGAGAAAGGGCTACACTGGTGAAGCCGATGAGCCGAAGAAAGCCCAAACCCACCCCCAGGACGACCGAGGCAAGGGCGACCCGAAGGGTCAGGCGCCAGTCGCCGGAAGGGAGAAGGGCGGAAGCAGCGAAGCAGACGCCGGCGGCGACCATCCAGACCAAGCCCTTGGACCAATAATCGGTAAAGCGCTGTTCTAAACGAGCCCAAGTTTCGTTAAGAAACCGCTCGGTCGTGAACCCGTGGTCGGTCACCGTCAACCCCCCTTTTGGACTTTCAACAATTCCACCTCTCCATCACGACCGATGACTTCCAAAAGCCCCTGCCGAACGCCGTCCTGGATCCAGCCAGCAAATCGCTGGTCTTTTACGAACCTCCAATTGATCATAACATAATCGGTGCCTCTTTTGCTCCATTCGGCTATCAGGTCTTTCACCGTCTTGACCTTTTCATATTCAATCAGACGGTTGTGTCCCGGATCTGCCCAGTAGTAGGGTCGGTCAATGAAGAAACCGAAGGGATAGCCATAACAAGCGATGACCGACCGGCGGGGCAGGTGGCGGATGATGCGCAGGACTTCTGATCCAGGGATAGTTTGATCGGTTAGGCGCTGCAATTCAGTGGGGTCCAGAAGGCCTAAGGCGACGGTCCCCCAGGTGGCGGTCCGGGCGGTTAAAAACAGGAGCCCATAGGCAATCGTTGCGAGGGCAATGAAGCGGGTGATCCCGGCGATCAGCCGACCCGACCGAATCAACTGGTCAGCCACAAAACCCGCCAGCACGCAGCTTAAGGCGAGCGCCGGAAGGAGGTAGCGCAGATACTGCGCTTCCCAAAACCACCAACCAAACCAAATCAGAAGCCCCCCTGCGGGAACGATGAGGGAAAGGGAGAGATTGCGGCTGATCAGAAGAAAAAAAGGAGGGACGAAAATGAGAAAGAAGGGTCCCAGGCTGATTTCGGGAATATCTTGGTTTTCAAAATGACCGCATTTCCATTGACTGGTGCAATCGCCTTTCTGAGAGCAGAGCCGAAGCCACTGTCGGGCGCAGGGCGACTTGCGAACTTCATTGAAGGTGAGGGAAACGAAGGAGAGAGCCGCTGACGAAAGGTCTCTGCCGGCGCCGAACTCCTTGTTGGATAAATCATAGTTTCGTGCCAGTTCCCCTGACCAGTTCTTGCCCCCAAAGAGCGAGTAGGCAAAAGGGAAAACGGGGTTGCCTGTCCACAGCCAGTTTTTCACATACCAGGGGGAAGCCACCAGGACTGCCAGGACCATCCCCATCAGCACCTGAATGAACCCCCGACCGATGTTGGGGAGAACCACCAAAAACCCCAGCACCATCAGGAGCCCGATGGCGAACAGTCCCGTATACTTCGTCGCCGCGGCGAAACCGGCACAGGCGCCTGAAAGGATCAGCCACCGAAAGTCTCCATCGTATCGGCTTAGGCAGTAGAGAGTCAGGGCGACATAGGCGGTCAGGGCGAGGTCGCTGTAAGCGGTCGTCGCTTCTGTGAAGGCGACGGGAATGGCGGCAAACAGGGAAGCGGCGAGAAGACCCGAACGGGCCGACAGTTTCGGTTGAGTGGCGCCCCAGAGAAAAAGGCACGCCTGGACGATGAGGAAAAAAGACCAATGAAAGAGTTTTGCCACAGAGACCGTTTGGGCGTTTGTCAGCGTCAGCCCCAGCAGGTAGAGCATCGGCATCAGGGAAGGGAACTGGGCATGATGACTAAAGGGGATGTAGCGGATTTCTCCCTCCCGAAAGTAGATCTTGGGAAATGCCAACTGGTAAGACAAACTGTCCCATTCCAGCCGCAGGTCAATGGGAGGGAGAAAGCAAAGGATGAGGGTCAGAAGATTGGCGAGGAAAAGCAAGATCCCAAAGGGGATGTCCGAAAGGGTTAGGGAAGGGTCATTGGTTCGGGACCGATGGGTAGAGGGGAAAGGGATTGTCCCTGTTGCCTGCGTCCTGATCAGCAGAAAGCCAACCACAAAAAAAAGCCCCAACAAGATCACGAAGACGGGTCGACTGATCCAACCCATCAGCCCACAGGCGAGAATCCCATAAGAGAGGAGACCCAAACCAAGGGAAGACGAGAAGAGCAATTTTTCCCCGAGGGTAGCGGATGGGGGTGCCCATCGGGTCAGCAACCCCCATCCCAACACAGTGGCAGCGACAAGAGGACCGACAAAGAGCATCCATTCAGCGATCTTCAAGAAGATCGCCATCGGTCTCCCCGATTAACCGGTCGGCATCAATGGGGTTCGTCGCCCCGCCGCAGGTCGGCGGGTGGTTCTCTTTCCAGGAAGTTCAGAAGCCGTTGGGCGGCTTCTTTAATCGGTTGGGACGGCTTTCGCTTGACCGTTTCCATCAGCCACCGTTTCGCGTCCTTGTCCTGTCCCAGCGCCAGGTGGGTCACCCCCAAGTAAAAGCGCCCTTCCTGAGCCTCTTTCGTGTCTGGCCAACGGTTAACGATCTCCCGGAACGCCTCAATCGCCAAATTGGCTTTTCGAGGCTGATGGGTGGCATAGTAGAGTCCGATGTGAAGCCAGGCGGGTGCTGCCAGTCCCTTAGCGTTGTTCGGATCGCCTTTGATGACGCGCTGGGCGAGGGGCAATCCTCGGGTCCCGTCACCCCGTTCCAAATACCAGACGGCGGCTCGGTAAAGAGTTGCCAAATCCCTCTTCCCTGCTCTGTAATCGGCGATCGCCGACTGGCTATGTTCCCCTTTGAGAATTAGGCGAAGGTAGGAAGCAAACGCTGCTTCGCTGAGATGACCTTCCACCCAGTCGTGGAGCCGCCCGTCGGGAGTAAAAAAGGCCAATGCCGGCAAGACAAGGGCTTTCTCTGGAACGCTCCACTCAGGAACCAGTTTCCGAAAGAGTTTTGTCTCCTCAGGTGCCGAGAGTTTCAGAACGACAAACCGATCCACCAGCGCTTTCAACTGACGGTTACCGACCGTTTGCCGGTAAAATCGGACACAGTTCAGGCATTCGTCATCGGTTAAGTAGACCAAAATCCTCTTTTTTTCCTTCTTTGCCTGGCTGACCGTCTTCGTCCATAGGTCCTGACTGAATGAGAAGGTAGCGATGAAAAGGGCAATGATCGTCACCAAAAGGATTCTCATTTTTGACCTCCTGAAAGACCCCGATCCAACAATCTTTGTTCAACCGCTGATCCCTTGATTATCTCGTCGTCCATAAACAAAAGAGCGACATAGTTCCACGGCGTTAGATCGTAAAGGGTGCGATCCTGGGGCACGGAATGATGGGTGAGGGGTGAACTTTGCCCCTTGATGGCATCCTGATACCGATGGGGCAGCACCTTCAACGAGGTGCCGACGACCCAAACGGGAACCTTTTTCCTTTTGGCTTCTCTGGCGATAGCGAAAGTCCCCACTTTGTGAACGACTCCGTCAGGCAGTAAGGCGTCCGCACCGATGAGAAACAAGTGGCACTCTCCCATCCAAGAAAACGCCTGAATGTCTGGGATGAGTGTAACGGGAAGTCCCTCGGTCGTCAAGCGCCTTGCTAAGAGAACTCCTTCAGAACCCGGTCGTGACTCGGTGCAAAGGATCGTTACCCTCTTCCCCAATTTTTTCGCTCTGAGGAGAGACTTAAAGACCAAAGAACTGAACGAGTGGGTCAAAATGACCCCGTCAACCAATCGCTCGGCGACTCGGTGGACCACTCTTTGTGACTGCTCGTCCAAGGCGACTGCAAACTGACGGAGACGGGCAGAAAGAATCTGACCATCTCCCTGCGCAATCGTCCTTGCCAGATGCCAGAGGGGCGCCATCGCTTGATGACAAAGGTAAATTCTCTCGGCTGCTGATTGAATTTTTGGCAGGGGCACCTGCGCCCGCTGCATTTGGAGAAAAAGGCGAATCGTTGCCTTTGTAAGGGGAACGGCGCCTCTCTGGCGGTCTTTACAAATCTGCTCTATCTGTCGGTCCCAGTCCTTCCTTGCCCTCTGTTGCGCCAATGTTTTCCTCGTCAACTGGTTCCACCTGCGACCAGAAACTTTTCAGGGCTTGTGAATAGACCTCTTTCAAAGGGACATTTTTTTCTAAGGCGCATCGTCGGCAGTCCTCAAACTCCGGCGATGCCGTAACGACTCGTCCTCGGTAACGGGCGACCTTGATGCGCACGGGACCAAAGGGCGTCGTCACCAGCAGCGACTCTCGGGGCAACGCCCATCGCTGAACGAAATACGACCGCACCCCCAAGGTCGTCGTTTCTGAAAACAAAATGGTCAGAAGGTCGGAGACTTTTTCGGTTTGGGAAAGGACCTGAAGGAGGAAGCCGGGACGGTTCTTCTTCATCTGGGCGGGGAGGAAAAGAACATCAAGGGCGCCAGCGGCAAAAAGGCGCTCCATCACAAAGCCTGCCCCTTCGGGCGTCAAGTCGTCCAGGGCGGCTTCCAGGACGGACAGCCAGGTGCTGGGCAGGTCAAGAGAGGCAGGCTCTGGTTCTGCCAGGAGAAGGCGAAGGACATTGGGGAAGGGAAATTCGCGGCTGCCCGCTCCATAGCCAATTGCCGCCACCCTCATCGGTGGGGGAAGACCGAACTGGGACGCTAAGCCTTTAACGAGAGCGGCACCCGTTGGGGTGACCAATTCGCCGTCCACGGTTGAAGGGACTAAAGGGACATCCTTAAGAATCTCCAAGGTGGCGGGGGCAGGGACCGGCAAAAGCCCGTGGCGGCTGGAGACGAACCCTCGGGAGAAGGGGAGAGCAGAGCAAACGATCTGGTTCACATCAAGAAGGTAAAATCCCAAGACCACTCCCGTGATGTCCAGAATGGAATCAAGGGCACCGACCTCGTGAAAGTGAACGTGTTGCACGGGCACCCCGTGAACCTTGGCTTCCGCCTCCGCCAGTAGGCGAAAAACCTCAATAGTTTTCTCTTTCACTCTATCGGGCAAGGCGGATGCCTCAATGAGATCGCAAATGGTGGAAAGGTGCCTTTCTGTCTGATCAGACTCGTATTGGAACGACAAGGCGGTGGCCGCAATGGGTCCCTTGCGCACCTTTTTCACGATCGCCTGCCAAGGGGGCAGAGGCAGGGTCTTCAGGTGCTTTTCTAATGTCTCTAAAGACAGACCGCAGTCTATCAGGGCGCTGAGGAGCATATCGCCACTGACGCCGGAAAAACAGTCCAGGTAAGCCCATTTCCCTTTTTCCAGTCTCGTTCCGACCTCCTTCAGCCTCCCCGAACCGCTCGCAAGATGGTCGCTAATGCAAAAGCGATCCAGTTTTGAATCTTCTCGTCGGAAAGGAAGAGGGCAAGGATGCCGATCATCCAAACCGTCGCCAGCCACGGTAGGATCGGCGGCAACGAATCGTCCTTAGGCGATCGGCTCAAAAGACGCCTCCTTCTCTCCACTTGTCTTGCCCAAAGCAATCTTTGCGCATAAACTTTGCCGCAGGCTGGCTTAGCGAAAGGATGAAGAATCAACGGTGAAGAGGCGAGAGTTCTTTTCAACGGTTGCGAGTTTGACCTGGGGAGGTTTGACCACTGTGAGAGGAGCCAGCGGCGATCTGCCGAGACGGCAATTGGGCAAGACGGGTGTGGAGGTTTCCGCTATCGCAATGGGCGGGATCGTCGTGATGAATCTATCGCCGACAGAAGCCGACCGAATGGTCCGATGGGCTTACGATCAAGGGGTCACTTACTACGATGTGGCGCCGACCTATGGGAACGCCGAGGAACGATTGGGTCCCGCTCTCAAGGGGTTGCGGGAAAAGATTTTCTTAGCCTGCAAGACGGAGAAGAGGGATCGGCAGGGCGCCCAGCAGGCTCTTGAGGAATCGTTGAAGCGACTCCGGACCGATTATTTGGATCTCTACCAACTTCACGCCCTCACCACCCTTGACGATGTGGCGCAGGCTTTTGGTAAAGACGGGGCGATGGAAACTTTTCTGCGAGCACGGGAGAAAGGGGTCGTCCGGTTTCTCGGCTTCTCCGCCCATTCCGAAGACGCCGCCTTGAAAGCCCTCTCTCACTTTCCCTTTGACACGGTGATGTTCCCTGTCAATTTCTTGTCCTGGACGAAGGGGTCTTTTGGTCCCCAAGTGGTGAAAAAGGCAAAGGAAATTGGCGCCGCCGTTATTGCCATCAAACCCTTGGCAAAAACTTACTGGTCTCAAAGTAGCAATGGTCGTCCTTATGCCAAATGCTGGTATCAGCCCATCAGCGAGGAGCCTTGGGCAGAACTTGCTCTTCGCTTCTCCCTGTCTCTTCCGATCAGCATCGCCGTCCCGCCTGGTGATGAGAACCTTTTCCAGATGGCGGTGCGCCTTGCTAAAAGGTTTCGTCCCTTAGATGCTGAGGAAGAATCCCAACTGATTCAGTGGGCAGGGGACGCAGTTCCCGTCTTTCCCCTCAAAAATTGAAGGGGCGTTTAATCCTGATCTCCTTGGGATGACCGTGATCCTTTCAGTCGTGCTATGACTTCGGGGTTACTTTGACGGAACCGTTAAATTCAAAGACCAGTTTTCTCGGACCGCCGGTGCGGGCAAGTTCCTCTCGGATCGTCTGCGTTCCTTCCACGATCCGGCGCATTTTCTCCTTGGCTTCTTCCCAGGTTCTGGTCTTGAGACCGCAATCCGGATCGGGAAAGATTTGATCGGGTCGGAAGAATTGAAGGGCTTGACGAATTCTTTGCTCTATTTCCTGAGGACTTTCCAATCTTCTGCTATGGACATCCACTACTCCCAACCCGATGGACTTTTCCGACGGATAGCCAAACTGTTGAATCAGGGGAAAGAGTTTGTCGGCGTTGTTGGTAAACTCCCAGTCAAATTGATGGACAGGAAAAGCCATCAGTTTATCGTAAATCGGTCTCAGGTCACCATAGCACATATGGGTGATGAAGAAAGCACTGATGCCCTTCGTCAGGTATTCCATCGCCTCCAATGCGATGTCAATGTCTGAGGGATGGGTCGGAACGGCGGGTTCGTCAATTTGAATGAAGACGATGCCGTTCTTTCGCAGATCCTCTACTTCTTGGCGAATTGCGTGGGCAAGGGCGAGGACCGCTTGCCTTCTGCCAGACCGATCCTTGTCAAAGGGGTCGTAGTGATCGTCAAAACTCCAGTCGTAGATCGTGTAGGGACCGGTCAGCATTCCTTTCACCGGCTTTTTGGTCAATGACTGAGCGAAAAGGATCATCTCTAGGGTGATGGGCTCTGGTCTTTCTATTTCGCCGGTGATGACGGGCTTGTAATAATAGCGATTCCCGTAACTGCGGACCAGCCCCTTTCTCCCAAAGCCCTTCAAATGATCGGCGAAGTATTCCACCATATCCCCTCGTTCCATTTCGCCGTGGACCAAAAGGTCTGCCCCGACTTCTTCCTGTAAGGCGATCACTTCCCGTGTAGCCTGCTTTTCCAAAGATTCCAGTTCCGATCGGGACAGCAGACCTCTTCGGAACTTGTTGCGAGCTTCCCTCAAGTAGTCGGGCTTGGGAAAACTCCCGACGCTGGTAACGGGAAGGATCGGCAGTTCTATTTGCATCTCATCCCTCTCCTTTTTCCTGATGATGGCGGATAAGAGGATGACGCCTTGCTGCCTTTTCCCTCAATCTTTTCACGGCTTCCTTAACGGATGATCGCGACTGAAAGATCCCCGTTGCACTGACCAAAACCGATGCCCCAGCTGCCACGCACTTCCCTGCTGTCTCTTCGTTGACGCCACCGTCCACTTCCAGTTCCGTCTCGGGATTCCTTCTTTCCAGCCAGGACCTAATTCGTTGAACCTTTGGAAGAGTGAAGGGCAATAAAGTCTGACCTGCCATCCCAGGGTCAACGGTCATCACAAGGATTAAGTCAACAATGGGAAGAACGGGCTGGACCCAAAGGGCAGGGGTCGCGGGGTTGAGGGCGACGCCGGCACGGGCGCCCGCTCCCTTGATGATGTCTAAGCTGCGGTGAAGGTGCCGGCTGGCTTCACAGTGAACGGTTACGATGTCGGCACCTGCTTTCACGAACTTCTCCAATAAGGGATCGGGTTCTTCCACCATAAGGTGCACGTCAAGGGGAAGGGAAGTCAGTTTTTTTAGATGCTCTATCAGAGGGATCCCAAAGGTGATGTTGGGGACGAAATGACCATCCATTACATCAATGTGGAGCCAGTCCACGCCCCCTTCCTCCAGTTCCGAAACCAGCCGTCTTAAGTCGGTCAAATCCGCCGCCAAGAGGGATGCGGCTATTTTCACCATTGGGACTGGTTCTTCTGAAATCGCTCCTTTCCGACGAAGCGCCCGGACTGCCCATTGGTGGGCTTGGTTGTCTTCCCTACTGATCTCGCCGACGGTGACCCCTCCGAGACGGACCAAAATTTCCGCCACCTTCTGATGCAGCGCCATCAGTTCGGGATCCCGCACCCGATACTGACCGGAAAGTTGACGGGCGACCAACTGGCTATCGGTCAAAATCTCAGCGGTGGACGCATTCAGTTCTTGAAAGAGTGCCAGACCTTCCAGGACTGCCAAATACTCCGCCACATTGTTGGTTGCTTGGTCTACAAAATGAGTCCGGCGGGCGAGAATCTGCCCGTCCTCGTTAACTGCAACGGCAGCGATACCGGCAGGACCCGGATTGCCGTCCACAGCAGCGTCTACATAAATAGATAGGCGGTTCATCAGCGACCTCAGTTGAGGAAGGCTTGATCGGGGGGAAGGGCTCGGTCGGATAGGCGCTTTAAAAGGCGCTGCCACATCTTCTGTGCCTGCAATCGTCGGACTTCTGCATTCAGAATCACGATTTCCCTCAGAAGGAGTTCAATGACATCTTCCATTTCCAACAAACTCTGCTTCACTAAAAGGGGCAGTGGGAGAAGATCCCCGATGCGGTAGCACAGGGCGGCGATGTTGGTGGGAAGGATTAAATCGGCGATTCTCACTGGTTCCTTCAAGTCCGCTAGTTCCAGATAGCGGAACAAGAGAGCCGAGACCCGATTGCCCAAAGAGGTCAAGTTGCGGGGAATGGTTCGGAACCGGTCGTCCAAAAGAGAGACGATGCCAACAGGAAAGGGTTCCCACCGAATGATCCGGTCAATCCGAAAGCGTTTTTCGCCGACTACGAAAATGCGAAACTGATCGTCGGGAAGGGTTTCCGTATGAACGATGCGGGCGACCGTTCCGATGGAGAAAGGGTCCGACGGACCGCCCACTTCGGTGCCCTTACGGATCAAGACGACACCGAACCCCGACCCGCTGCGGAGGCAATAGCGGAGCATTTCCTTGTAGCGATCCTCAAAAATCCTCAGCGTCAGCCGCCCCCCCGGAAAGAGGACGGCATTAAGAGGGAAAAGGGGAAGTTCTCTCGTCAAGATTTTTCACCTCTCGCCCAGTGCATCACGATCGTCAGAAGAATCCTGCCATTGAGATAAAACTCAGGCAGGATCAGGTGCTCTTTGGTGGAATGATGATCCCGCCCGCCGGTCGGCAAGACCAGGCAGCGAATCCCACCTTTGGCAAAGACATTGGCATCTGTTCCTCCGCCCATCTTCGTTAATCGGGGCTTTAAGCCCAACTCCTGAACCGCCGCAACGGCGGTCGCCACGATCGGCTCCTCTTCTGTCAACCGATAGCCGTGAAAGAGAACTTGCTCTTTCCAGTCCATTTTACCGCCAAATTGAGCGACGGAAGCGGTGCAGGCGTCGCGCAATCGGTTTAACACCTGCTGCACCTTTTCCTCTTGATGACTTCGGACCTCACCGATCACCGTGCAGCGATCGGGAACGATGTTCATCGCTGCCCCGCCGCTGATGATCCCCACGTTCGCCGTCGTTTCCTCATCCAGCCGACCCCAAGGCACCTGGGCGATGGCAAACGCCGCCATAGCGATGGCGTTGATGCCTCTTTCCGGCTCCGCTCCTGCGTGGGCGGACTTGCCGTAAAAAGTCACCTCAAATCCCCGATGGGTCGGGGAAGCAATGATCAGTTCGCCCGGCGTGCCCCCTCCGTCCACGACCAGCCCATAGCGGGCTTTGATCTGACTAAGGTCAAAGACCTTGGCTCCCAGAAGACCTTTTTCTTCCCTTATCGTGAACAAAACTTCCAAAGGAGGGCACGGAAGGGACTTTTCTTTTATCGTTTGAAGGACCTCCAAAATAAGAGCGACCCCTGCCTTATCATCGGCGCCGAGAATCGTTGTCCCATCGGTAGCGATGATCTCGTCTCTTTCAACAATCTGGATGTTTTCCGTTGATAAAACAGTGTCCAGATGAGCGCTGAGCAGGAGGGGAGGCGCAGGTGCGGTGCCTTTGAAGAAAGCGAAGATGTTACCCCCAGTTCCGCCGATTTTTTTAGAGACTTCATCGTTGAGGACCCATTCGGCGCCTAAATCTCTCAACAGGCGTTCCACCAACGAGCAGATAAGCGCCTCGTTCTCTTTTCCACTATCTATCCTCGCCAGCCTCAAAAAAAGTTCCTTGGCTCTCTGCTGATTGATGTCCGGCGCTGCCGCAAAATGAGGGACCATAAAGAAGAGAGCCATCAGCAAAGGGACCGCCCGCATTTCCGACACCTCTTGCCAATGGGCTTTCCTCCCTTATACGATAACATCCGATCAACCGAACATTGAAGCGACCGTTCCGAACTTCTTGCACAATATGGAGAAAAGGCGGGATGACCGTGACGGAGAATTGGGTCTTGACCAAATTGAGAAGGGGAGAAAGCACCGTTGGCAGTTGGCTCAGCGTCGGTTCCCCTTATCTGGCGCAGGTGATGGCGCGCTGTGGGTTTGATTGGCTGGTCGTGGACACTGAGCATGGGACCGTTTCCTACCCAGATATGGTCCTTAGCATTCAGGTCCTTTTGCCGGGACCTGCCGTGCCCATTGTTCGGGTCCCTGCCAATGACCCCGTTTGGATTAAGAGGGCGCTGGATGTTGGGGCGCTGGGGGTGTTGGTGCCAATGGTGATGAACCGGGAGGAAGCCCAAAGGGCTGCCAGCTGGGCGCGCTTTCCCCCTGTTGGTTCCAGAAGTGCGGGGGGGTGGCTGGCAGGGCTGTGGCACGGGGACGACTATTTCACCGCCTCTGCCAGTCAGACTTTGGTCGCTGTCCAGATTGAACACGAGGAGGCGGTTGCCAAAGCCGATGAGATTGCCAGCGTTGATGGGGTGGATGTGGTGTTCATCGGTCCTAACGACCTGGCGGCGTCAATGAGTCTTTTGGGCACTAACTTTCGCGACAATGTCCGCTGGAAGGATGCCGTCCAGAGGGTTTTGGAGGTGAGCCACAGTCACGGCAAAGCCTGCGGCATTCAGTGCTCGGATTTTGAGGAGGCGTTCCAGAGACTGGAGCAAGGGTTTCGTTTTGTCGCCGTCTCTTCGGATGCCCGATTGCTCTACAGTCTCGTCCGTCCCTTAGCCCTGCGGCTAAAGGAAAAGGCTCTTTCTGTCCGCAAACCTTCTGCCTCTTCTTAGTTGGGACAACAATGGCTCAGGCTACGACCGTCACCGAGGCACTGGTGTTTGCACCATCCCAGGTCCAGGTTCCCCTCCGGGCACGGGTCCTTTTGCTGACCCTTTTCCTGATTCCCCTCAACGCCTATTGGGTCGGTTGGATGGAAGCGGTTAAGTGGACCGGTCATCCGACAACTTACTCCCTTTACTTTAACGCCGTGCTGATCCTACTGGCGCTTTTTGTGGTGACGGGTCTGATCCGCTGGCTGACGGGCTGGCAACTTCTGTGCCGAGAGGAGATGATTGCCCTTTACTTTGCCGTCGGTGTCGGTAGCGCTTTGGTCGGTCACGACCAATCGCAAGTCCTTCTTGCCGTTATCGGTCACACTCACTATTTCAAAGATCCGTTCAACCGCTACGAGGAAATTCTCTTTCCCCACCTCCCTTCCTGGCTGATTGTGACCGACACCAGCGCTCTGAGAGACCTTTATATCGGCAATTCGTCTTTGTGGCTGCCTCAGAATTTATTTGCTTGGCTGGGTCCTTTGTCCTATTGGTGGGCTTTTTGGCTGGCGCTTCTGGTCCTGTTCCTTAGTCTTTCGGTTCTTTTCCTTCCTCAGTGGGTCCGCAACGAGAAACTATCTTTCCCCTTGGCGCGGTTTGCCTACTATTTCACCGACCCCAACCTTTTGAAAGACAAAAGGCTCTGGTATGGCGCCATCGGTCCGATCTTTGTCAATTGTCTCAATAACCTTCACGCGGTCGTTTCTCCGGCTTTTCCCCAGTTGCACACCCACCGGATAGATTTGGGACCCTACATTACTTCCCGACCGTGGAACGCTTTGGGATGGACACCGATCAATTTCTTCCCTTTCGCCATCGGCATCGGTTTCCTTCTTCCTGTTGACATCCTATTATCCAGTTGGCTTTTTTACATCTTTTGGAAGGCTCAAAGGGTCATCGTAGCCGCTTTTGGCTACCCAACGGGAGGAATGGGCAATCCGCCCTATCCCCACGAGCAGTCCTTTGGCGCCTATTTGGGTCTCGCCTTTCTCATTCTCTGGTCCGCGCGCCACCATCTCTTTACAGGCTGGCGAGGGAAGGATCGGGAACGAGCGAATGGTCGCTACAAGATTATTGCGGTAATGGTTTTCACCCTCTCCTTTCTCTTCCTCATTGGCTTTTCTATAAAGGCTGGGATGCAGCCGTGGGCAGCCGTTCTTTTCTTTTTGGGTTACACCGGCGTTTCTTTGACCGTTGCTCGGCTGAGAGGGGAGTTTGGTGCCCCTGTTCACGACCTTCACTTTGCCAATCCGGGATCTGTGTTCCTTCGCCTGGTCGGCAATCGGTGGTTTACTCCTCAGACCCTGACCGTGTTCGCTCTTTACCACTGGTTCAACAGAGCCCACAGAAGCCATCCGATGCCGACGGCGATGGAGGGACTGTATATTGGTCAGCAGACCAATGCCGAGACGACCTTCTTTGTCCTGATCGCTCTTGCCATTCTCATCGGCATCCCGTCCTCCTGTCTCCTTCTTTTGGAGCCTTACTATCGCCTTGGTGCTGCGACTTCCCAGGTCGGCGGCGCTCAAAGATGGTTTGGTTGGGAAGCCTACAACCAATATCTGATCCCGTGGCTGACGGAAACCTGGAGACCCAACTATGGCGCCATCGCCTTTACAGCGGGGGGATTTCTGTTCGTCTGGCTCCTCCACCTGGTGCGGATTTATTGGATCGGTTTTCCCCTCCATCCCGTTGGCTATGCGGTTTCGGGGACCTGGTCTATGGAAATGGTCTGGTTCCCTCTCTTCCTTGCCTGGGTGGCAAAGGCACTTGTGATCCGATACGGGACCTATCAGGACTACCACAGGGTCAGCCGATTTTTTATCGGACTCGTCTTGGGCGACTTTGTCTCCGGAGGTCTGTGGAATGTCTACGGGACGATAGCGGGCAAGGAAGTCTATCGGTTCAACGAGTAGGTCCTACCACCATCTTTAGGAAGTCAGGAAAGGAATGCTACCAATCGGGAAGGACTGGTGGGTCACAAAGTGAGGAAAAACCCGATGGCTTGGGGTTGGCTCATTCCCTTTTTCTGGGTGGCAGGGCTTTGAACTTTTCGGACCAGATTCGGGTGGCTTTCAGTTCCCGATCACCGTGTTCTTTAGAAGGTTCAATTTCACTACCTTCGTGCCACTCGTTCCAGGAAGTGATCAAAACCCAGTCGGGGTTGGCTTCAAGGGCACTCTCCCACAGCACCTCGTAGGTCTTCCCTCCGTGTCGCTCGGTGATGGGTCTGGGGGGTTTTCGGTCGGGAAGTTTGTGATCGTCGTAGCCAGGGATGATGGTCACGCAGGCGATCCGATTGGGACCAGCAATCTGAACCCAACGGTTGTATCGGTCCTTAGCCCATTCCCGCAACTCCTCGGGATTTTTGCCTGCTGTTTCCCCTGTCGGGTTGTAAGTGTGGATGCCGTCAAAAATTTGGGCTGCCTTCGGGGAGAGGCTGTCGCCGATGAAGACAGCCGGTCCCCACTGTTTTTCTGCTTCCCGAATCACCCAGAGCCAGTTGTCCAGCCCGATTTCCCCGATGGCTCTTCCGTAAATGAAGAGGACCGGCTTGCCGTTGAGTTTCATCCAGGCAGGATGGCGAGCGTAGGTATTGAGGAGATATACGACATAGCGCAGTGCCTCTTGCCGGTCTCTGTTGGGGACCGTTTCAAAGTAAATGGTCACCTCAACGCCGAACTTGTTGGCGGCATCCAGAAGAAGAGGGAGCCCTTTGTCGTGAAAGTCTCCGATGTGCCACCAACTGAAAATGAAACCGTCAATGCCAACCCCCTTTGCCATCCGGCAGTGAGCCTCTAAAACGGAAGGATCGTGGCTGTCGTAAGGACCCAAAGCCGGCCAATGGGTGGAACTGCCGATCGTCTTCTTCTCTTCGTCCACATCTTCCCAATGGTGCCATCGTCCTGAGACCTTCGGGTTACCATACCAACCGTAATAAAATGCCAGGACCTTTTTGGGGACATTAGTCCAGCGGACCTTCAGCCTCTCGGCTAACATCGCTTGGTAATCGTCCTGATTGGACATCACCATCCAGCCTCCCATCAAGGAGATTAAGACACAAACGACAGCAATCGTCGCCGTTCTCCTTTTCATCATCGGACACCGGTGCCTATGGTATCACAGAATGGCGAGGCAAGGGATCAGTGCCAGACCCTCAGGGGTATGTCCTCTCCTGTTCGGTTGCGTCTAAAGAAATTGCAGGATTGGCTGCTGGGAGAAGGACGGCTGTATTAGGTTTTGGAAATGGAAGAAAAGGGCGAGCACCTCATCTTCCTGGTGTCCCAGCCTCGGTCTGGTTCCACTTTGCTGCAGCGGATACTGGCGACCCATCCTCGCATTGCGACGACAGGGGAGACCTGGCTTTTACTTCCCCCGCTTTTTGCCCTCCGACAGGAAGGTTGGCAAGCGGAGTTTCAAGCCCGCTCGGCGACTTTCGCTCTGCAACAGTTTCTGAGCCAGTTACCGGGTGGCAGCGATGACTACTTTGAGGGAGTTCGCCGGATGTATGGTTACCTTTACGGACGGGCTCGTGGGGAGCGTCAGTATTTTCTGGACAAGACGCCGCGTTACTATCTGATCCTTGCGGAGATCAAAAGAGCCTTTCCCCAAGCCCGTTTTCTGTTCCTCTTTAGAAATCCCTTAGCGGTCCTTCATTCTATCTACCGCACTTCCCTGATCCAAAACCGACTCATTGCCTTTTACTGGGTCCATAGCGACCTGTTTCGGGCGGTCCGGCTCCTTTTGGAAGGTTGGCAACTGCTGAAAGACCAAGCCTTGATCGTTCGGTATGAAGAGTTAGTGAGGGAACCCGAGGCGGTTGTTAGCAAAGTTTGTGAATTTTTGGACCTCCCGTTCTACCCGCAGATGGTGGAATATGGACGATTTTCTTTGCCCCGTTGGAGACTGGGTGATCAAAAAGTTTACGAGTTAAACAGACCTGACCCCAAGAGGGCTGTGCAGTGGATAGAGAGCCTGAAGGACGCCCAATTCTGGCGATTGGCGAGGGACTACCTGCAACTCTTGGGGAAGGACCAAGTGGAACAAATGGGCTACTCCTTCAACGAGTTAAGAGAGATTCTGGAGACGAGCCGACCGAGACGGTCCCGCCTTGTGCTGACTTTCCCCATCAGCCTCCTGACAGAGAAACGCCCTGAAGACCGATCTCGCTGGCAACGGGCTTGGATTTGGGGAATCTCCCTTTTGCAGCGACAGGGACTCCCCGGTCTGCTGATGGCACTATGGGACAGGCTCATCGGAAAGACCTATGGGGGACCACTATTAGGTTAATCGTCTAAAAGGGACAGGTTGGGGCAAACGATTCCTAAGGGCTTCGCTGCCATAATTCGCCTTCAATTGTCCTCGTTCCTCTCCTTTGCTCCTCAATACTAGAAGTCCGTTGCTGATGATGCCTTCTACTTTATAAAAAACCATCATTAAGAGGGGACTAACCGATGGTTGCCAGAAGAATTATCCCTTGCCTGGACGTAGCCGACGGACGAGTGGTGAAAGGGACCCATTTTCTCCAATTGAGGGATGCCGGCGATCCGGTGGAAATGGGTGCCTTTTACGATTCGGAAGGAGCCGACGAACTGGTTTTCCTGGACATCACGGCCTCTGCCGAGAGGAGACGGATCGTCGCCGAACTGGCGGCGCGGGTGGCGGAAAAAGTGTTCATCCCCTATACCGTTGGAGGCGGTCTCCGAAGCCCTGAGGACCTTCGGCAAGTCCTGAAGGCGGGCGCTGACAAGGTCAGCATCAACACGGCAGCGGTCCTCAATCCGGATTTGATCAGGGAAGGTTCGGAGCGATTCGGGAGCCAGTGCATTGTCGTCGCCATTGATGCTAAGAGAATCGGTCGCCCCGACAAGCCGTTTGAGGGCGACGAGCGGTTTGATCCCGATTGCCGCTGGGAAGTCTACATCAATGGGGGACGGACGCCCACAGGAAAGGACGCCTTGGAATGGGCAGTGGAAGCCGTGGAGAGGGGAGCCGGTGAAATCCTGTTAACCAGTATGGATGCCGACGGTGCCCAGGCGGGATACGACATCGGTTTAACACAACGGATTGCCGAGTTAGTCTCGGTCCCCGTGATCGCTTCTGGTGGCGCCGGCACTTTGGAGCACATCTATGAGGCGCTTACCATTGGAAAGGCTCAGGCTGCCCTGATCGCCAGTATGACCCACTATGGTCGCTACCGGATAAGGGAAATAAAAGCCTACTTGGCACAAAAGGGTGTCTTTGTCCGGGACGGTCGGGTCTGAGGTTCCCAGTAAAAACTAAGGAGGATTCAGGTAAACGATCGTCACCCCGTCGCCACCCTCCTGCACAGGTGCTAACTCAAAGGCGTGAACAAAAGGAGAGGATCGGAGAAAATCGTGGACCGCCTGGCGGAGTTTGCCTGTTCCCCTTCCGTGCACGACCCGCACTTGGCGATGACCGGCAAGGATGGCTTGGTCCAGAAACCTGTCCAGAACCTCCAGCCCCTCACTGACCCTCATTCCCAGAAGGGAGATCTCCTTGGGGACCAGTTTCGTCGGGGTCAGGGTCAGTGCCGGAACTGGTTGAGGCGATGGAGATGCGGGGGCGACTTTTTGGAGTTTTTCCTTTGGCACATAAAGGACGATTCCCTGAACTTCCACCTGAACCTCTTTACCGTCCTTGTGGACGGAACGGATCGTGCCGACCAGGTCCAGTTCGGGAATTCGGACAGAGGTCCCCGGTGGCAGTTCTTCGGACGGCAACGACGGGACTGTCGGAGAAACCGGTTTGAGGGAAGCCATTTCGGTCCTTAATTGGCGGATCTGACTTCTTACCGATGATGCAGAAGCGGGATCCCTTCGCACCAACCGAAGGATCTCCTCCGCCTGCCCTTCAATCCGACGCACCAGATCGGCAGCGGCTTTTCGGGCTTGTTGAAGGATTCGTTCCTTTTCCCGGGCAGTTTCCTCTGCCTGTTGGCGGGCATCCTGTAGGGCTTGCTCCAGTTCTGCCCTGACGGAGAGCAGACGATTCCTCTCTTGTTCCAGTGCCTCCCTCTCTCGCACGAGCGCTTCCATCATCTTCTCTAACTCTTTCTCATAGCCGTGTCGGTGCTCCTGTGCCAACGACAGCACCTTCTCTGGGAGCCCCAGAAGCCGAGCCACTTCAAGAGCATAACTTTTTCCCGGTGTTCCATAGACTAATCGGTAGGTCGGTCGCAGGGTTTGCGGGTCAAAAAGGACCGAGGCATTGGCGAACCGAGGCTGAAGGTGGGCAAAAGTCTTCAATTCCGTCAAGTGGGTCGTGCACACGACCTTGACCCCCTGTTGCTGGAGGGTCAACAGGAGGGCTTTGGCTAAAGCGGCTCCTTCCGAAGGATCGGTGCCCGCCCCCAACTCGTCCAAAAGAGCGAGGGTGCCTTTCCCACCCTCCCGAACCAGCCGGATCATCGTCTGAATGTGACCACCAAAACTGGAAAGGCTGGCTTCCAAACTTTGGGGATCGCCAATGTCGGCGATAATCTGCTGAAAGATCCCCACCTTTGATCCCTCGGCGATTGGCAGATGAAAACCCGACTGAGCCATCAGACAGAGGAGTCCGATCGTCTTGAGGGCAACAGTCTTGCCCCCCGTATTGGGTCCCGTGATGACCAACACATCATACTCGTCACCCAATTCCCCATCAATGGGGACGACAAAGCCTTGAAAGTGGAGAAGGGGATGGCGCGCTTGGCGAAGATCCAAGATCGGCTCTCTAACCAGTTTTGGTTCGTAAGCCCTCAGGTCTTGGGACAGTTTTGCCTTCGCAAAAAGGCAGTCCATCCGCCCCAGCATCTCAAAGGAAGCAAACAGCAGTGCCTCTTCTTTTGCCACCTTGTTGCTCAGGTCCCGGAGAATTCGGGTGACCTCCGCCTGCTCTTCCTGCTCCAAAAGCCTCAGTTCGTTGGTCAAAAAGACAAGGGGATCGGGCTCCACAAACAAAGTCTGTCCGCTGGACGATCGGTCGTGGATGATCCCTGAGACAGTCCCCTTGAACTCGGCTCTCACAGGAAAGCAGTAGCGACCGTTGCGAACAGTGTAGTAAGGCTCTTGCAGCATCTTAAGCCACCGAGGATCCCTCAGAAGGTCCTGGACCTGCTTCTGAATGTGACCTTTTATCGTCTGAATCTCTCGCCGGATGTGAGCCAGCCGGTCAGTGGCTCTATCCAGCACTTGACCCTCTGGGTCAATCGCCCAACGAATCTGGGCAAGAAGCCGAGAATGATCCCCCAACGATTGAGCCAGCAGGTAAATGGAATCCTGCTTTCGGCTCTTAAGAAGAAACTGTCGGACCGCTGCGAGGATCGTCAGGTCGTTACCTAACTGGTTGAGTTCTTCCGCTGAAAGGAGGTCACCTTTGACTGCCTTTTCCAAAAGGGGACGGGGATCAGTCAGTCCGCCGAAAGGGGGCATCCCGTCCGTTTCCAGCCTCCTTTTGGCATCGGTCGTCTGCCGCTGAAGCCGTTCCACTTCTTCCAGAGAAGTCCTGGGTCGTTCCGAAAGGGCTTTTTCCCTTCCGATGGGCGTCTGGCAACGGGCTGCCAGCAAATCCAACACTTTGTCATATTCCAATGCCGTCAATGTTTTTTCGTCCACCATTGTCGCCCTCAGGACTGTAGCGCTCGCTGTTGAGGATGGCTACTTTCTCAAAAGGGTGCCTGTCGTGCTACAATCAACCCTGCTGTGGTTGGTCGGAGGATTTCCAGGGCGATTGCGGGCGGCGGTTGGCTTGCTCTTCTTTCCCTTATCGCTTTCGCTCAATGGCAGATTGCTCTTAGCCATCTTGTTGCCCCAGGAGTCATCTTTCAAGAGATTACCCGTTCTGATCCCCCCACCCGGATCGGAGTGGTGCGCCTGACCCGTCCCTTGCCACCTCATTTAGCCCTTCGCCCTTTTTTGGGTCAAGAACCGAAAGTCGGTCGGGCACCTCTTTCGTCAACGGTCGCCCAAATTCAGGAGACCTTGGGCTATGTGACCGCCGCCATCAACGGTGATTACTTCTCGCTTCAACCACTTTCGCAACCGGCGGACCCCCTGGGTCTGCACATTGTGAACGGAGAACTGATCAGCCTGCCCCATTCCGGTCGGTCGGCTCTGGTCGGGACGAAGGACGGTCGTCTGCTGATTGCTGCCTTCAACGGTGCCGGCATCGTCCGATGGTCCGATGGGCGACAGGAAACGATCAGGGGGCTCAATCAGCCTCTTGGTCCCAATGGCTGGTTTGTTTATTCCCACTCTTTTGGTCTTACCACCGGCACCCCGCCGGGCACTTGGGAAATCCTGTTGAGGGGCAACGGACCACTGCGAGCGAACCTTGTCTGGGAAGGCATTGTTGAAGAAGTCACGACGGAAGGGAACCGCTCCCTGCCGGAAGGATGTTTGGTTCTTGCCCGAAATCTTTCCGACTCATCAACGGCTCCCCAACTGTCTAAAGGGGACCGAGTCCGTCTAGAGTTTCGGATCCGCTCTCTGGACGAGCCTTGTGATCCTGACCAAATTGAATGGTCCATTGGCGGCGGACCCCGCTTGCTCCGGCGGGGCGTCCCTTATGTCGCCTGGGCGGAGGAGGGCTTCTCCCGATCCTTTTCCGAAACGCCTCATCCGCGCACGGCAGTTGGTTTGAAGAAAGACGCCCTTTTCTTCGTCGTCGTTGATGGACGCCAGCCTGGTTACAGCAACGGAATGACGTTGCCCGAACTGGCTCAATTCTTAAAGGGGCTCGGGTGCGAAGAAGGGCTGAACCTGGACGGTGGTGGCTCCACCACCTTGTATTTGAGAGGTCGGATCGCTAATCGTCCGTCCGATGGTAAAGAGCGAGCCATTGCCAACGGGCTGGCTCTCCTGAACCTCTTTCCCCCCCAACCGATCATCCGCTTGATTGCCGAAGCGCCCTTTTCTCACTGGCTGGTCGGGTCCTCAGTGCCCATCACCGTCCGTGCCGAAGACGCTGCCTACCGACTGTTTGTTGCCAAAGGCGACTCTTTGACGGTTCGCTGGGAGCCCCCTCTGCCAGGGATCGCCTGGTCTGGTGACGGTCTGCTAACGGGACCCCAAACTGTCAACCAGTCACCGGAAAAGGTCACCGTCCTCTTTTCGGTCCCCGATGGGAGCGCTGAGCCCGCTTCGCTGACCCTCTATTTTCATCGCGCGCCCGAGTCCGTTAGCATCACGCCCGCAACGATCCTGGCAACGCCCAATGGGTCGGTGAGCCTAAAGGTTGAGTCGTGGGGCAGGGATCCTTCCGGCAAGAGAGTTCCCATCCAATTTGATCCATCCCTCGTCCAATGGACTGTAGATCCTCAGATTGGCAGGGTCGAAGGGAGCCGGCTGGTCTTTGGTCCCGATCCGCGTCCGGGGTTAGTCGTAGCAGCGATTGGCGGGGTAACCGCCACGGCTTCTGTCCTATTAAGGCAACCGTCTTGGGTGCTCGTAAATGAACTGGAAAACTTGTCGGACCTGAGTTTTCAGAAGATACCCGAGACAGTGGAGTTCACTCCCCAAGTCGTTTCCTTCCCCAAAAGCAGTGGGCAGGGAGCTTTGCGGCTGAGTTACGACTTTAGCCAAGGGGAAGGGACAAGGGCGGGCTATGTTTTTCTGAGCCGCGCCCTTCCGAAGGGAACGATCAAATTGTCCCTGATGGTCTTCGGTGACGGTCAGGGCTGTTGGCTGCGGGCGCGTCTCCGATCTGCTAACGGGGACGCCATTCTTTTGGACCTGGCGCCCAGCATTAATTGGTCGCAGGAGTGGAGAGAAGTGCAAGCCGATCTCCCCGCAGCCTTGGATGATGGGGTGCGTCTGGAAGCCATCTATCTCGTTGCGTTCCGCACCGATCATAAGCCGAAAGGCAGTGTCGTTCTGGACTTGCTCCGGTGCTTGTCACCCAACCGTTGAGGGGATGCTGGTAAAAGTTCCTCCACTCGCTGCAACACCTTTTTCCTTGCATCAACGGTTCACGATGAAAGGACTGTTGTTACTGTTGTTAGTGAAAAGGCGAATCAAAGGCGAGAAGGGGAGAACATTTTGGATGGAAGGGCGAACAGGGGCGCTGATGTTAACCGTCGGGTATCTGTTTTTACTGGCGATGGCAGGGGATGTTGCCCTTTCTCAGGTCAAGCCCAAACGAGTTGCCGTCATCACCAGTTCGGGAGTGGACAATGACTTTCGCAGTTTCCACGAGTATGACGGAACCCTTCAGTCACTGGGCTGGTCCTTTGACAAATTTCTCAACACGCAACTTCGTCAATTCTTTGACAAATCCAGCGCTTACGACCTCGTTCTCACAACTTCTTTGTGGAACTATGGCGATCCTCAGGACCTTTCCCGCACGATCCCTCTTTGGGATCGCTATGTGAGGCAGGGTGGGATCGTGATCCTCACCGATATGGCGTATCCCCCGATGGTAGACTGGCTCAAAGTCTGGCATCCGGAACTGTGGGTCACCTATACTGACGCTTTTCAAGACATCGGTCCCGAAAAAGCAGCCTTGGACCTTTCGGCACCTTCCCGATTTTTAACGACTCCCCATCCCATTGGTGCCTTGAACTACTGGGCGCACTTTCCTCGGTGGGGCAATCGCTATCAGGTTTGGGCAAAGACGAAGGGCGGGACCGCCATCGGCTTATTCACGACCGTGGGAAAGGGCGTTTTGATCGTCACCACCGGATGGAGTTTTTCGTCAGAGATGTTGCAAAACCTCTTAGCAAACTGCCTCGCCCTCAAAAGCGGTGTTTGGGTCTCCTGGAGTCAAGCCCCGCAGCAGATCGTCCCCGGCCATTTCAAAGCGACCCTCTCTCTGGAGAATGTGCGGGACGAGACCATCAGCGTGCTGTTGGTTCCAAAGTTACTTCGCAAAGATGGTTCCTCTGTTTCCGAGGGTCCACCTCAACGCATTGCCTTGCCATCAAGAGCCCAAAGAACGATCCCGATCAATTTGCCTTGCCCTGTTCGCGGTGATCTGGAGGCTGTCGTCATTTACAAGACAAAGGAGACGGATGAGGGGCTGATGGTCTCGCACCAGTTTCGTGTCCCGCCGCTGATACGACTGCACCTCGTTCGGACCATCTTCTTCCGGTCCGATTTGATAAAAATAAGAGTGCTGATGGCACCGGCTGCCGGCAAAAAGGGCACCTGTGCAGTGACGATCAAAAGTCCTTCTTTCCCCCAGCCGTTGCAGAAAAAATTTCCTTTGTCCCAAAAGGACCAACTAATCTCGCTGTCCACCCGTTCGCTACCGCCCGGTCGCTATGAAGTGGAAGGGATCGCTCTGGTTGCGAGCAAAGGGGGCGAGAAGGCGGTGGCAAAAGAAACCTTTCAGGTAAGGGACCAAGACCGACCCCACTTGCAAACAAGAATCGGCAGCAGTGGAGAACTTCTGATTAACGGACAACCCATCTTTCCGATTGGCACCTATCATGTGGGGACGGAAGACTTAAAAGTCATCAAAGAGTTGGGTTTCAACTGTGTGACGTCACCCATTTACGGAGGCGACCAAACGGAACTGACAGAGGGACAAAAAGTCTGGCACGATGAGGCGAACCGGCAAGGGCTTTGGGTGATCACGGAACTCAGTGAGTTCATTCGCAGCGGTCGGCGGAACTTAGACCAAGCCCGGCGATTGGTCTCCCAACTGAGGGCGCATCCCGCAACGATCCTTCACTATGCCATAGACGAGCCGTTAGGGGGAGGGATCGGCGTTGATCTGGTCAGAGAGTTTTGTCAGATGATCAAAGAGACCGATCCCGACCATCTCACCTTTGTCAATGAAGTCCCAGGTGCCGTCGCCCTCTATGCAGCCATTGGTGACATTACCGGCACCGATCCCTATCCGATCGGAAGCGATGTTCCGAAGAGCCTGGGATGGGTCGCCGACGCCGTCGCTCACGCGGTGGCAGCAGCAAAAGGACGACCCGTCTGGGCAGTCATTCAGTCCCACCGCCAGCCCCCGGCTCATTCCAAAAACCGCTTTCCAACGCCAGAGGAAATTCGATGTATGGCTTATCTCGCCCTCAACAGCGGGGCGAAGGGGCTTCTCTTTTACGCCTGGGGGGATGTCTACCACACCCCCCAGGGCGATTGGCTGAGCGGCTTTAAGTTCAGTGATGAATTAAGGGCTTTCTTTCGCCGTTTCACGGCAGAACTTTCCCAGATCGGTCTCCATTACGCTTTGGGCAAAATCCGCAAAGACGTTGTGAAAATAGACCCGCCTCAAGCACCCCTCAACGCGGTCTGGGTGGAACGAGAGCCCGTGCGGATGGCGGTCATCGTCAACCCCACATCCCAACTTATCAGGGCAGCGGTCCAGACTCCCATCGGCTCCCTTCAAAAGCAATGGTCTCCCTTTGAAGTCCATATCCTCCGATAGGGTGACAGAGAACAGGTTTCTATCCGACAACCCGCAGGCGCCTGGTAGCGACCCGCCCAAAGTAGTCCCTAACCCGAAGGGTTGCGGATTTTTCTACAACTAGCCAGACTTCCAAAGTTGCCTTCGGGGACATCTGCGAAAATTCCCAACGACCGACCAACTCCCGCCCCAGAAAGATCTCTACCCATTGAATGCCATCTGGTCCTTGAAAGGGGGAGAAAAGGTCAACCTTGATAGAAAAGGGTCTGTTTTTGGGCACATAATCAGGCGCTTGAATGGTGATGCCCTTTTGGGGATTGTCGTTGATCGCACCAAGAGAGCCGGTCAGACTGACCAGTCCGACCGTCGCCAACGATTGTATGGCTTTCCGTCTGCCGATGCGGCTCGTCATACTGAAATCCAAACCTCCCCTTTTCCATTCGGAAGGACTTCGCCGATGACCGATGCCTTGGTGACCTGGTAAGCCCAGAGCCTCTCCAAGAGAACCTCTGCCTTGTCGGCGCTGACGCTGATCAGAAGACCGCCCGATGTCTGCGGATCGCAAAGAAGGACCTTCATCGGTTCGGAAATCGCCTCGTCATAGTGAACGAAAGGTTCCACAAACCGTCGGTTGCTCCTGGCTCCTCCCGGGAAAACCTTCTGGGCTGCCAAATCCAGGGCTCCTTCTAAGACAGGGATCCGAGAGGCAAACAATTTGGCAGCAACGCCGCTGGCGACCAGCATTTCTCTCAGATGTCCTAAAAGACCGAACCCGGTGACATCAGTGCAGGCATTGACGCCCACCTCTTTCATTGCCTGGGCAGCCTGGTCGTTCAGCATCAACATAGACTCAAGGGCGGCGGTGACGGCTGATGGCGGGCTTTTGTCCGTCTTGATCCCTTGATTGATGATTCCGGTGCCCAAGGGTTTGGTCAGAATCAGCCAGTCTCCAGGCTGAGCATTAGCGTTGGTGACAATCTTTTGGGGATGAACGACACCGGTAGCAGCCACACCGTATTTCAGAGACGGATCGTCCACTGTATGACCGCCGATAACAGCGACCCCTGCTTGCGCCAATTTGTCATAGCCACCCCTCAAAATCTCGGCAATCAGACTCGGTTCTACTTCTGCCGACGGGTAACCGACGATATTCAGTGCCGTTAAGGGAGTGGCGCCCATCGCATACAAATCACTCAGGGAGTTAGCAGCGGCAATCGCGCCAAAAGCATACGGATCGTCTACGATCGGCGTGATGAAGTCCAAGGTCTGAACGATGGCGATCTCCTCCGTCAATTGATAAACGCCGGCATCGTCCGCTGTATCAATTCCGACCAGAACTCTCGGGTTCGCCACCTTGGGAAGATGGTCCAAAATCTTATTCAGGTCCTCCGGACCGATCTTGCACGCTCAGCCACCCTTGGGGGAGAGAGCCGTCAGTTTAATCGTTTGCCGGCTCATTCTATTCACCTCCTGACGCACGACATTGTGGCACAGGACAGATCGGGTAAACTCAGGGAAAGGATGAAGCGGGATTTAACTGTGGGGCGCAACTCACTGACCGCAGAGGGACCGGTAGAGGAGAAGGACCCTTGCCACATAGCGAGGGGTGATCGGATTCTGGGGAATGCCACCCGCTTTGATAACGGCAGTCGGTCCGGCGTTGTAGGCGGCTAACGCCCAATCCACCCGACCAAACCGATCCAACTGGGTCTTCAGATAGCGAACGGAGCCGTCAATGTTCTGAACCACATCTTTTGGGTCCACACCCAGCGCCTGAGCCGTCCGAGGGAGCAACTGTCCCAGACCGATTTCTCCCTTCTTGCCGACGGCATCTGGGCGAAAGGACGACTCGCAGGCGATCAAGGCGACCATCAGCCTCGGATCCACCCCATAGCGAAGGGACGAGCGCAGAAGAGCAGCGGCAATCCCCTCTGCTTGATGAGAGGGCAAAGACGGGTTGAAGAACCGGACGCCGGCGGCATAGTGGGGCAACAAGCGCTGGACCTCCAGTTCCAGGGGGCTCACCACCACGGGTCCGAACGCTTGCTGCATAGGATGACCCGTCCCGCTTTTGCTCGTCAGATCCCCCAAGCCCATCTCGCTTTCCCCCCGATTCAACGGTGGGGATGCCAGCACCCGGACAATTGTCTCCTGAGGCACCACAATCTTCTCAGGACTGTAGGGGTTGATCTCTTCAACCCAAAGTTCCGTTTCTTTCGTGGAGCACAGAGCGGTCACTTCGGAACCGACTCGTAACCAGTTGGGCGACTTCCCAAGTGGGATATGGATGTAGGTCACGGCTTGTCCTTCAGAAACGACGGACAGGGTCACCCGGCTCAGACCAACGATCATCCCGCTGACCCGACCCTCCACTTTGAAAAGCCCGCCGGTCGGGGTCTTTTCTTGCGGAAAAAGGGTCCCTTGAGCCAGTAACACCACTACCACCCGAACAACCCAGCCCCTCATCGCCCTCTTCTCATTCCTCCCTCTCTTTTTTCCTAGCCAGATTATGATGACGTCTAAAGGTGAAGTTCTACGATATCCCGGTCGGAAAGAAGAAAGGTTTTTCCAACCGATTGTCCAGCAAACTCTGCCGATCCCCACACCCGAGCGTATTTCAGCCGATCAGGAAAGTCTCTGTGAACCGCCTCTGCCAGGTCCATCACGGTAGCGCCTTTCTTAAGGACGAACGGTCTTTCTAAGTCTGGTTCCTTTCCCGGCGGCTTAGCGTAAACGCGGATGACCCCCAATTGATCAAAAATCTGCCGCCGCAGCCCGACCAGCCCCTCCCCCAATAAAGCGGAGACGGCAACAAATGGTGGTCCCCCTTCCAATGATTCCTTCAAAACGGCTTGTCTTTCGTCGGCTCTCGGCTGATCCAACTTGTTGCCGACAATGATGGCGGGTCGTTCCACGAAGGTTCTGACAGGGTCATCGGGACGGGCTTCCTTAACCAACCGAATCCGCCGCTTGTCCAGACTTTCCAAAAGAAAGACGACCTGGTCCAAACAATCGTCACTGGACAGGTCAAGGACCAAAAGGGTCTCATCGGCTCGTCGGATCAGGGACGCTAAGGGACCTTCCAGTTCCCCCACCACTGGGGGCGTGTCAATCAATTGAATTTGCAGGTCCTCAAAAGGCATCATCACCGGTGTCGGCTTCTGGGTCGTATAGGGATAGTCGGCGACCTCCAAAGGCACTCCGGAAAGTTGAGAAACCAACAAGGATTTTCCTGCATTAGCAGGACCGATGACGACCACCTGTCCAGCACCGTGGCGGGGAATGTAATAAGGATCCGTCCCCGCCCTCTTGACGCGTCGGGTCTGCTCCACCTCTCTCAGTTTCGCCAGTTTCCTCTTGAGGTCCGCTTGGATCTTCTCCGTCCCCTTATGCTTGGGAAGGAGCGCCAGCATCCGTTGAAGGGCTTCTATCTGCTCTTCGGGAGTCGTCGCCTGACGAAACTGCCGTTCTGCTTCTAAATATTCGGGCGTCAGGTTAGCGGGCATTGCCCGTCTCCCCTTTAGCCGCTTTCGGATTCCTTTCGCTGCTCCATCAGACGGTTGAGTGCCTTCGTTAGTTTGGACTTATACCGAGCAGCGGTATTCTTCTTGATGACTCCTTTGCTGACCGTTTTATCCAAAATTCGGCACGCCATACGGACTTCCCTCTGCACCTGCTCCAGGTCCGTCCCCCCTGCTGACTGCAATGCGGACCACGCTCTCTTGACAAAGGTCCTCATTCGGGACCGATACGCTCGGTTCCTCAGGCGCCTTTTTTCTGCTCTCCGCATGACTTTGAGTGCCGTTTTGCTCCGAGGCATTCTTTTAAATCCTCCTCCAAAGGCTCCTCACAAGGTCGGCACCATCATTATATCACACTTTCTCTAACTCTCATCCTTTTGCCATAATCTGGCGACAGTGGTTGGAAGGGGCTTGCCACAATGAAATTGAAGGACCTTGTCCAGGCACTTCCAGACTTTCACTGGCGTGGTGATGATGCCTGGATAAGTTCCATTACTCACGATTCCCGGCGGGTCCAGCCTGGTGCGCTCTTCGTCTGCTTGTCCGGTCTGCATCAGGACGGTCATCATTTCGTCACGGAGGCTCTGCAAAAAGGCGCCGCCGCTGTCGTCGCGGAACGGTCGGTGGACACAGGATCGGCCCCATTGATCCAGGTCCCCGACACCCGCCTTGCCCTCTCCCTTCTCGCCCACCGCTTCTACGGCGAACCAACGAAGTTCCTAACGGTCATCGGCGTTACGGGGACCAACGGAAAAACGACGACAACTTATCTCATCGCCCATATCCTGAACCAATTCTCTGGTCGCCCTATTGCCGCTGTATTAGGAACGACAGGAATCCGACTCGGTAACCAGTCCTTTCCGTTAAATCAGACGACCCCCGACGCCCCAGAACTCTTTCGCTGGATCGCCTGGGCAAAGGATACAGGGGCGCAGTTCCTCGTTATGGAAGTATCGTCTCATGCCCTTGAACAGCGGCGCTGCGATGCCTGTCTGTTTGACATCGCCGTTTTCACCAACCTCTCCCACGATCATCTGGACTACCACCACGACCTGGAATCCTACTTTTTTGCCAAAGCCCGACTCTTTACCGACCTTGCCGACCATTCGCTTCAAAACGGCAAGAACTACTTGGCTCTCGTCAATGCCGACGACCCCTTTGGACAACGCCTCCTCAAAATCGCATTGGGCAAGATCCGCACCTACGCAACGGTCGGCGATGGTGACTACACTGTCCATAACATCTCTGTCAGCGGGTCAGGGATCTCCTTCCGTCTTCAGACAAAGACCCTTTCCCTCCCTCTCTCCTCTTCTTTGTTGGGTCGGTTTAATGTGATGAATGTTCTGGCTGCTAGCGCTGTTGCTCTTGAATTAGGGGTTCCTCCCGAGGCACTATCCGATGCCCTTCTCTCCTTCCAGCCCCCTCCGGGAAGGCTGGAGAGAGTGGATGTTGGGCAACCATTTTTAGTCTTAGTAGATTACGCTCACACGCCCGATGCCTTAGACAAAGTTTTGGATGCTGTTAGAGAGGTGACCTCGGGTAGGGTCATTGTAGTATTCGGCTGCGGAGGCGACCGCGACCCAATGAAGCGTCCCCAAATGGGGCGTATCGCCACCACCAAGGCGGACTTAACGATTGTCACCTCCGACAATCCCCGCACCGAAGATCCAATGAAAATCATTGAGCAGATCATTGCCGGAATTGAGAAAGGTTCTCCTTTCATCATCCAGCCCGACCGGAGAACGGCTATCAAGACAGCAGTTCAAATGGCTCAGCGTGGCGATGTCGTCCTGATTGCAGGGAAAGGGCACGAAGATTATCAGATCATCGGGCGACAAAAAATCCCCTTTAGCGACCGCCTCGTTGCCTTGGAAGCCCTTCAAGAACGATATGGGGTTTCTCACAACGACAAACATTAATGGAAAAAGCCGCCCAAAGCCCCCGACTCGGGAGACACCAACGGTGATGCCTCATCGTCGGAGGGGACTGGCGTTCCCACCATCACGCGTTTTAATAGGTCGCAGAAAGGGCAAGAAAATGGGCGACTGCTTGCGTTGCTATTCTTGTCACGAAATGCTGTCAGCACCAAAGCCCGTCAACTTTGTTACCAAGGACCGGAAAGGTATCCCTCTTCTGAGAAGCACCTGCCAACAAAGCCAGGTTTCCTGAGGGGATGGTCGTCTTCGGTAGACCCGCAGAAGATAACGGACGATAAGGGCACCGCGCACCAAAAAAGCCGACATCTTGCCGTGATACCGCTCACTATACTTTATGGCACTGTCCAGAAAGGCAGCCTGAGCAATCCCCGAGGCTTTTTCTGTGGAGGCGCCCCAACGATGGACCGCCACGGCGTCCCGAACCCAAAAAACACGAAAGCCTCGGTTTCTTGCTCGCCTACACAAATCTATATCCTCAAAATAAAGAAAGAAACTTTCGTCCATCAATCTTCCTTTGTTAAATAGATCTCTGACCACAGCAAAAGCCGCACCGGAGACTTCATCCACTTCCTCCACTTCCGCAAAAGATCTGCCACGAAAAGACTTAACTACCATCATCTTTTTGGGCAAAAAAAGAGACGCGATAAAGTTAAAAAAGGTAGGGAACAATCGCCCCGACGGCTGAAAAGACGAGTCGGCGTTGCGCAAGTGCAATCCTAAAACACCCGCATCGGGATAGCACTGAAAGACTTTTGCAAGAACGAACAGAGACCGTCTGTCAATAACGCAATCAGGGTTCAAAATAAGAACCCATCGCCCTAATGCCTTCCGAAAGCCCCAATTGACCGCCCCCGAATAGCCCAGGTTGACACTGGACACGAGCAAAGCCACCGAGGGAAATGACCTAACTTTTGCTGGCGTGCCGTCCGTTGACGCACTATCAACAACGATGACCTGACATTGATTTGTAATGTGTAGTTGTTTTTCATAGTAGGCGATTGCCTCAAGGACTGACGACAGGCAGGGACCGATCACATCAGCCGATTGATAAGTGACGATGATGACGGACCAGTGGTAATGTATCAGCGCCGCCTGTTTGTCAGCCTGGACCATATCCTTGCCCAAGTGAGGCGCAGTTCGGGAACTGGTGAAAAACGGAGGAAAAGGATATAAACGAGCGCTGCCACGGCGCTGGGTATTAAAAGCCGGAGCAAGCGGGCAAACCAACCGTCAGAAGTGAAAGTCAACAATACACTATACGCAACCATTGCGGCAGCGATGGCGGATACAAAGACCCACCCACAAAACCTGCCCAACCTCAAATCCCGAAAACCGCCCAAACGGCGGAATAGTAAGAGAAACAGGAGAGCCGAGTTCAACCAGGTAGACACAGAAAATGCTAAAGCCAGTCCACCTTGCTGAAGAGGTGTGTGAACCAGAAAGATGTTTAACATCCAGGCAGTCAATAGGCTTGTGAGTCCGACCCATACCGGTGTCATCGTATCTTTCAAAGCGTAAAAACCACGAGCGAGAACTTGCTGAACGGACATCGCTGGAACGCCAAAACTGTAGAAGAACAAAGCCCAGGCTGTTTCTGCCGTGTCGTGTGGAGACCAGCGTCCATATTGAAACAGAATGGCGACGATGGGTTCTCGCAAAACAGCCATCAGAGCCGATGCGAAGACGCTCAGCAAAAGGACCGTCTGCAGTCCTGAAGCAAGAGATTTTTGAAGGGAAAGGCGGTCGTCCTGCACAGCTTCCTCTGCCAGAGTCGGGAAAAGAGCGATCCCGACCGAAGCGCCGAACAGCGCCACCGGCAACTGCATTACCCGGTTCGCCATCTCCACAGCCGTTGCCGCACCTTCTTCC
Organism: Candidatus Caldisaccharidevorator malaysiensis; assembly: GCA_025057575.1. Classification (GTDB taxonomy): domain Bacteria; phylum Armatimonadota; class Fervidibacteria; order Fervidibacterales; family Fervidibacteraceae; genus Caldisaccharidevorator; species Caldisaccharidevorator malaysiensis. The sequence continues at coordinate 49,228 of JANXBO010000002.1, forward strand.
AGAAGGGAACTAAAACTCCTCGGCAAAATGATGGCGGTTATTTGTGTCACCGATAAGGAGAAGACGACGGGGACGATCAGGCGCAAGATTTGTTGGGCACCCTCGTCCTTTAAGTCAAAATTCCACCGGAAAGGGATGCCTGCCTGAGCGAGCCTCTTTCCTTGGACCAAACAAACACCAACCATTGCCCCGGCTACGGCGCCCATCGCCATTCCTTCCACTCCACCCCCGGACCATCCCTTCCCCACTAAAGCCCCAAACACACCTCCCGTTAAAATCAGGAGATTGTAAATGATGGATTGCATTTGTGGCTCGGCAAAATAGCGTAGGGAGAACAGAGCCCCCGTGAACAGGCTTCCCAATACAAAGAAGAACTGAGCCGGCAGCAGGATTCGGGCAAGGAGCACGGTTAAACCCAGTTTCTTCGGATCCTCTCTCATCCCTGGAAACATCCACGAAACGAGCAAAGGTGCTAACAAACTGAACGACACGATCAGGACAATGAGGAGAAGTGCCAGATAGGTCAAAAGGACCTGAAAGGTCTTGACCGCCTTTTCGTCTTCTCCTTTTGCAAGATAGCCTGAGAAAACGGGGACGAAGCCGGCGGAAAGAGCCCCGCCGGAAGCCAAAAAGTAGATCAAGTCAGGAATACTGAAGGCGGAAACGTAGGCATCGGTCTGCCAGTTTCGTCCAAAAAGAGTAGTCCTGCCGATGTCCCGGGCAATGCCCGTCAGGCGGGATAGTCCGATCAGTAACCCGATTAAAAGGGCAGCGGAACCAACCTCGGAAGAGGGGTTGCGCTTTAGTTTGATGCTTGTAGAAGGCGGTTGCATCGTTTGATGCTCATCTCTTTTGCCATCAAGGAAAGACCGCTCTCATAGTGCCGACGGTCACTCCTGCTAAAGTCTTGACAGGCGGTTGCGCCAAGTCTTCCAAAGCCTCTTCTTCCTCTTTGCTGAACCATCCCAGCCATTTCAAAAGAGCAATCGTGGCGATCGGCGTGGCGCGATGCTGCCCGTCCAGAACCTTAACCGCAAAAGCCCTCCCATCGCTAAACCCTCCCGCAAAGAGACCTTCCGCCCCCCCTTTCCCCGCAAACCTTCCCCGCAGGGCTTCAATGATCCTTGTGTTCCAGTGTCCCTTGGCGGCAACCATTTCTGGATGAGCCACCATCGCCAGAAACAGCCTTTGGGACGCCGCACCGAAGGAGAAATCGCCCATCGCAAATCGCTGAAACGCCTTGGCAATGTCCTTCAAACGATTCGCCCAAATAGGAGCTCCGCAACCGTCGGAGACGACCGTTTCCTTTACCTTCTGGTCGCCCGTTGCTTCGGTCAGCGCCTGAAGGATTAGCAACTGGACAGGATGAGACGGTGAGGTGTAATCTTCCAGGTTACAGCCCATTTTTTTAGCCGCTGCTAACATCGCCGAATGCTTTCCCGAGCAATTGCTGTGTAGCGGCGACGGATCTTTTCCTTCCCGACACAGGCGAATGGCTTCGTGCCTGTCAAAGGGCTCGTGGGGCGTGCACTTCAAGTGCTCTACTGTCAATCCTGACTTGTCAAGAAGAGTCTTAACAACTCCGATATGGTAAGCGCTACCTGAGTGGGACCCGCAGGCGATTGCCAGTTCCTCATCAGAAAGTCCGAACTCATCGGCAGCGCCCGAGGCAACAACGGCAATTGCCTGAAACGGTTTTGCCGTGCTTCTCCAGTAGGTCATCCAGTCACCATCGCCAAAGACGGCGACTTCCTTGTTTTTTTCCAATGCAACGGCAAACACTTTGTGGACCGCTTCAATAGTATGATGACGGATAACGACGACTTCAATCGGTCCCATTCTCTTTTGATGAGTGGATGCTACTGCGGAATTTGGCTATATCGCCGGTCGTCCGATTCGGACCTCTGCTTTCTCTCGTTCGGGTCTCGTCGCTTCAAACAGATAGCGGATCAGTTCCCTATCCTGATCGCTCGTCGGGACTTTTCTTCGGCTTAAGACTCTTTCGTGAATCTCCACGGCACTTTCCAGAAGTAGTTCTACCTTGTCCCCATCAGCGCCAAGGCTTTTGGTCCAAATGGTGAAGGACGGGACATCTTCGGTGGCAACCCCGTGAAGGTGGCTGTAAATTCCCAACCTTTTGCCGGTGTAGATCAAAGCGCCAATGGAAGTTTTCACGTGGTCGCCGATAAAGCAGCCGACCTTTGTGCCGGCGTTGACACGACCTTCACCTTCTATGTCCACTCGCACGGAACCGTAGGTGTCTTTTAGATCGCTGTTCGTCGTCAAAGCGCCCAGGTTCACCCATTCCCCCACAATGGCGTGACCGAGAAATCCGTCATGATACTTATTGGAGTAACCCAGGATAATACTCTCTTCAACTTCGCCACCGACCCGGCATACATCCCCGATATTGCTTCCCTCCCGTATCTTTCCACCAACGATCCAAGTGTTCGCACCGATATAGGCGGGTCCTTCTATTCTGGTGGGAGGATAGACGATGGTGCCTGCGCCGATGTAGATCGGTCCGTGACTCACATCCAAGACCACTGTCGGATGCACCACACTCCCCTTGCCAAGAAAGAGTTTTGAGTGATCACCGCCGTATAAAACAGCACCTGGTTCCATCTTACCCTCGGATGCACTGTCCCTGACCGCGATCGGGAACTCTTCTTTAATCAATTCAGCATTAGCGTTGACTAAGTCCCAAGGATAACGAACGATCGGGACATCGGAAACGGTGCGCACAGACCTTGCCAGTTCTCGTAGGGCACCGAGATCGTCGGCTGTCAAAGGCTCCCCTTTTGTCAAGGCGGACAGGGCTCTCGGCGAATGACCACTGCTAATCCAAAGGGCGATCAAATCGTCTCCCGATACATAGGCGACCTCTTTCTCCAATTCTTTTGCCTTGGAAGCCAATTGGGGCGTTACGAGAAGCCTGCCGTTGACCAGCAGGATCTCTTTCCCTTCCAACTCGTTCCATTGATTGAAGAGAAGACCGTCTTGCCGATAGCGTTGGGTCAGCACATCGGTCAAGTAGGAACGGGTGTGCACCACAACAGTGGCGTCGGGAAAGAGGCGGGCGACCTTTTTCCATAGGGGGAAAATTCCCGACCGAAGCAGGCAAACTGGTCTGGTCCAGGTTAAGGGCTTAAAAGCGGTCCAGCGGTCATCTTCAAACAGGACAACAGCGTCCATCTTCTCCACTCCTCCCCTTAGTCGGCATCCTTGCTTCTCTTTTTTCAAACTATGACACAAGGATCGGTTAGTCAAGAAGAGGGTAGGAACGGTTGATGAAAATCGTCGTGGCGCCGGACAGTTTCAAAGGATGTCTGTCATCGGTGGCGGTCTGTCAGGCGATCGCTGCCGGAATCAAGGAAGTTTTGCCCAATGCCATTGTGGACATCGTGCCGATGGCGGACGGTGGTGAGGGGACTGTTGATGCCCTGGTGGCGGCTACTGGAGGAAGAAAAATGTCTGTGATGGTCACCGGTCCCCTCGGGCAACCGGTTGAGGCTTTTTTTGGGATTTTAGGTGGCGGCGAGACGGCGGTCATTGAGATGGCGGCAGCAGCGGGTCTCCATCTGGTCCCCGTTTCTCAACGAGACCCGACAAAAACGACCACTTATGGAGTTGGAGAACTCATTAGGGCGGCGCTGGAGTATGGTTGTCGCCGGCTGATAGTAGGGGTCGGCGGGAGCGCAACCAACGACGGGGGCGCCGGAATGGCTCAGGCGTTGGGAGTCCGCTTGCTGGATGCGGACGGAAAGGATTTGCCCTTCGGTGGCGGTGCTCTCTGCCGCCTCCAGCGAATAGACCTGTCCGGTAGAGACAGACGGATCGCTACTGCGGACGTTATCGTCGCTTGCGATGTAACCAATCCTTTGACGGGTCCAGCGGGCGCCTCAGCAGTCTACGGACCTCAGAAAGGAGCAACGGCGGAGCAGGTTGCTTTTCTTGACTCCTGCTTGCGTCACTATGCTCAGGTCATCCGCAGTCATTTGGGCACGGATGTGGAAAAGGTTCCGGGTGCCGGAGCCGCCGGTGGTTTGGCAGCGGGGTTGATGGCTTTCTGTGGTGCCCGCCTCCAAAGGGGTGTAGAACTGATCATTCAGACCTTGGGTTTAGAAAAAAGAATTCAAGATGCGGACCTGGTGATCACGGGGGAGGGAAAACTAGACCATCAGACCGGATTCGGAAAGGTTCCCTATGGCGTTGCTCAGGTCGCCAGAAAGTATCACAAACCCGTCGTTGTCATTGCCGGACAGGTGGAGATCGGGCACAAAGTCTTTTCCTCTTGGGGTGTGACCGCCTGCTTCAGCATCCTCAACAGGATAATGTCGGAAGAAGAAGCCTTCAAAGAGGCGCCGCAGCTTTTGCAGGAAACAGCCGTTCAAGTGGCTTCCATCTGGAAAGCCGCCTCTTTGTTTGCGCCTGATCACAAAGATCAGAATAATGAATCAACAGGGACCGCCGAGAAGGGATGAGGGCGATGATGAGGGCTGCTTGGCTTTTGGTGGGTTTTCTCTTTTTAATTGATCCCCTTGCCGCTCAAGTTCGGCTACGGGTTGGTGGGGGAGAGGTTCTGATCTTTCGCGATTCCTACGGTGTTCCCCACATCTTTGCCCAAAGTTTGTTCGGTGTCTTTTATGGGTCCGGTTACGCTCAAGCCTGTGATCGCCTCGAGCAGATGGAGTTATCCCGCAGAACGGCAAAAGGGGAACTGGCGTCGTTGATGGGGGAAGGCGCTCTGGAACAGGACAAGCAGAGGCGACTGATCGGTTACACCGAACAGGAGAGGATGGCTCAGTTTCGCCGACTGGATGCGGAACTGCAATTAGTTTTGACTGCTTTCGCTGCAGGGGTCACTCACTACATAGATGAAGTCAACAGGGGACAGAAGCCTTTGCCCCAGCGACTGAAGGATTTGGGGATGAAACGACTTGACCCCTGGAAAGTCACCGATACGATCGCCATCGGACAGATGATGGCGGTTCGGTTTGGAAGTTCCGGCGGTGAGGAGTTGCGAATGCTCCAATTGTTTCAATTTTTGAAACTTAAGTTTGGTCACGATGCGGAGAAGGTTTTCAACGATATAGCTTGGCAAAATGATCCTGAAGCACCCGTCACCGCCCGATCCTCACGAACGCGAGCGTCATCTCGCTCCTTTGTTGTTCCCAGTCCTCGGGACACGCTAATGCTTTCCCATGCTGCCATTGAGAAGGCTATTTTGAACGCAGAAGAATCAGAGAGTGTAAAGTGGTGTGAGCGATTAAACCTCTTCACCCGTTGGGGCAGTTACGCTATGGTTGTTGCTCCCCGCAAATCACAAACGGGACGCCCTCTTCTCGTTGGTGGTCCCCAAATGGCGACGGGAACGCCTTCCATCGTGTGCGAGATCCGTCTGTCCTGCCCCCGCTTTGATGTTCGCGGGATGACCTTCCCTGGTATTCCCATTGTCCTGATCGGGATGAGCCGCTACCTCGCCTGGACGACGACCAGTGGTGCCGGTGACAATGTGGACATCTTCGTGGAAACACTCCATCCCGATAAGGACAGTGTTTATCTTTTCAAAGGTCAGTGGATTCCGTTGGAGAGACGGGTTGAGAAAATTTCAGTTAAGGGTAGGGAGGAACCTGTTGAGATAGAGGTTTTTCGGACCCTTCACGGACCCGTCCTTTCCTTTGATAAAAAGCAAAGGAAAGCCTTTTCCAGAGGTGCGGCTTATCGGAACGGAGAACTGGGCGCCTTCCGGGCGATCTATGGGTTTCACAAAGCGAGGACGCTGTCGGAATTTGCCCGTTTCTGCCGGTTGATTAAAACAAGCCATAACTTCTTTTGCGCTACCAAAGACGGTGACATCGGTTTCTGGTATTGCGGTGCCTATCCGATACGCGCCGACGGTCACGATCCGAGGCTTCCCACACCGGGGACAGGCGAATTTGAGTGGAACGGTCTGATACCCTTTGAGCGGTTACCGTCTGCTGTCAACCCACCCGAAGGTTTCTTAGCCAACTGGAACAACAAGCCGTCCCCCGATTGGGACAATGGCGACTTACCCCGCTGGGGCGCTATCCACCATATGAAGAGAATAGAGAATCTTCTAACTGCGCGAAAAAAGGTTTCCGTCGCCGATCTCATCCACTTCGTCGTGGATATAGAGGGCTATGACATTCGTGCCGATTACTTTAAGCCTCTCTTGGTTGGGGCTTTGAAGCGGCAAGGCAGGCAGGCGGGAAGCGAAACGGATCTGATCCTTGACCTTCTGGTTCGGTGGGATCATCAAAGGGCTCAAGGAAGTGTGGCGGCAACGATATTTGATAAATGGTTTGAAGCCCTGCAGGACATTGTTTTGGCAGACGATTTGTCGCCTTTAACGGAACCGGGTCTTCTGCGGCTGATCGCCCAACCCAGTTTTCTCTGGCACGTCTTGAGCGATCAGCCTGCCATCAAGCCGTCACGGGATTATTTAAACGGAGAAACTCGCGACAAAACCCTCATAAGGGCTTTGGAGGAAGCGTTACAGCGGATCAAGAAGGAACGGGGTGACAACCCAAGTCAATGGGGTTTTCAGAAGCCCCTCTGGCGCTTTGACCCGTTGCCTCCTATACCGGGTCCCAATAGAGGTGCCTACATCCAGATCGTTGAGGTCACCAGTCCTCCGAAAGGTCTCAATGTTCTCCCCCCAGGGCAGTCGGAAGACCCCCGCTCTCCCCACTATGCTGACCAACATCCTTTGGCTTTTAACTGGCGGTTCAAGCCAATGGTCCTGGAGAAGATGCCTGGGCAATGACCTGTGATGGTGCTTCTTGACTCAACCTACTTCGTTAAACACCGAACCTTTCGCCCATCCCATCGCCATTGCGGTTGCCTCGTCCGGAAACACCGATAGCGCCGATAGCCGAAACTCGCAGCGCATCCGGTTGGTGCAGAGGGGGATGAGGCAGCCGTAGGATGAAGGATGCGTTCTCAATAGTCCAATCGGACCTCCACTTCCTTCGTCTTATGAGGGATTGAGAGGACAAGAGCCGGAGGGTCTGACAGACGGGTCCCTAAGACCCTCTGCCATTGCGCCCTTTCTCCTTCTTTGCCACGAACCTCTCGGATCAGAATGGTCCGAGGCTGAGGTCCGACCAGCAGCGTCTGGCTGACCGTCCCGTCAAAGGAGAAGAGTCGGAGAGATAGGGACCGAGACGATTTTCTTGCTGACAGGATCTTGGCTCCCGACGAAATCCTCACAGCACCCGAAGGACCATCAATGACCGTCGTTT
>JANXBO010000002.1:56505-101320 GCA_025057575.1 Candidatus Caldisaccharidevorator malaysiensis
CGGGGTCGTAACCAGACAGGGTCAGAACGTTGACCAGAATGTCCTCGGGGTTGATGAACGGTCCGTTGGGGTGACGGAAGTCGGTGATGCTGTCAGGATAGGTGCCGATTCGGGGACCGTCAGCGAATTCCTGATGTTGGGCGCTGATGGTAATGAGTTTTGCCACGTGCCGCCACTGGTCCGCCGTCAGGTTGAGGGAGCGGAAAAGGGGAGACCCTTCAGCGGCGGGCTTCGCTTTTTCTAAAATCTTTGCCAATCTCTGAATATGATAGGCATACACCAGACCGCACCACTGCACGGGCATCCCTAACCAGGAATGGGTGTAAAAAGTAGACCCAAAGACGGGGATGGTCGCGCCCAGCATCATCGGTCGGTCGGGCAGGCTCCAAAGATAAACGAAGGGGATGCCCGTTTCTGCCCAGTAAAGGGCATTGTGGAGCCATCTCTTTTTTCCTGTTGCCAGAAACGCCTCACAATAGGCGGCAACAGCCCAACCGGCGGGCAAAATGTCGGGCTCATACATTGGACATTCCCAGGTCTGACCGCCCCGAGGAACCCGAAACCGCTCCATTAGCAAAAGAGCCTTCTCGGCAGCAGCAAGGCACCGTGCATCGCCCGTGATGCGGGCATAGCGAGCGAGAAGAGCGGCATTGTGCGCCATCGTCCCCAAAACGGCATCGCCCCGACGACCCAGGGATGCCGTCCTCTCATCCGGTTGAAAGCGCCACGACCCGTCGTCTTTTTGGGATGCCAGCAAGGGCTCCAACGATTGCCGGATGGCAGGAAGCGCCTCGGCAAGGTGACCGAAACGGAAGGGAAACTCCCAGCGCAGGATATGGCAGTTGTTGGGGACGATGAAAAGGGCGGGTCCCCCTTCCTGGAGCATCAGCGATGCCACCCTCTGGACTCGTTCCCGGGCTCTATCCCTCTTGACCGGATCATCCGAGAGGTGGCTAATGAACCAGAGGAGCGTGGCAAAGCCAGGACTGTGCTGAGGCGCCCAATCAATGCAATGGCGCCATTTCTCTGTCTGCGGGTCCCAGACGGTCGTCATAAGACCGTGATAGCCCAGGTTCAGTTCCTCTTGAAAGGATCGGGGAGGAGATGCCGAGGGCAAACCGCCTGACAGGCGCAGCCACCGCGAAAGGGCGGTGAGGATGGGACCTTTCTCTACAGAAAGAACTGCTTCAAGGGACAGAGTCTGATGAGCCCTTAACGGATAAGGCTGGGAGGCAATCTCTTCATTTTCCTTAACGAAGTCAGGGCACGAGGGAAGAAAAAGGGCAAACCGGTGATGGTCCGTTCTGCCCTTCACCGGGCTTTCAAAGCGGAGAGACGGGAGAGTTCTCTCGCCATCCCACTTTTGAAGAGGGTCCCAGAAGAGGCACAAAGTCGTCAAGCGGTCTGTGGGGACAGCCGGCAGGGCGGTAGGGCTGTCCGTCAAAGAATCGGGGCAAAAAAATTTGTCGTCCGATGCTCTCCGAGGGACGGGTGCATCGGTGACGGTGACCGCCATTAGAGGAATGGTGACCTTTTTAGGGTTTGGAATGCGCCGTTCGTTCAGTGGGGGTGCCAGGTCACGGGGATTGGAGGAAGGCTCGTCGCCAAACAAAAATTCCAGTCCTGGTAACAATCCCCAAACCCGTCGCCAGGGTGGTGATACCGTGAAGTCAGGTCCTGAAACAAAGAGGACCGACCGGTCTCGGTCACATAAGACTTTTTGTCTAATGCGGGCAACTGGTTCCTCCGGATCCAGTTGGACGACGAGTTCCAGCCGCCACTGAGCACCGTCCTCATCGGGTTGAGTTCGGGACAGGATAAGTTCTCTTTGAGAGGTTTTCTTAAAGGGGCGCAGAAAAGGTTCAAAGGAGCGCATTGCGCTGTCAGACCGGTAAACGATGCGAAGGATCGGTCGCCAGTGAGCAACTGGAGCCCATTTTCCCTTTCGTCGGATCAAAATCGTGGCTTCGTTGACCCCTTTGTCAGTTCCCGAAAATTCCAAAGCGATCTGGTCATTGGCGATCCTCATTGGTGGAAAGTTCTCACTTGCCACAACTTTTCCCTCACTTAGTAGAGAAAGGAGGATCAGGGCAGAAGCCGTCAACTTTCCCACTGCGCTCTTCCTCCTCTCTTTTAACCATATCGGATATGATTGTGACCTCGTTAAGGAAGTTATGTTCTCACTACTGCCCGATGGAAAGCCTTGAGGGTCTCCGTTGCCGTCTTTTCCCAAGTGAAGGCTCTCGCCCGCTCCAGACCTTTCTGTGCCCAAAACTGCCGGTCTTGGGGGTTAGAGAGCAGGTCATTGAGCGCCTGAGCCCAGGCATCCTCATCGTCACAAGGCAAAAGAATGGCACCGTCGCCGATCACTTCCGGAAGGGCGGGAGCGTCGGAGCAAAGGACGGCCGTCCCGCACGCCATCGCTTCCAGTGGGGGCAGACCGAATCCCTCGGCGAGGGAGGGGAAGGCGAAGAGATCGGCGCCGGAGATGAGCGGCGGGAGGTCTTCATCAGGAACTTCCGTCAAATGGACCACTTTCTCCCGTAGCCCCAGGTCCCAAATGAGGCGGAAGACAGGTTCGCTTTGCCAACCTCTCTCGCCACAAAGAACCAGACGATGATTGGGAAAAGAGCGGCTGATTTTTTTGAAGGCACGCACCAAGACGGGCATGTTCTTTCGGGGTTGAAGGGTCCCGACAAAAAGGACATAAGGAAACGAAAGACCGTAACGGGCGCGCACTTGGTCCTGCCTTTCCTTGGGTGTGGGGACAAAAAAAGGTGCGGGAGCGAGCGGGGTAACGGTAATTTTCTCTAGTGGGATGGAGAGGCGATAGTGCACCTGGTGGCGAACCCATTGAGAAAAGGTTAGGACTTGGTGCGCTTTCTTGGACCAAAGGAGGGTCAAAGCGCTGATCCGGCGCAGGGTTTGCGGATAGCAGTGGGGATGAGTCAGAGTGGTCAGGTCGAATATCGTCAGCGCCAGTGCCCCTTTCCGGAAAGGAAAAAAGGGATAGAAGGGTGAGAAAAACAGGTCCGGATGACCCAGAAGATGTTCGGCAAGGGGAAGGAAGGAGTAATAGTAGAAAGCCGACCGGACCCAGGGATGGTAGAGCAGGCGGGTGGGAGCAGGGGTGCGAAAGTAAAGGGTGCGTGGCGGAACAGTGTCTGCACGATCGCTGAGCGGTGGCATCTTGATGACGGGTCCCAACCAGACCAGATAAACGTTTTCGTGATCCACTTTTAAAAGAGCGGGGAGAAGGCGGCGAACATAGGCAGAGGCACCCGTTGGCTGAGAAAAGAGTTCAGCCGGAGCATAGAAAAGGATCACCATTCTTCGTGTCATGGACACAATGAAGCCATAATCTTCTGGTGTCAAGACTTTTTTGGGGACGGGGAGCACTGTTTGAAGGAAGTCCGCATTGCCGTTGATGCCCGACCGCTGACCGCAAAGGGAGCGACGGGTGTGGAAAATGTGGGGAGATTATTTCTCAATGCCTTGCCCATAGGCTCTTTTCCCGCCCGCTGGTTTTTTTACAGCAGCCAACCGGCAACGGACGGCTGGTCGGGTAAAGTCTTCTGGCGTTCTTACAAAGGACCCGCGTTTCTGCGCCTCATCGTCCCTTTCTGGTTGCTCCGGGATCGCATTGACGGTGTCTTCTTCTACCTCAGTTATGTGCCGCCCCTCACCCGCTGGACATCGGCAAAGACCCTGGTGACGGTCTGCGATGTGATGTGGCTGGACCGACCGGACTTTTTAGACCCGCCCAGTAGAAAGTTCATTTTCCGAGGCGTCCTTCCCTCGCTGCGCCACCGGACCGACCACTTCATCGCCATCTCCAACGCAACCGCCAGCGAGTTGAAAACCAAACTGGCGGTGCCCGACCAGAAAATTAGCGTGGTCGCTCCCTATCCCGATCCGATTTTCCGACCCAAAGAGAAAGCGGCGGAAGCAGTCCAACAACTTTATGGAATTGAGGGACCTTTTTTCCTGTGCGTCGGTGTGGCGAAGCCGAACAAAAATGTCGGCGCCATCCTAACGGCATTTGAGCGGCTCAGAAGCCAACATTCCGAAGCGACCTTGGTCTGGGCGGGTTACACGCTGCCCTTCTGGGAACCGGTCAAACGGCTTGAGAAAGGTGGTCAAGGCGTTCGGTATCTTGGCTATGTGCCGAAAGAGCACCTGCCAATCCTTTATTCCGCTTGCCAGGCGCTGCTTTCCCCGGCTTTGAAAGAGGGATTTGGTCTGCCCTTACTGGAGGCGATGGCGTGCGGGTCTGCCGTTTTGGCAGGTGACGAAGGCGCCCAAAGGGAGGTCGTTGGCTCAGCAGGGCTTCTGGTCAACCCTTACGATGAAGACGCCATCTTTCAAGCGATGAAGGAATTGTGGCTCAATAAGGACCTGAGGGACGACCTGAGAAAAAAGGCTGTGGAAAGGGCAGCGCATTTTACAAAGGAACAAACGACGGAACAATTGAGGGCGGCATTGCAGAAAGCGCTCAGAGGCGAATCCGAACGGAGGGCGTAAAGTTGTGATCTTTGCTGGGAAGTGCCGGACGGTGAAGGAGATAGCCGTTCTGGAAGGGATCGGTCTGCACACGGGGGCAAAGGCGAAGGTCCGAATCCGACCGGCTGAGTCGGGATCGGGAATTGTCTTTCGGGCGAAAGGAGAGGAGGGCTGGGTAGAGTTTCCGGCGTCACCGAAATGGGTATTGGACACCCGACGGCGGGTCGTTTTGGGGAAAGACGGGTCAAGAGTGGAAACGGTAGAGCATCTGTTAGGGGTCTGTGCGGGGCTGGGTCTGACCGATGCCGTGATAGAGGTAGAAGGACCCGAGATTCCGTCCGGAGACGGTAGCGGATTATTCATTGCCCAAGCCCTTTTGGAAGCGGGTCTTAAGGAACTGGACGATCCCCAACCGATTTTGCGAGTGTCTCATCGCCTTTGTTCTGAGGAAGGGAATGCGTGGATCGCCATTCGCCCTGCCGATCGTCTGAGGATCCGGTATACCTTCGTTCGGTCAGGTCACCGGATTGTCGGCTTGCAGACAGCGACCTTCACGGACGGCGACGATTTTCTTTCAGAGATAGCACCGGCAAGGACCTTTGGCTTTTTAGAGGAGATTAAGGACTTGTGGTCCCAAGGACTCGGGTTGGGCGGATCCTTGGAAAACGCCTTGGTGGTCGGTCCGGATGGGTATCTGACGGAACCCCGCTTTCCCAATGAGTTAGCCCGACACAAAATCTTAGACATAATGGGGGACCTTAGCCTGTTGGGGAGCAAAGTGATTGGGGAGATAGAAGGTTATGGGAGTGGTCACTCTCTCCACTGGAGGCTGTGTCAAAGTATCAGGTCAGCAGCGGTTCAGGAGGACGAGGGCTGATGGTGGAAACGGGTAAGGGGCTGGACGTCAAACAGATAATGGAACTTCTTCCCCACCGGTTTCCCTTTCTGTTGGTGGACCGAGTGACCGAACTGGAGCCGGGAAAGAGAGCCAGCGGGATTAAAATGGTGAGTCTGAACGAGTGGTATTTTCAGGGGCATTTCCCCGATGATCCGGTGATGCCGGGGTTTTTGATTTTGGAAAGCCTGGCTCAGTTGGCAGGAGTCGCCATTCTGAGTGTCCCTGAGCATAAAGGTCTGGCAGGCTACTTGGTAGCGGTGGAGAATGCCCGATTCCGCCACCCCGTTTTGCCGGGCGACCAGTTAACGATGCAAGTGGAAGTTACGGCGATCCGCAACAATATGTGCTTTGTCAAGGGCGAGGCAATGGTCGGGGATCGGCTGGTGGCGGAGGGACAGATGGTCCTTGCCCTCCGACCAGGGGTCTCTTGAATTCCGATACATCCCCAAAAGGGGTTTGTCTAACTTAAAAGAGAGGTGAGAGGGCCTCGTTGGCGGACGAAGAGGATGTTGGTCCGGCGACGACTCTGCGACCGGTGATAGAAAAAACAGAACTGTTAACGCGGGAAACGAAACGGATCATCCATCCGACGGCTGTCGTCAGCCCCAAGGCGGAACTGGGGGAAGGCGTCGTCGTTGGTCCTTTCGCCATCGTGGAGGACGATGTGGTGATCGGCGACGGAACGGTCCTTGAGCCCTTCGTCGTCGTCCGCCGCTATACAAGGCTGGGAAGGGATAATCGGATCTACACCGGCACCGTCCTAGGCGGCGAGCCTCAAGACCACAAATTTGCGGGTGAGAGAAGTTACCTGATTATCGGTGACCGCAACATTATCCGAGAACATGTAACGATTCATCGGGCAACAGGAGAAGACAAAGCCACGCAAATTGGCGATGATAACTTGATTATGGCTTACTGCCATATCGGGCACAACTGCGTTTTGGGTCATCAAATTTCCATCGCCAGTTATTCCGGAATTAGCGGTCACGCCCATATTGAATCTCAGGTCACCATCGGCGGAATGACGGGGATTCACCAGTATGTGACCATCGGTAAATTGGCGATGATCGGGGGAATGTCCAAGGTCGTCCAGGATGTCCCTCCTTTTATGCTGGCTGACGGGCGACCGGCTAAGATTGTGGGCGTAAATGTGGTCGGTCTCCGCAGGGCGACCATTCCCCCGTCAGTCCGAGAGGACCTCCACGAGGCTTACCGTCTCCTTTACCGAGCCAACCTCAATATTCGTCAGGGTTTAGACCGAATTAAAGCCGAACTGCCGCCCAGCCAAGAGTTAACCTATTTAGTGAACTTTATTCACCGAGTGTCCAAGGGATATTTAGGTCGCCAGCGCAACAGCCACCGTTAACTGGCACCATCGCACGTCTCGGGGCGGGCTATGGTCAGAAGAGGAGGGCTTCTTTTATTTATCCTTCTTTTTCTGAATGCTCGTTCCTCTTCGGCTTTCCCATTGGTGGCAGAACCAACCTTTGAGACGGTGACCCTCGTTGTGCTTCATCAGGTGTTCCCAAAGGTCCCCGTCGTTTGGGAAGAGGGACCTTTAATCCGGACGGGTGACTGGATGTCCGCTCTCGGACTTCACTGGGACGATGCCAATGAGGTTCTTTCCTTCCTGTCTCCTAACGGAGGGACAGAGAAAGTCAACGTCGCTGATCCTTCGGCGGTCTGCGAAACCGAAGATGACCATCCGCTACCCAATCCCGTCAGGAAGATCAACGGTGACTGGTTCTTCTGCTTGAAGGATCTTAGTGGACTGCTGGAACTCAAGGTCCTCATTCATCGGGAAGAGAGTCTGATCCGCATCGGCATCCCTGTCCAAGGGGCTCAGATTCAGGCTATTGCAGAAGGTTATCTGGTAGAAGTCCAAGTCAGTCGTCCCTTACCTCAATCGCCTACCGTCCGGACCCTTTTTGATCCGTCAAGAGCCTACATTGACCTTCCCGGAGCAGTCCTTGCTTCGGAGACGAACGTCGGTGCCGAAGCGATGGGACCGGTGACGGGTCTAAGAATTGGTCAGTTCCGCAATGTGCCCAACATCGCCCGACTCGTCGCCGACTGTGACCGACCGGTAAAAGCCTGGCTCGTTGGGCGGAAGACTGACCCGTCGGGAAAGCAGACCTGGATGATGCTGATCCAGGAGGAACAAAAAAAATCCCCTTGGATGGGGCAGGTTTCCTTGGAGTCTGCTAACCCGACCCAGTGTCAATTAGTCTTGACTGCCTCAGAGGATTTCCCGCCGATAATAGAAAACAAAGGTAAAGAAATCGTTCTGACCTTACCGGCAAGACCTCTTTTACCGCCGTCGCCTTTCCAGCCGTCCGAAGGTCCCATCGGTTCCATTAAATTTTCTTCGGACGGTCCCAAAGCCATTCTTGTGGTGGGGCTTCGCCAGCCTTCGTGGGGTTTCCTCCGGTTTGAAAAAGACCGGGGCTGGGTCCTGACCATTGAGCCGCTGAAAGGCGCAAGCGGCAAGGTCCGGTTGATCGTTGTGGATCCTGGGCACGGTGGCAAAGACCCCGGTGCCATTGCCCATCCCCCAACGGTCAGGAGCCCCTTGGTAGAGAAATCACTGACACTGGATATCGCTTTTCGTCTCAAGGCTCTTTTAGACAAAGCGGGTTTCCGGACCGTTCTGACAAGGACCCAAGACACTTATGTCCCTCTCCCTGATCGGGTTGCCCTTGCCAACAGCATCGGTGCCGATGCTTTTGTGAGCATTCACCTCAATTCCTACCCAACTCCGGGTGGCAAATCGGGAACGGAGGTCTACTACTGGTCGCCTCAAAGTCGTTCCTTAGCGGAAACCCTTTACCGAAACCTGCTGGCGACTCTGGGCAGGGGAGGCAACGGCGTTCGGGTCCGCCAGTTCTATGTCATTCATCACACCAAAATGCCTTCCGCACTGACCGAAAGTTGCTACCTCAATCATCCTGAAGAAGCGGCCCTTCTCGTTGATCCCCAGTTCCGCCAGAAGATTGCGAATGCTCTCTTCAAAGGAATCTTGGAATTCTTCCAGGTTCCCGCTCTTATGGAAAAAAGGCAGGATTAGTTGGTGCGTGTCTGGTTTGTCCTTGGCGCTGTCGTGGGAGTTGTGGGTCTCTTAGTCTGGCTTATCATCCACAAGCCTCAGCCAACCCGTCGGGTCGGTCCCGTTGATCTGAAAGGTGTCGGAGCCGCAATCCTTTACTTCCCCGACATAAGAGGCGATCGCCTGATCAGCCATTCCGTATCGGACTTGAATCAGGAATGGAGAGAGAAGTTGACGAAGATCATTGCTCTTTTAACCGATCCGCCCCGCCAAGGGTTGGAACCGGCGTTGCCGCCCGGCACCCGACTCTTGTCCGCTAATGTGACAGGAAAGGTCCTCGTCCTTAACTTCAATCGGGCGTTCTTGGAACCTTCCTTCTGGGTCGGTAGTGAGGTGGCTCATCTCCGATTCCAGGCTCTCGTTTACACGGTTACCGGTCTCACCGGCACCCAATCGGTCCAGATCCTCGTAGACGGTCAGACCCCGCCCGCTCTGGGGGGTCACATTGAACTGAGCGAGCCGGTAAAGAGAGATCCGACAATAATCCCTTAAAATCCTCAGCCAACGGTCAATCCGTTCCAGGTGAGGGAAACTTTCCTCTCTCCCAATGCCCTCACCTGTCCGATGGGCAGCGCTCCCGCTTCCTTGAGATGTTCCAAAGCCTTCGTCGCATCGGTCTCCCTGACCAGAACGCAAAACCCAATGCCCATATTGAAAGTCGTCCACATCTCTTCTTCCGGAACCGAGCCGTAGTGCTGAATCAACGAAAAGATTGGGGGCACTTCGGTCCATCGGTCCAAGACAAAAGAAGCCGGTTTCGCCGTCCGCAACAGGTTTTTTAGCCCCCCGCCCGTGATGTGAAAAAGTCCCGTGACGGCGACCTTTTCCATCAGAGACAAAACAGGTGACACATAGATTGTCGTCGGCTTAAGAAGTTCCTCCCCAACCGTTGTCGCCAGTTCCGGAATAAACTGGTCGGGCTTTAGCCTCGCTCGGTCAAAAAGAACTTTTCTCGCCAAGGTCAGTCCGTTGCTGTGGATCCCCGAACTGGGCAGTCCGATCAGCACATCCCCAATTTGCAAATCCTGTCCCGTAATGACTTTATCCGGCGAAACGAGACCGACGCAAAAGCCGACCAGGTCAAAACCGACACCCGAGCGATGTCCCTTAATCAGGTCCCGAACCTGTGCCAATTCCCCGCCGACGATGGCAACCCCTGCCTGACGGGCACCATCCGCCAGTCCCCGCCCGATGGCTTCCACAACCTCCGGTCGCACCTCTTCCACCGCCAGATAGTCTAAAAACAAAAAGGGGCGGGCACCGACGCAAAGGACATCGTTCACATTCATCGCAATGCCGTCAATGCCGATGGTATCATACCGGCTCAGCATTTGAGCGATCAAGACCTTAGTCCCCACTCCATCGGCAGAGACGGCTAAAGCCAGATCCTCTCTCACCCGCACCACTGCCGCAAAGTAACCGAAGGGAACTAAAATGTCTTCCTCTGGAAGCGACGAGAGGGTTCCCGCCAGGTGCCTCAAAAGGAGAGACAAAGCCCTTTCCTCGCTTCTTTCATCAACGCCCGCCTCTCTATAAGTCAACGGTTCCTCCCCCATCGTCATCACTACGCTAACATAACGAGCACTCGTCAACTTGGCAAGTCCGCTCGCCTGGGAGGTTAAAGGATGTGTCCCCAGGGTCAGAAAAGTGAGAATTGTCCGCATATGGCGACTTGAAGACAAGGGTGAGACGAATTAGAAACCGAACCCTCGTTCGGTCTCACAGCCTTTGCACCAGTTGCCCAGTTTCTTATTCATATAGATCGTGCTCGTTGAGCAAAGGAAAAAGGACGTCTCTGAAAGGTTCTTAATTAGTAAAAGTAAGTAGGCGGTGGGACCAGATGAAGCGAAGAAGGTTTCTTCAGAAGATAGGGACCCAATGGGCAGGTTTGTCGGCAAGTATTATTGTAGGCAAGGGATCGTTGTCGCCAACCCCTAAGGAAAAAAGGCAGCAGGACCTTTGCGGGTTCATCCCGCTAATCCTCGCTACTTTAGTGACGGAAGCGGTAACGTCATTTATCTGACGGGCTTCCACACTTGGACCAACTTTCAGGACGGAGATACGAGCAAGCCGCCCTTCAACTTTGCTGCCTACCGTGACTTTCTCCAAAAACACGAGCACACTTCATTCGACTCTGGTGTTGGCACTCAACGGGGATAACAACAGCAACAATGTAGACGATGACATAGACGGTGATGGGACCGGCAGCGAGACGGTCACCCTCCAAGACCATCCCGCGCTTGAGCGCATCCGTAATTTTCAACTGGCTTATGTCAGAAAAGTCGTAGACACCGTCAATGATTTGGACAATGTGTTGTTTGAAATCATCAACGAAGGCGGAACAAAAGCGTGGGATTGGTTCCTTGTTCGGTTCGTTCAGGATTACGAAAAAAGGAAGCCCAAGCAACATCCGATAGGACTTACAGGTCACGGGGGTGAAGATAACGAAAGTATGATCGCTAGTCCTGCCCAATGGTTTTCCCTTGGCGCACGGGAATGGTCGGATTTGGCGACCAACCCACGAGTGGCGGATGGCAGAAAGGTTTCTCTTTTGGACACGGACCATATATGGGGAGAGGGTGGGGACTATCGGTGGGTGTGGAAGAGTTTTTTGCGGGGTGACAACCCGATCTATACGGACCGTCTCGCTGATCTGACCGCTGATCCCCGTGGCGACATCCCAGGCGCCAAAGAGGTTCGTAAAGCCATGGGGCACACCCTGACGATGGCGCACCGAGTTCGTCTGGCGAATATGACACCTCACACGGAATTAGCGTCAACTTTTTACTGCCTTGCTGAGTTTGAGAGCGAATATCTCATCTACCTACCTGACGGCGGTAGGGAGGTGACGGTCGATCTGACAGCACCGCCTGGAACGATAGCAGTGGAGTGGATGCATCCCGTAACGGGTGAGCTGACCCTTGGACCGTCCGTTACCGGTGGTAGTCTCCCTCGGTTTAAGTCCCCCGTTGCGGGGGATGTCGTGCTCCATCTGTGGCGCCAATAGTTAATAGTTAGAGTAGCGAGGAAAGACTGCTCAGTTCTTTTTGAATACCATTTACACCCATAAAATTTCCGACAGCCAGCGGCAGAAAAAAACTGTGCAACATATGTAAAAGACCTCTATCCTTATTATCATAAACACTTTATATTTCGCATAATGTAGTGGCGACTGGTCGTGCTTTCCTTTGACGAGATCGTGAGGATTCGCAAAGTCCCAAAGACAGTGCTCTTCAGTGTGTTTGTCATTTTTTTGGGGAGCGATCAGTGGGACCTTAGCGATGGCAAAGTCGCTGATGGGACCAGCAGGGGGGTGGTGGGGACAGGTTGGCACTTACAGGGTGGACAGGAGGGAAAAGGAAGAATGGGTGCGGACCGGAGGATTAAGTGGATGCGTCTTTCCAGCAAAACAGGGGACTTGCCCATACCGCCTGGTTCTGACCAGCAAACTCTGTGCTTGGTGTTGGACGCTGACAGAGATGGACGGAACGAATTCATCATTGGCTGTCGGGGGAAAGGTCCTGCGTTAGCGTGGTTTCGCCCAGGTGCTAACGGGTGGAGTGTTTTTCTCATTGAGGACCAATCGATTCCGATTGAGGCGGGGGGTGCCTTCTGTGACATTGACGGAGACGGCGACCTAGACATTGTCGCCGGAGAGGACTATCAGGGGAACAAGGTCTATTGGTGGGAGAATCCCTATCCCCACTATGATCCTACAGTGCCTTGGAAACGCCACCTCATTAAAGCCGACGGCGCCCGTCAGCATCACGATCAGATTTTCGGCGACTTTGACGGTGACGGTCGCCCCGAACTGGTCTTTTGGAATCAAGGGGCAGAGCAACTGTTCCTTGCCAAGATCCCGCCGGATCCAAAAGCAGGACCTTGGGTTTATGAACCTATCTTTGCCGGTGCGGGAGAAGGGTTAGCAGCCGGTGACATAGACGGCGATGGAATTGCGGAAGTGATCGCTGGTGGATTTTGGTTCCAGCACAAAGGAAACGGACAGTTCATCCCACACCCCATTGACCCTCAGCAGACACACCCCCGCATCGCTGTTGGTGACCTTAACGAGGATGGTCAATTAGAAGTCGTGATGGTCCCTGGCGATGGTGTGGGGCGGTTGAAGTGGTATCACCATAAGGGCGATCCGACTGGGGAATGGATTTCCTATGACTTATTGGGTTTTGATGTCGAGCACGGTCACAGCCTGGCGGTGGCGGACTTTGACGGGGATGGGCATTTGGACATCTTTTGCGCTGAGATGCGAAAATGGACCGCTGCCGATGACAACCCCGACGCCAAAATGTGGCTCTTTTTTGGTGACGGCAACGGTCATTTCACCAAAACGGAGATCGCAAGCGGATGCGATCTTCACGAGGCAAAGGTCGCCGATGTAGACAGCGATGGCAGACCCGACATCATCGCTAAGCCCTACAACTGGGACACCCCCCGCATAGATTTATGGCTTAATAGGGGGGAATAACTAACAGCAACGCCTTTGCAAAAGCCTGTTTGGTGATGGACAACAGGACGGCAACTTACTCTAAAGGATAAGAGGATGGAATATCCACAAGTGCCCCATTCTCATCCACCAGCCGGACCAACCGGCGAATGTTCTGCTCATCATACGCGCTGAGGGTGCCTTCGGGTTCATCCCAAGTGATTCGGTGGGTGCCGTCGCAGTAAGGCTTCTTCTTGGACAGACCGCAGGCGCAGATGGCTACTTTCTGATCCCCGACTTCAATGACATAGGGGCGGTTCTTGTCATGCCGAACGATCCGAGCCATTGCGGGACCTCCTTTTAACTTTGTTCTGGTGATCGTCGCCGAACCGGTTCGGGGGTGACGGAGAGTGTGACCTTCTTTCCTTCCCGGACGACGATAAAGTCCACCGGCTTGCCGGGCTCTAATTCGCCAAGGAGAGCGGTAAAGTCATAGATGTTCTTAACGGGCTTAGCGCCCACCTGAATGATGATGTCACCTGCTTTCAAACCCGCCTTTTCAGCAGGGCTGCCGGGGCGAACACCGAGAAGTTTTACTCCCTGATCGCCAGTCGTGTAGTCCGGGACGATCCCGACGCTCACCCGCGCACCGGGCATTGGTCGTTCCACGGCTTTGGCTTCTGGGTTAAATTGCGGTCTCCTTGGCAAATTAGCGATTGTCGTCACTAAGCGGGCTGCTGCCCGGATGATCTTTTCCATTCCTCCGTAATTAAGGGTCTCCGGATCGTCACTGGGTCGGTGATAGTTCTCGTGCATTCCCGTGAAGAAGAAGAGAACGGGAATCTTTTGCATAAAAAAAGCGAAGTGATCGCTGGCACCAAAAACGCCTGGAGAGTCTTGAACATCAAAAGAGGAGAGAGTCTCTTTGACCAGAGCCGGCCAGTCAGGAGAGGAGTTGACACCCAGAACGAACAGTCGGTTTTCTCTCAGGCGACCGATCATATCCAAGTTCACCATTGCGACGATTTGGGATAAGGGAATGGGGGGGTTGCGGACGAAATGAAGGGACCCGACCAAACCCCTTTCCTCAGCGCCAAAGGCAGCAAAGATCAGGGAGCGCTTTGGCTTGACCGGTTGAGCCGCAAAATACTGAGCCAGTTCCAATAGTCCGCTGGTTCCTGAAGCGTTGTCGTCGGCACCGTTGTAGATTTCTAATTGTCCCTCCTCGTTCGTTCGGGCTCCCAAGTGATCAAAGTGGGCTCCGATCACGACGAACTCTTTTTTCAAAAGCGGATCCGAACCTTCTATATAACCGATCACATTTCCGTCAGTAATCATTTCCCGGACGAGATCCACCTCAATGTGAGCGGTTGCCCCTTCCAGAGGAAAGGAGAAAGGTCTTCGGGTTTGATCAATCCGCTCCTGAGCGTCTCGGATGTTAAGGAGAAACTCAGCGACTTTCCTGCGGGCGGTGACGGCGACGAGACCGGACTCCGCCATCATTGGTTCTGCCCAAAGGGGTGCCGGTTTGTCCTCCCAACGGCTGAGGGGACCAGAGACAAGGATCAGGGCGACGGCACCTTTGTCACGGGCAGCTCGGATTTTGTTGGGAAAACTGGCTGCCGGATTCAGGGACGGATCCTCGGCAGGAGTGCCCCGAAGGGCTAAGACGACCTTTCCTTTGACATTAATGCCCCGATAGTCGTCGTAGTTGCTCTCCGGCGCCGAGATCCCGTAACCGACGAACACGATGGGTCCCGAGACGGAACCAGTAGAAGAGAGGGCTAAGGGAAGAAAATCGGAGCCGGTCTCCAGCACGCAAGAGGATCCGTCCGATCGGGTCACCTTCAAAGTATTTTTGCTACCCAGCCGCACGCGCCCCAGAAAAGAAAACTCTTGGACAAAAGTCCCCCCATCGCCCAAGGGTCGTAGACCGAAGTCCCGAAAGAGGGATGCGATGTATTGGCGAGTCGCCAAAGAACCTTCCGTGCCCGGACCCCGTCCCTCCAAGCGATCAGAGGCTAAGTAATCAACGTGCTCTCTTAGTTCCGACTCGGTGATGGCAGCCGTGGAGACGGCCCGATAAGAGGCTAAGTCAAGAGCCCCCACCGCCCAAGTGACTGACAGAAGAATCGCGAAAGGGACTATGAATCTTTTCAAGTCGGTCTCCTCCTTATCTGTCACACACCCCATTCGGCAAAGTAACCCAACTGTTTAATTGCTTCTTCATTGGACGGGTCTAATTCTAAGACTCTCTCAAACTCCGCCTTCGCCTCCTCATAATAAGCCAGCATTGTTAGCGTTTTGGCAAGGTGAAGGCGGTAAGTGACATTTTGGGGATCCAGGTCGACGGCTTTCCGAAGTTCTTCCAGGCTTTCTTCAAATCTTCCCTCGTGAAAGCAATAGACCAGACCCAGACCGCAGTGGGCGGCGGCGTTATCAGGGGCTATGGACAAAATTTTTTTATAAATTTCCTCCGCTGCTTCGTAGTTACCTTCGTAACGGAGATAATCGGCTTCTCTCAGCAACTCGTCTAAAGAAATGGGACCGCCGCCCCTTTCCGGCTCCACGATCCTGCCTCCTTGCCTAATCCGATTGGCACCGCTACAGACTCAGCCAGGAGCGGGCATTGCCTTCCAGAATCAGTTGTCTCTGCCGATCGGTGATATCGGCTTCCAAGATCATCCCCAAGGCTCGGCTGATGTGAACTTTTGTCATTCCTGACCCGAAAAGAACCCGCCGATCTCCCAAAAGGGCGACGCCTTGTTCTATGACCCCTCTCTCTGTTAATAATCCTGTCACAATGGTCGCTACGTTGGGGGACTCGGACAGAATTCGGAACGCAACCCACCAGTCACAGCCTCGTAGTAGCACCGCCAGTGCCCGAAGACCCGAAAAAGTCCGCACTAGACTCAGGAGCCCTTCGGCATCCTTCTCGGTTTCCAAGAAGGTCAGCAGGGGGACATCGTATCGGCGCGCCATTTTGACCACTTCCGCTGTCCGCCAAGATCCCAAGGGGTGAGAGAGACGGGGCGGGGGAATGGCGATGCCGATGAACTGTCCCTCGGAAAGGTATTTCTTCATTTCACCAGCGGACTCATCCAAATGATTGGGGTTGACCACGACATAGCCTTTTACCAACGAGTTGGTCCGGGTCACCTGGGCGAGTCTCTCATTTCCCTTGATCAAATCGCCCCTCATCGCCTCGGCACTGGCAAGGCAGTAGTGACTCACACCGTAACGCTGGGCGCACTTTTCTAACAGTTGCCACTCCGATTCGTCACCGGCTCTGAGGGTCTGCCAACCCCACTCACCGAAGGCATCCACCATCCTCTGACGATCCCCCTATGCCTGAACGATTCGCCGGAGGTTCTCCACCAACACGAGGGTCTTTGCCTCATCGGAGAGATCCGAGTGCAGAAGAGGCATCAAAGAGGACTGAAAGTAGTGGATGGGGGCGCCACTTCCAAAAATCAGCCTCCCCGGTCCCACCTCCGCAACCACCTCTTCCAGAGCCCCTGGATGGTCCAGACCCTGTGTGCTGAGATGCAGGTTGGTTATCTCTTTCATTACCGATAGAATCTCTGCCAAGTTGTCTTCTGCTGTGCCAGTTAAGACGACGGGAACGGAAAGTCCGGCAACGACCTGCCCGATGTCCGTTGCCCAGCCCGAAAAGGGGCACTCAATCAAAAAAGGTAACCCAAGCCCGTTTAAAAAATTTGCTAAATCCTTGAAGACGGCTGAGCGGGGCAGCCAGGACTGGAGCCGAGGAAAGAAGCGGAAAAGACGAAATCCCTGCTCCTTTCTCTTTTCCACTTCCTTTGCCAATCCCCGGTAAAAAAGCGGATTGACCGTAGCAGCCGGTAGCAGTAATCCACCGTTCTCCCGTGCCACCATAATGGCCATATCGTTGCCCACTTTCGGGTCAAAGAAAACGGCTGTCGTGTGGACAAAGATGGCTCTGGCAACATTAAATCGCCTCATTATCCCCGTAAGGGTTGCCGGCGTTAGGTCAATATCTTGAAAAGGGTAGAAACCGACCCAGGTATCGCAATCAACGATCGGAATTCTCTCCGTCGTCGCCACTTTTCCACCTCTCCCCTTGCCTTCAGTGCTCTTCTACCACGCCGACCTCTTCCAGTATCCGTCTGAGGTTCCGCAGGCACAGATCGCTGGCTTCGTCACCCAGGTAGGAAAACTCCTCTCCCCTGGGCATCTGGGCTAAGCGTTCGTCCAAGGGTTTCTGAGGACGGTAGTGGGTCTCTAACGAGATCCATCCTTTATACCCGTCCGTTTTCAGCGCCCGAAACTGACCGTGATAGTCAACTTCCCCTTCCCCCACAGGGACGGCTTCAAATCGGTTCTCTTCGCTATGCCAAACCCCATCCTTGATATGAATGTGACCGATCAGATCCTTCACCGTCTCATAGCCATCGGGGTAGGGTTTTTCCCTTTCGGGGTCAAAGACATCATTGCCCGGATCCCAAACTGCCCGAGCGTAAGGGCTGTTGAGAAGGTCCAAAACGATTCGGACCTTTCTCCCATTGGTCGCCATCGTGGACGGTTCATTCTCAATTCCTAAAATCAATCCTTCTTCGCCCAGCATCGCAGCCGGTTCTCTGAGATGGGCAGCAATCTCTTCAAAACTGGGTCCCGGATCCTGCCTCCAAAAGGTAAAGCCCCGAATCAAGGGCGCTCCCAAGACCTTCGCCATCTCTGCGCAACGCTTCAAGATACTGAGGTGTTCCTCATATTGGGACCGATCAAAGTCACACTTAAGGAAGGGGCTGGCAATGGAGCAGACGATTAGCCCAGTCCCTTTGATCAAATCGTGAATCCTCTGGACTTCCCTGTCGTCCAGAAGGTGCGGTCCTTTCCCCCAAACCGACCGCAACTCCAGTCCCTTTACTCCTCTCTCCAAAGCCCAGTCAACGACCCTTGCCAGATCCTGCGAGACCTCGTCGGTGATGATCGCTAAGTTCATTGGCGTTCGCCCTTCCTTCTGGCTGACCCCTAAAAACTTAGCACACGCCTATTGTCAAGATTAGGCGAATCTCACGGGACTCTCACTGCCTTACAATGAACAACGGTCAGCGATGCAGTCGGAAGAATTGAAAGAACTCATTTCCGTTGATCAGTTTGATCGGATACTCCTGATCGGTTCCCTTGCCTGGTTTGTCATCAGCCTTGGTGCCGCCGTCGTGATCGCACGCCGACGACCTTCTAAGGTTCCCTACCTTTTAACGGGTCTCTTGACCGCTCTTTTTGGTCCGGGACTTTACGGTCTGTGGCGCTTTTATTTATGGCGCATCCGCATTGATTTAGACCGAGACTTCGTCGGTCTCCACCGTGTGGATGTCTTGCTGGGAAACCTGCTCATTTTTTGCGCCCTCGGGCTCCTCTTGGGCGTCCTGATCGGGCTTTATTTTCGATGGTTTCAAAAAGTGACCGCTCGTCAGCGTTGACAATTCAGTGCCAGCCTTTGATTACAGAAGGTGACGGGAAACATTGGGTGATGCTGATGAAACAGAGCCTTCTTTTCATCAGCCTGATCCTGATTTTGATCGCTCTTGGAGGAGGTGTGGGCGTGGACGAACCTTCTATCAAGACCCTTTGGCGAATTGGTTCCTGCGACAGGTCCTTTGCTGGTTTTGCCCTTGCTCCCAGCGACGCTCGGAAATTTGCCGAATTGTTTAAGGACGGGGTGGAATTTGTGGTCGGTGCCAGCCACGAGTCCCAGTTTCCCTTTATTCACCCCAGTAAAGCCGACATCGCTTGGGGCGGTAAGCCAGAGGTGCCCTTCGTCATCCGCTTTCACCTTTTTGAAGTGACTCAAGCAACTTATGCACTCTTCATCGCCTTAGCCGACTCCCACGAAAGCCTGCCGTCCACGATGATCGTTACCGTCAATGGGAAACAAGTCTGGCGTCACAAAATGCCCCTCGGACACGGACGGGCGTTCTTCGGTGATGCCGACGGAAAACCGTCCTCTTTTACCATTCTCGTTCCCTCTTCTGCCCTTCGTAGGGGTGAGAACGAACTGACGATCACCTTGACGGAAGGCAGTTGGGTTGCCTATGACTGTCTGGAGTTTGTCCAGTGGACTGCCATTAAACTCCCGGAACCGCTACCCACACCACCGAACGCCCTCTTGCCAGAACCCAAAGACTTCTCTGCCGTCTCTGCTCTTCTTTTTCCCCAACCAGGCGGCTTTCACGCAAAAGCCGATCGAGGCGCTGTTCTCCTTAACACACCTCTCCTGGACACCGGTTTTCGGGTTCACTTCTTGTTGTCCATTCTTTCTGGTCAGGTGACCATTGGTCGGAAGGTTCCCTCAGAACAAGATCGTGACATATGGTCCTTTTCCTTTTTCCGGCAAGATAGCAAAATTGGTGTCCTTCAGTTATATGTTCGGGAACCCGGTCCCTCTGGTGGTCTTCATCCCTACACCTTTGAGCCTTCCCATCCATGGCTCCGCCTGACGATTGAGCAGATGCGCGATCGGGTTGTCGCCACCATTGTTGATGGCGACAAACTAATTGGCAAGATGGAAATGATTCACCCACCCCTTCCTCCCGGACCCCTAAGTTGGACCGCCAACCAGTCCCAGTGGGCGGTCAGTCACCTTTCTGTTGAAAAAATACCGACACCAGCAAAAACGGCGAAGCCAAGAAGGAGGCTTCTTAAAGATCAGGTTTCGTTAACACCTTCAGAGCCGTCCGTTGAATTCCACCGGAAGAAGGGACACCTCATATTATCCAATTCCTTCCTGGAATTGCAGATCAGCACTGCGGAAGGGATCAACCCTCATACCCTAAAGGATCGGCGCACGGGCAGACGCTACGCCGATGAACGATACTGTTATGGAAATGTGACAGAGCCACTCCCCAAACTGATTGGCGAGCCTGAAATTGTCAAACGACGGGACCAAAGCATAGAAATAACTTTGACCGGTGACCTTATCTTACTAAGTGGTGCTCCAATTTCGGTGCCTGCTTTTGGTGCCCCTTTTATGTCGACTCCTCCGATGAGCCAAAATCTCTTGCGAGTTCAGCACAAGTTCCGAATGTTTTCCGATGCATTGGAAGAAAGGCTTCAGTTGACCAACATCGGTCGGCTACCCGCTCCCCTTTCCCATGCTCGCTTCGGGTTCGTGAAAAAAATCTTGGACAAAAAAGGCTGGAGAAAGGAGATGGACGGTTGCCGTTTCGTTGCCGTTCCCTATCGGAGGGAGCCGGAAACGGGGGACCTGATGGACTTTGCAGCCGAAGAAATTGCCTGGCGATCGGGTTGGTTTCATCTCATCAATTACCCTAATGTCCCCCACTTAAAGCGGTATCACACGCCGGGAACCTTCGGTTCTGAGGGTTGGGTATGGGTTGATCCGGACGGCGATCACGCCCTCTTGATTGCTAAATACAACAATCAAGCGATGGAGTGGTCCGTGCTGTCCGCTGAAAAAGTTTTGATTTTCGGCGGTGCGGCATTGTGGAAATTAGGTGACCCAGAACCAGCCCAAATCCTCCAACCAGGTAAAAGCGTCACTTTTGGCATCACCCGTTACCTTCCTGTGCGAGGAGGCTGGAAGGGCGCTTTCTATGCTTTCCGAAACTGGATGGACTCCCTTGGTCACAAGTTTCCCAAAAACTACAATCCCCCCGTTCACTGGAACGAACTTTACGATAATCCCCTGTGGTGGGGTCCCGACACACCGGAGCGCCGGCAAGAGTTTTACAGAAAGGAGCATATGGAGGAAGAAGCCCGGAAGGCAAGAGAACTGGGCTGCGAAGCCTTGTATTTGGACCCTGGCTGGGATACTTCCTTCGCTTCGTCCATCTGGGACGAAGGACGGTTGGGCAGGCAAGTTGATTTTGTTAAAATGCTTCAAGATCGTTACTCTCTCAAACTCTCTCTCCACACACCCCTCGCCGGCTGGTCCGATGTGAATGCTTATCCTCAAGAAGCGCGCCGCAAGCAGCGAGACGGCACCGTGCTGCCGTCCCTCTGCAGTTCTGCGCCCGCTTACTTAAAAACGAAAAGCGAACGATTGCTGCGCCTGTGCCAAGATGGAGCGTCGTTCCTAATGTTTGATGGGACCGCCTTCACTGGTGAATGTTATGATGACCAGCACGGTCACTCTCTGCCCCTCACTCGTCATGAGCATTGCCAGTCCTATTTAAAACTGATCCAATCGGTCAAAAAACGGTATCCGAACGTGCTGATTGAACTACACGATCCCATCGTTGGTGGTGTGATGGTCCGATATGCACCTACTTACTTCCTTCACAATTTACCGCATTCCTTTGATGAACTTTGGGGTTACGAGTTTATGTGGGATCCGATGAGTGACCTACTGAGCGGTCGGGCTCTCAGCCTTTATTATGTGCGTCTGGCTTACAACATTCCCATTTACCTTCACATTGATCTGCGAAAGGACAACGAAAATGCTCTGATGTTCTGGTGGTATGCCAGCACCTGTCAGCATCTGGGCGTGGGCGGCAAGCATCCCGACCCGAGAGTTTGGGAAGCGCATAAGAAGGCGATGCAGACCTACAAACGCCTCAAACCCTTTTATACGCAGGGCGAATTCTTCGGAATTGAGGAAACCGTCCATGCTCATACCCTCAGAAAAGCAACCAGTCGGAAGCAAACTTTACTGTCGGTTATCAACTTTTTTAACCTGGACACCGAGGATAAAGAAAAAGTCGTCTCTTTTAGCCTTTCGGAAATTGGCTTACCTCCCTCGGTTCCGGTTCATTGTATTGGTGCCTCTTACCAGCAGGAGGGGGAGCGGCTCCGCTTGTCCATTCGCTTGCCCGCCCGAGGGCATCAGTTGGTGGAGATTTACAGTCGGTGAAATGAAGAAAGAGGAAATGTTGGGTCGAGAATATAGGGAAGATGAATGGTTCAGATTTTTTCACCTCTTGCAGGGGCGCTATAATTGAAATAAAAAATGGTGAAGGGCTCGTCAAAAATTGTTGCCGGTTACATTCTGGTTGCCCTTTTCTCTCAATGGGGTCTTTTTCGTCTTCCGGTCCCGTCCTCACCCGCAGATTCCCATTCCCTTTACTGCTTCTGTTTAAATTGCCCGGGGGAAGAACTGTGCTGCTGCGGCAAAGGGCAAACACCTCTGGAACGGGTTTTCCTGTCCCAAGCCTGTGACCAGAGCGCTGCCACTTTATTGCTAAAAAATGCAGAAAGACCGGTCTTAATACCGGTTAAACATCACATTCTTGCTATACCAGAAGAAAATCCGTCCCCCGAAAAGAAGCCCTTTTTTCCTCAGCGCATCCTCATTTTTTCAATGGAAGAACCTCCCAAAACCCTTTGAGCTTTTCTTATAACAATCTTCTGATTTCCCTCCCGAACAAGAAGGCTCAAAGGGGGTATAAAACCGTGAGAAAAGGGTTCACCTTGATAGAACTGTTGGTCGTCATCGCTATTGTGGCGATCCTCGCCGCCATTCTGTTTCCCGTCTTCAGCACGGCTCGTGAGAAAGCCCGTGCCATCTCGTGCCTGAGCAATACCCGACAAATTGCCGTCGCCACCTGGATGTATCTTCAGGACTGGGACGAATACTTTCCGACCGTTCGGATGCCAATGATGTCACCGGCACAAAGTTGGCTGGAAACGGTCCGACCCTACTCCCGAAGCCCTGTCCTGCACCGGTGTCCAACCGATAGCAGCGCCGCTTGGAACGAGACCCCGCCCCGACTGACTTCCTATGGACTGAACGCTTACTTTGATCCCTACCATCCCCCTTACGGAAACTGGATGAACCCCCGTCCGTTCCATTTGGCTGCCGTTGCCCAACCCGCTCGCTGCATCTTCTTTGCCGAATTAGGGGAAACCAACACGAAGACCGGCAGACTGATCAAGGGCGATCACTTTATGCCGATGTTCTGGGGAGACCCGCCTCGGGTTCGGGATATGATGCTCAACGAGATGTTGTGGGACCGGCACCGGCAGGAACCGACGACCCTTGCCATCCGACGCCACTTAAACTTGTCCCACTACGGCTTTGTGGACGGTCACGCCAAAGCCCATGCCTTCTCCCAAACTTGGGTTCAAATTCCCGGCGATCCACCGATTGTTGACTGGTATGACCCGATGAGACCGTGACCGATTGGGGGGAGGGGTGCCTTTCGAGGCTCCTCCCCCTATCCTTTTTCTTCAAAGCGATGCCAAGAGAGGGAAAAGGATGGGGAGAGCCGAAAGGTCCCTCGGCAGGAAAGATCATCGCCCCCTCTGGTGGCGCGTCCTCCGTTCTCTGGGTCCTCTCGCTTCCCGCATTCCTTTCCCTGTCCTTCGGGGTCCCCTTATGGGGCTCAGGCTCTATGCGGTCTGTCGCTCCTCCTTCTTTTTGGGCACCTACGAACCCCAAATGACCCGATGCTGGATTTCCTTACTCCGCTCCGGTGCCGTCGTCTACGATATCGGTGCCCACATCGGCTGGTTCACCCTGATCGGATCTCGCCTTGTCGGGTCCCAGGGACGGGTCTATGCCTTTGAACCCCTTCCCTTTAACATCTGGATTCTTCATAGGCATCTGCAGATCAACAGAATCACCAATGTGACCCTGATGCCTCTGGCTGTTTCCGATAGGATAGGAGCCGTCACCTTCGCCTTTGGGGCGACAACGGGCACGGGGCATATCAGCCCGGATGCGTCCTTCCTCGTTCCCACTTCCTCTTTGGATCATCTGCTGACAACCGGTCAAATCCTTCCCCCCAGTGTCATCAAAATTGATGTGGAAGGTGCTGAAGGGAGCGTCCTAAACGGTGCCAAAAACCTTCTTTCCCAGTTCCGACCAACCCTTCTGATTGAACAACATGGCAGCAATAGTGCCGATTACGAGTCTTTTCTTCTTTCCCTTGGCTATCAGAAAAAGATGTTGCGCTGGCAACGCAACAAGAACCCCCAAGCAATGTATAAAGTTCCCCCAGAGCGCCTGTGACCAGAGGAGAAAAAGTGTTTTGAGAGCGACAGGTTTTTTGCTCCAAATATGTGTTAGAATAAAATATGTGTTAAAATATTGTGTGTGAGTTTCTCTTGGTGGTGGCATTTAGCCGTGCCGGCATCAATTGTAGACCATTCATCGAAAGGACTGAAAAATGGTCAAAATTTTTCTTGCATCTAATTGGAAGTCTTTGGAAGACAAAGCCATTGATTTGTGGAAAGAGATAAGACCGGACCAACCCACTATTTTGGTGCCCACCTACTCCCTTCGGCAAAGTTTCTTGCTGAGGCTGACACAAATTGCGGGAGGGGTGCTGAGCGATACTGTCCAGGTTTTGAACCGCTTCGCAGAGCGATTGGCTTTTGACGAAAGCCCCACGGACCGATGGGCAACGGAGTGGGACAATTATTTTGCAACCCAACAGGCGGTCTCTAAGTTAGGTCTGGACCAGCGTTGGGTAATGAAGGGCATCATCCAACAAATCAACAGAGACATTGAAGAACTGGAAATGGTGGGCTGCGAAGAAAAAAACGTGCAATCCATCATCGGCGATGACCTTATCCGACGCCTTTGCCCCATCTGGAGCAAAAAGCGGCAACTTTTGAACGACTATGGAATTTACAGCACCGCTCAAGTGTTCCAAAAAGCGACGCGATCCTTGGAAAGGATTCGCGGGCGCCCAGTCATCATTTATGGCTTTCGGTTTCTTGCTAAACTTCAGTGGGCATTTGTCCGCCAAATGGTCAACAGAATCAACTCCCTTGGTCACCCCGTCTTCTTTTTCTTTCTCTATTCACCGCTGAATCCATCAGCCAACGAGGATGCTCACTTCCTTGTTGATCTGGTCAAAAAAGAGTGGAATTTAGATGAGGAAAGTTTACCGATGACGACTGCTGACCCCATCCGCTATCTTTCCGAAAACCTATTTCAATGGGGCCGCTCCAATTCCGCTGTCTCACCCCCATCTTTTGGGCAGCACAGCGGTGAACAATCCGTCTTCTTTCTGGAGTCCGCCGGCGTCTATCAAGAGGTAGAGACCGCGGTGCGTTTTTTGGTCAGGCTGATCCAGTCTGGGAAAATTAAAAGTTTTCAGGATGCTATCTTCTTTGTTCCGTCCTGGACCGAATATCTACCAGCCTTGGAGTGGGTCCGTTCTCGGTTTTCTCTGCCGTTGAACTTTGTCACTTATGAAGCGCAGGTGCCTCACCCATTGCAGAAAACCCTTTTCACCATCCTTCAAGCACGACGCAACGATTGGGATGCGGAATCGGTCTTAAGCCTTCTATTTGACCCTTTTATCGGGCGATCAGGAAAAAGGTCCCCTTTGATCCCATTGAATCGGCAAAGCGGCGTTGCGAAGAGGATCCGAGAAAGAATGTATCTTAGAGGCGCCGATAACTGGATTGCGTATTTAGACGCTGACGAGCACGTTGCCGATTTTTTAAGAGAAGTCTCCCAACTTCCTGGTCAAGCTTCTTTTGCAGCCCACGCAAACGCCTGGTCGGAACTGATCAAGAAATGGCTATGGGATCGTGAAGAGCATCAGGAAGTTTTAGAAAAATTCCTTTCTTGCCTCTACTCTTTATCCCAATGGGAATGCGTTGTTGGATGGGACACATTAGCAGACCTAATCGGCTCCGAGGTGTGTCAAGAAACGAAAGACCGAGCGCCAGGTCTTCGGATCGCTCACGCCGAATCGGGGAGAGGGCTGTGGGCTCCTGTTGTCTTCATTTTGGGGGCTCACGATGGCTCCTTCCCGCCTTCTCCACCAGCCTTCCAGTTACTGACGGAAAGGCATAGAATGATTCTTCAAAAGCATACGAACTTTCCCTTTGCCCACTCAAGGGAAAGATATTTCCGGTCTTACTGCAATCTCCTTTGGGAATTAATCGGTAGTGCCAATTGCGCATTAGTCATCAGCCGATGCCATAGCGATGCAGACGGCAAAGAACGATCTCCCTCCCTGTTTTACACCGCCCTCTGGGACACCGTCGGTGCTGTTAACCCCGACCGGGAATTGATCAAAAGACAAGCAGGCGATGTGCTCCCATCGGATAATGAAATTTTATCGCAGCGAGAAAAAAGTATGGTCAGGGTTTATCACTTCTTCCATTCGTCAACACAAAACAATCCTCTTTCAGGGATTGGGATTCTAAATTGCGATTCGTTCCGACAGCGCCTGACCGACGAATACAAGCGCTATACCAGACCCCAAGAAGGACCCTGGGACGGGAAAGAGATCGGTCTTTACCAAACCGATTGGAGCGATCTATGGCGAGAAAAAGAAGTGCGAGTCAGTAGCCTGGAGACTTACCAAAAGTGCCCGTATCGCTTTTTTGCTGAACACCTTTTGCGTTTGTATCCCGTAAGAGAAAGATGGTCTCCGATGGACCCCTTGTTTCTGGGATCCCTATGGCATTGCATTGTGACGTCGTTTCTAAAGGAGTTACACGGCAAAGGCTGTTTCCCACCACTGGATGAATTACAAAAGATCGCTACAGAAACGATAGAGCAGTATAAGGATAAAATACCGAATCCGTGGTGGGAGCTACTAAGACAGGAGATTGTTAGTTTTTGTGAACAAATTTATAACGCCGAAGCGCGCCAGGCTGATCAATGGAAACCAGTTAAAGTAGAAGAAGACATTAAAATCAAAGCAGGAGAGTTGCTAAACATTCCCAACAATCTTAGTGACCTGATGCTGGTGATGAGACCAGACCGGCAAGACTGCTCGTCATTAGAAAAGACAAAACTAAGAATCGCCGATTACAAGACGGGATCGGCACCGCAACCTAAAGATGTCCGAGAGGGTCTCCATCTGGTCCTCCCCTTGGCGGCAGCAGCCGTTGGGGCAATAGAAATGGTGTTTCTCAAACTGCTGGAATACCGACACAAAACAGGAGACTACAGGCAGTCCTGCCAGTTACCATCCAGGGAGTTGTCACTTGAAAAAGCGATAGAAACTGCCAAAGAGGCGGCTCGTTCCGCGTTGACGGGGATCGCAAATAATGTCTTCACTGTTGACCCTTACGACGAATGGGTGTGTCGGTCGTGCCAGCGGCAAGCTCTCTGCCGAAAGGGATCTTTGAGGATTGGTTATCGGTCAGTCCGGCGCATCAGGAAGGGTGACGAATAGGATGAAAAAGTCAGTGCCCTTATGGTTGTGTGACGAAAACAAGGTTCCTTTAGATGATCATCAAAAGGAGTTGGCTGTCTCCGTCGGAAACAATCTGCTGATTGTCGCCGGACCAGGATCGGGAAAAACTCGGGTCCTTGTCAGCCACTACCTGCATCTGCTGATGAGCCGGTCAGATTTGGACGTCCAAAACATTGCTGCCATCACTTTTACTGAAAAAGCCGCAGCGGAAATGAAACAGCGAGTCCAAAAAATCTTGTTGTTAGTCGCCCAAGAGGCGTTTGATCAAAAAGACCGAGAAAGAGCCCGTTATCTTCTCAACCGAATCAGTCAAGCCCCCATCGGCACCATTCATAGTTTCTGCGCCGACCTGTTGAGGCAATATGCCCTTCATTTAGGAATAGATCCTTCCTTCACCGTCTTGGACGAAATATCGGCGGACCTTCTGAAAGCCAGTTTGGCGGACTCTTTGGTAACGCAAGTGGACGGAGAGACCAATGGTAAATTGGGAGAAGCATTGAGAACCATTTTACAAAGATGGTCTCCCGAACAGGCGTCAAGAGTGCTGCAGATCCTTTTAAGAAAAAAACTCTTGATTCGTGACGACCGATTGGGCAATACTCGAGAGAAAAATAATTGGAGACTTCTCATTGACGACCCCGACGAGTGTCGCCTGCTTGATAAATGGATATTGTGCTTCCACGCTCTCCAACAATGGTATGAAGACGAAAAGCAGAAGCGAAATTGCCTGGACTTTGATGATTTGTTGCTGAAAACATGGGACTTACTTCAAGATCCAGAAATACTGGATGAGGTTCGCCAACAGTTTGCTTTTATTTTAGTAGATGAACTTCAGGACGTGGATGCCATTCAAATGAACATCATCGCACGAATCGGCGGCTGGGAAGAAGGTCGGACTTCCTTCTTCGGTGTTGGCGATCCGAGGCAATCTATTTATCGCTTCCGTGGTGCTCAGGTAGAGGAACTTATTGAATTGATGAACAAATTTAAGCCAAGTGGCAGTGTGAGGGAAATGAGCCGAAATTACCGAAGCAGTCAGTCTATCGTTTGCTTTCTCAACTACATTCAGGACAGACTGTTCACTGATAATCAAAAAATGCCAAGACTACAATCGGACAGAGAAGAGGGCGACAAGGTTAAAGTGATTGTGTTGGTGCCAGAAAAGCGTCTCTTTAAGTTTCAAAGACTGAGGCGAGAGGCGTCTCTAATCGCACAAAGTATTGAGAAGTTAGTCAAGGAAAGCAGCCAATCCGGTCGCACGATAAGATACAAGGATGTGGCAGTTCTTCTTCGCGATATGGTCAATGTCAAAGTCTTTATGGATGCTTTTAGGAGTGCGGCCATCCCTTACCACATTCTTTCCGGCTACGGTTTCTTTGAAACTCAAGAGGTTATGGATCTGATCACTTTTCTGCAGGCTATTTGCGAACCGGACAATGATCTGGCGTTGGCGGCATTTCTACGATCACCTTTAGTTGGTGTCTCCGATCGCACCCTTTTTGTCCTTCACACAAAGAATCTTCTGAACTGGAACGCTTTGCTGAGTCATCAAAGATGGGATACTAACGGGTTTTTGGAACTTTCGGATCTGGAGAAAAAACTTTTGGAGCAGGGGCGCACTTTGCTAAGAGAAGGGGTCAAGAGGAAGGAAGACGGTGTGGTATCGGTATTGGAATGGCTCTTGACGGAGACAGATTATGAAGCCATTCTGGCTGCCCTTCCCCACGGCAAGCAAGCCCTCGCCAATGTCCGGAAATTTATTCGGCTGGCTGATGAAGCATCGCGAGCGTTGAATGTGACGGTTCACCAAGTAATCAGGCACCTTCGGGAGATCGCAAAACCGGAAATCCGGATCAGCGAGGAACCACCGCAAAGCGCCACCGCCGACGCTGTCCAAATTCTGACGATTCACAGTTCTAAAGGTCTGGAATTTCCCGTCGTTTTCGTGCCGATGCTGGGCGACATAACAGAACCAAGTGGATCCCGAGAGAGCGTCGTCTCGGACCCTTCCGTCGGCGCTGCGATCCGCTACCGCGATCGGAGCGGGGAGTTGGTCTCAGAACTTCCTTGCTTCAAGGCTGTGGACGAGAGGCGGATGGAAAAAGAAAAAGAGGAACTTTCCAGACTCCTGTTTGTCGCCTGCTCCCGAGCCAAGGAGGAACTCTACCTCGTCGGGACACTCCGACCAGCCGGTGAGGCTCCGGATGGCGGTCAGCAGTTCTTGGGAAAGACCGTGTTGGAGAAGGTGCTATCGGCATTGGGGGCGGAAAATATAAACGGCAAGTGGACCCTTCCCAAAGAGGTTCGTTCCTTTGTAAGTTTGGAACAGTTGTCCGTTGATTTGGAGCAGGAAGGAATAAGACCGGTGACAAAGAGTTTAGGAGACCATTGGATAGACAATCCGCAGCCATTAAAAAAAGCATCTCTTGAGGAAAGTTTTGCCCTACCCATTGGCTCGGGACCGGTCCTTCTTCCTGTGTCCGCCGTCAACAATGCGGACGACTGGCATTGGGACGGGGGGACTTTGGTCCGTAAGGGCATTGGCTCCCTCGTTCACGAACTGGTCCGACGGGACCTTTTCACTGCCGATGAAGAGACCGTTGAAAAACTGTCTAGGAAACTGGGTATCGCAGTAAGGACCGCAGATGTCCCTTTGGTGCGTCAAATGGTCCGAAAGGTAGCCAATCATCCGGAATGGACCCGTGCGGTCAATTCCCCCGATCTCTATCGGGAGTGCGACTTTCAAGTTCTCCTTCGGGACGGTTCGCCCTATGTCTTGGTGGGACGATGGGATCTCCTTTATCGCCATAACGGTTCTTGGGTTGTTTTGGACCTGAAGACGGATCACATCAAGGCCGAAGCAGAGGCGGAAAAGCGTTGCGATAGTGAGGGAATCTACGGCGTCCAAATTGACGCCTACGCTTATGCTGTCCATCGCCTTTTCCAAGCCAACGAGGTGACCGTCCGCTTCCTCTTTTTGGCACCGGATCCTCCCATTATGGTGGAACGGTTTTTTAAGGAAGAGGACTGGTCCGCCACGGCGAGGCGTCTGGAGGAAAAAGTAATGTGGTCCCTTCAACAGGACGAAAAGACACAATAAAGAATTTTTAGAGCGATACAATTGCGATGCCGGGAGAGGAAAGTATGTCGGTAGCGGAAAGTCTTTTAGAAAGAGTTGCGGACCTTCAAAGGGAAGCCGAGGAGGCGCTCCATCAGTGCCAGAGTGTGGAAGAGGTGGAGTCTGTCCGGAAGCGGTTTTTGGGTCGCAAAGGGGCGCTCAATGAGATTCTCCGACGCCTTTCCTCTTTGACGGAAGAGGAGCGGCGCCAAGTAAGCCCGCCCGCCAACCGCCTCAAAGCCTGGCTGGAAGAGCAGATCGCCGAAAAGCAGCAGCAGATCGCTGAACAAGTCCGGCAGCAGCGGATGAGAGCCGAAAAACTGGACGTGACCCTACCCGGTCGCATCTGGACCCCCGGTGGTCTCCATCCGCTCACCCTGACGATCAACGAGATCTGTCGGATCTTCACTGACCTGGGTTTTGAGGTCGTGGAAGGTCCTGAGGTTGAGGACGAGTATCACAACTTCATCGCCCTCAACCTGCCCCCCTACCATCCCGCCCGTGATCAGCATGACAGTTTCTATATCACGGATACGATCCTACTCCGAACGGAAACCTCCGCCGTCCAAATTCGGGTGATGGAAACCCGACGACCGCCCGTTCGGATTGTCTCGCCGGGGCGAGTCTACCGGAGAGATCCTGTGGATCGGACCCACTCCCACACCTTTCACCAGGTGGAAGGTCTTCTCGTTGACGACCGAGTCACTTTTGCCGATCTCAAGGGGACCCTTGAAGCCTTTGTCCGCCGCTTCTTTGGCGCTCAAGTCCCCACCCGTTTCTTGCCCCACCACTTCCCGTTCACCGAGCCCAGTGCCGAAGTCCACATCGGCTGCCTGGTCTGTAGTGGGGAAGGTTGTGGTTTGTGTAAGGGTACCGGCTGGATAGAAGTTCTGGGCTGCGGGATGGTCCATCCCTGGGTCCTTGAAAATGTCGGATACGATCCGGAAAAGTGGCAAGGCTTCGCTTTTGGAATGGGTGTGGAACGATTGGCGATGTTGCGGTTCCGGATTGATGATATCCGCTTATTCTATCAAAACGACCTTCGCTTTCTGCAGCAGTTTGACTGATCCTGCATTACGACCGGAGGCGTTTTAGCGATGAAAGTGCCCCTATCTTGGTTAAAAGAGTTCGTGGAAATTAGCGAGCCGCTGACCGAACTCTTACGGATTTTAGAAAAAGCCGGTCTCACCGTGGAATCTCTTGAGGAAAGAGATGGTGACTGGATTTTTGATTTGGAAATCACACCCAATCGTCCCGACTGGCTTTCCGTTTATGGAATCGCTCGCGAAATTGCTGCTTTTTTGGACCGACCTTTAAGACCGATTAACTTTTCCGTCACCGAAGAAGGCGGCGATGCAAGAGAGATCATTGCCATCCGAGTGGATGAGCCCGAACTGTGCCCCCGCTATTCGGCACGAGTCGTGGATTGTGTGACCGTCGCTGAAAGTCCGGAATGGCTCAAAAAGAGGTTAGAGGCGTGCGGGCTGCGTCCCATTTGCAACATTGTAGACATCACTAACTATGTCCTTTTGGAAATGGGTCATCCCTTGCACGCCTTTGACGCTGCCTCTCTCAAAGGTGGTCAAATCATCGTCCGACGGGCACGAGCCGGGGAGCGCCTCTGGACTCTTGATGAACAGGAAAGAATTTTGGATACCGATACCCTGGTGATCGCCGACGCGGAGAGACCAGTCGCTATCGCTGGGGTAATGGGTGGTCTGGAGACGGGAATCACTCCCTTCACCCAACGCGTCATCATTGAATCGGCTCATTTCAATCCCATCAGCATTCGGATGACGGCGCGCCGATTGGGTATGGTAACGGAATCATCCTATCGCTTTGAGCGTTGGGTGGATCCCTCGGGAACGGTTCGGGCAGCCGATCGGGCGGCCGCTCTAATGGCGTCCCTTGCCGGCGGTCGCATCCTCAGCCCCGTTCTGGACTTTTACCCCAATCCCATCCCACCCCAACAGGTCCATCTCCGTCCGGAAAGGGTTCAGCGTCTTCTTGGTGTTGCGGTCGGAGGGGATGAGTGTGCTCACTTTCTTCAGCGTTTGGGACTGACCGTTCAGAGTGACGGGCAGGTTTTGCAAGTTTTCGTTCCCACCTTTCGGAAAGACATCACTCGCGAAGCGGACCTCATTGAGGAAGTTGCTCGTCTCTACGGATACGACCGAATTCCATCGCATCTTCCCGAAGGCTCTGTGTCCGGGGCTGGTGATTCTGTCCGAAGGAATCAGGAGAATGCGGTCAAGCAATTTCTCTGTCGTTTGGGTTTAAGAGAAGTGGTGACCTATAGTTTGACGCACCCGTCTGTAGAGTTTGGATGGGGTGTGAACCGCTCGGATTCTTCACTGTCTCTTGTCAACCCCTTGACTCAAGACTACACTGTTTTGCGGATTTCTCTTCTCCCGTCCCTTTTAGAAGTCCTTTCTCACAACATCAGGATGGGAGTCCGTGACATATGGATCTTTGAAATTGGGCGAAAATACCAAAAAGGGACGGTCGGCAAGATGGAGGAGACGGAACCGCGCCTCCTCGCCATCGCGCTAACGGGCTCGTCCCAACCCCATGGCTGGAATCTCCCACCAGCAATGGGTGTCGCCGACTTCTACACCCTCAAAGGAATCGTGGAGAAACTTTTTGGTTGGTTGTCGGTCGGGGAGATTGCTTTTGTGCCGGGAGGTCCGGGCATTTTCCATCCTTACCGATGCGCAACGATCGTTTGCAGCGGTGAATCGTTGGGTGCTATTGGGCAACTCCACCCCGCTGTTGCCGAAAGAAAGGAAGTTCCCTCAGACATCTTCCTGGCAGAAATAGACTTTGAAAGGTTAGTCGCCTTGGCTCACTGGCAGCGGATTTATCGGACCCTCCCCCTCACCCCCTCCATCCGGAGGGACATCGCCGTCATCGTCCCTGATGAGGTGCCATCGGCTACCGTAGAACAGGTCATAACCCAGGAGGCGGGTCCCCTGCTGGAAGAATCGTGGGTCTTTGACGAGTATCGGGGCACCGCCGTCCCATCGGGTCACCGCAGCATTGCCTATGCCCTTGTCTTGAGAGCCGCTGACCGGACGCTCACCCAAAGCGAAGCCGATGAAATTGTTCAGCGCGTCAAGGACCGCTTAAAGGCTGACTTAGGTCTCCAGACGAGGGGATAAGTCCTTGTTAAATATTGAGCCCTGTCATCGCCGGGGAGCAGACCAAGGGCTATCATTAAGGCGGATAGGGAGGAACGGAAAGTGAGTGCACCGGCAAAGCAAAAAAAGAAGAGAGGAGAGAAAGCCTGGATTGAAACCGAGTTCTGCTCGGGCTGTGAGGCGTGCATAGACATCTGTCCGGTTGACTGCATTGCCGTCACCACAAGGGAACCCTCGGCACCCTTTTACAACGACAAGGTCTGCATCATAGAAGTGGAACGGTGCACCGGCTGCCGCCTCTGCTGGGAAGTCTGCCCCTGGGACTGCATCGTAATGGTGGATCAAGAAGAAATTGAAGAAGTCCTGCCCTTGGTCAAGGCGCAAAGTGGTCATACCAGTCCTTAAATGGGTGTTTTCTTCCCACATTCATACATCAACGCCGTCAGCTCTCATAACTCCAGCGTCACATACTCCGGTGTTCCTACTAAAACTCCCGTTTGAGTGAATCACTCGTCGCCCAACACCCTGGCGATCCCAAAGTCGGTCACCTTGACCAGTTCATCTCTCGTCACCAAGATGTTGCCGGCTTTGATGTCTCTGTGAATGATCCCCCTGTTATGAGCGTAGTCCAATGCTGAGGCGATCTGTTCAATAATCGGCAACGCTTGTT
This sequence comes from Candidatus Caldisaccharidevorator malaysiensis, assembly GCA_025057575.1. GTDB lineage: Bacteria > Armatimonadota > Fervidibacteria > Fervidibacterales > Fervidibacteraceae > Caldisaccharidevorator > Caldisaccharidevorator malaysiensis. Next base: position 90,499 of record JANXBO010000002.1, read on the forward strand.
CTATGGGAAACCTTCCTCGTTGCCGTATCAGTTTCCCCAAGTCGGTTCCGTCAACAAATTCCATCGCAAAGTAGAAGAGACCCTTGTCTTCCCCCGCTTCATAAATAGCGATGATGTTGGGATGTTGAAGAGACGCCGCTGCTCGGGCTTCTGACAAGAAGCGACCCACTGCAGTTTGGTCTTCGGCAAGGTGAGGCGAAAGGACTTTTATGGCGACCCATCGGCTCAGGGTCGGATCGTAACCTTTCAGCACCATTCCCATCCCGCCCCTACCGATAAGTGCGGCTACCTGATACCTTCCGATCCGCTCGGGCAGCCCGACCATAGGTTCTGCCTCCTACCCTCTGTCTATGATATCATTCCAAGTCGGAAAGAGCAAGGGTGTCCAAGAAATTTTTCTCATCTTTACGATCATTTTTTCCCTGACGATGCCCTGGGAAGGTCTTGGTTGGAACCGATGAATGTAAATCGGTAGCACTTTGGGAATGTCTACCACGCCCTTTCTGTTTACTCTTAGCCAAAGGCAAATACTATGTCGCCAGGGTTCGCGTTGGTCAAAGACAAAGTTTCCGAGGCTGTAGGCGATTAGTTTGCCTTTGTAAAATCCGATGCCTTGGGGAGTGTGAGGATGATGCCCAAGAACTAAATCGGCGCCAGCGTCTATGACACTGCGGGCAAAGTCTCTAACGAATGTTTTGTGATAAAAACCTTGAGGGAAATGGACATACTCTTTGCCCATATGCATACTGACGATGACGACTTCAGTAAATGCTTTGGTTTTTTGCACATCTCTCCGAGCGACAAAAATGTCCACCCACGCAACACCACCCTGTCCGGGACGCGCCCGCTGAGGACCTGGGACTTCGTTGTAAGCAAGAAACGCCACCGTTATCCCGTTCACCGTCAGCAGTGCTGGTTGATGGGCTTCTTCATAAGTTCGTCCGCCGCCGCAGGTCATTATGCCATTTTCTCTTAATATGTCTATCGTATCGTAAAGGGATTGGATGCCGAAATCGGTAGCGTGGTTATTCGCCACGGAAAGTACATCAAAACCTGCGAAGACCAAGCCTTTAACGGCGAAAGGCTCTGCTGAAAAGATCATACGATTTTTAGGATGAACTAATTGTCCGTTAGGTGTGATTGGCGATTCCAGATTGGCGAAAGCGATGTCTGCCTTGCTGATGATAGGCTGAAGGACCTCAAAGGGATAAGTAGCGCCTTTCTTCCTAAGTGCTTTCCCAACCTTACGCCCCAACATAATATCGCCCGCTGCAAAGAGATTGAACGAGTCCGTAACAGCAGAAGCGCTTACAAAAAAAACGAAACAAGAGCAAGTGGGAACCAGCGCCGCCTTTAGTAATCTTTTATAACCAACGCTCATCTTACGCTGTCCCCTGAACCCGAAACTGAAGGACGACCCGTCCCGCTTGAATATAGTCGCCATCTTTAATGGGTTGCCACTGCGCAACGGGCTGACCGTTGAGAAAAGTGCCTTGTCCACTTAAGTTCTCTATCCAAAACTGCCCTCTCTCAAAACGCAACCGGAAATGGTGGCGGGAAACAGAAGGGTCCAAAATTTGAATATCGGAGTCGGAGGATCGTCCCACGAGGTTGACTATCTTGAGCAGAAAAAACTTTTGACCAGCCATCGGTCCTTGCACTGCTTCCAAACGGGCGAAGACATTAGGGGGCAACTCCGAAACAGTGGCACCCGGATGGGGTGAAGGACCGGGTGGGCTTGGTGGACTTTCCGTTGGGTAAGGGGACGGACCACTTTGTGGCGAGGGTGCAGGAGAAGGTTGCTGCGGTCCGTTCCCGCCTGGTGGCAACGGTGACCCCCGAAGTAACCTGATGGCGGCGGCAATCTGTCTTGCCTTTTCTCGGTTATATTCGTCAACCCGACCCATAATCAGGAACCAATCTATTACATACCAAACTAAGCAGCAGCCACCTGTGAGCAGTTTTAAAATGCCCAAAAGGATATCACCTACATAAAACCGGTCAACGCCCCAAAAGCCTATAACGACAGACAAAATCAAAGCGATTGTTCTATCTTTTTTTTCTGAGTTATATTGGGTTAAAAAAAGCATTCTTTCCTGGTCCGTCATCCCTTGCATCAACCGAGCCAGTTCAAATTCAGATACTTCGGGCATCTTGTTTCTGCCCTCCTCCTGTGAGCCTCACCGACCCCACTCCCCAGCATAATATTGCCCGCTGTAAAAAGGTGAACGGCTCGCTAAGATGGAACACACTCACGAAGAACTGTCTGTCCGCAAAAAATGTTAAAACACTAAATGCAAAGTATCCTACTTCAGAAATGGCGCTCCATCCGGTAATAAATATGGGACTAAAGGGACGATCACCCACGCCATAACTCGGCACAAAAGTTCTTCTAACCTCTCGCGCCGAGACAGCGGCATCGCATTGAAGACAAAACCTCGCATTTTTAAAAGTAACCCCGTGGCAATGTGGGCATTGCATTTTTGACCACTCTCAGCCGAACAAAAAATCCCTTGCTACCATCCTGCGACCGCTCTGCTTATCATTGGACAGGTGTAATCGCTATCGTGCAGAGATGGATGTCGTCTAATGACGGCGTTAAGTAAAGCAGATCCCACTGTCCAGGGCTAATCGTCACCTGAAGCGTCCGTTGTGACCCAAAATCCAATTTCAATGTTTCGGTTTTTGTGCGCAGCAGGAGGTAGGCGCTTTTTGAGGTCAAGTCTTGATAACTTTTTTTGGGGTTGCGAAAGGGGAGAAAGATATCATTGCCTATCTGCTCAGGTTTTCTTTCGGCAGGCTTAGCGGATAGGGCTGCCTTCTCTGCCACAATTAACAAGCCGTCTGGTTGTAATTGAACTGTCAGCGTGATGTTTGGAATAGGAGGTGGTTGACGAGGTGCTAATATCATTTGGGGTCTGACGGGTGGAGGGGTGTAATCGGCATTTTTGTTTTGAGGTTTTGCGAGTGAGAAAAGAACGATTGTCAGTCCGATAAAGGCACCTGCAATCAAAAGAAGGAGCCACAGAGGTAAGCGGGCTGGTATTTTCGTTGGTTTCGCAATGGGAAGAGGAAAGGGTTTCACAATCTCGGTTTGCTTAGAAGTTTGCAAGTGTAAAGTTGGCGATGTGCCCAATTGGACAGCGATCAAAGTAATGTTGTCCGGAGAACCCCTTTGATGCGCCAGGGATACCAGACGACCAGATGCCAACTGAAGAGAGGGGGAGTCCTTTAACGCTTCCAAAATCTCGGCGTCCGTGACGACAGTGGTCAACCCGTCGGAACATAGAAGGAAGAGATCACCTTCCCTCAGTCCGCCGGCAATGACGTCCCCGTCCGATTTTTCCTTGGCGCCTAAGGCACGGGTCAGATAGTTCCCGAAAGGAGAATTTTTTGCCTCTTCGGGTTTCATTCGCCCTTCGGCAACTTCCTGAGCCACCCAAGTATGGTCGTCTGTCAACTGCCTCATCTGATTGTCCCTGAAAAGATATGCCCGACTATCACCAATGTGGGTGATATAAAAACTATCATCAGTCAAGATCAAAGCGGTGAGGGTGGTTCCGGGGCGCCCCTTGGATGCCTCATCGCCCAGCCGGAGAACAGCATCATTGGCGTATTGTAAAGCCTGCTGGAGAGCCTGTTCCATCGGTCCTTGTTTTCTCATCAACGCACTAAAAAGCCCTTCAGTGAAGGCTTTCACTGCCGCCACACTTGCCCGCTCACCCAACGCGTGCCCTCCCATCCCGTCCGCCACCACCGCCACCGCCCTCACCCCCAATGCCTCGGCTTCCTGAACAGGGGGAAGATAAACAAGGTAACTGTCCTCATTGTCCGAACGCACCAGTCCCATATCACTTACGGCTGCTATTTCTATGGGCAAACTGGGGTTAGATGGCATAACAATCGCTCCTCTCAAATTGGTAACGGTGGCGGCTCAAATTGAAAACCTAATACCACTTTTCATCACTTTATCACTTAACCAATTAACTGTAACACAATTGTCTGTCCCTCAAGATATCATCACGAAATGATACCGAGCGAAACACTTTTAGTCTCCAATTCCGATTTTCAGAGAACATGAGCCGACGATTGAGTTGACATTAGACCAATTTCTTAGGGGCGTCATCGTTGGGTTCGCCTACCTTGTTGCATCGGTCTGGGTTTGGGTGGTGAGAAACTTTAGGACGGTGCCGCCCATTTCAATGTCTTCTCCGCCTTCCAGTTCCTTCTCCAGTTGGACCATTTCGCTGTTGACCCGTGTCCCTTGACTACTTTCGTTGCGAAGGTAAAATTTGCCCGCCCGAAGTTCCAAAACGGCGTGCCGTCGGGAAACAGTGATGTCCGTTAACTGGATATCCCGGTCCTCCATTCTTCCGATGGTGGTGACGGTTTTGACGAGGGGAAACCGCTTTCCCTTGTCGGGACCTTTGATGACTTCCAGTTCCGCCCCCAAGAAGAGACCTGTGGGGGCGTGGGGGAGATCCTGGGCGGCAGGGATGCCCAATTGAGTCGGTTGCTGGGGGAGGGGAACTGACTCGGTGGCAGGAACTGCCGGCGGGGCGACAGGGGCAGGGGCTTTCCCCATAAACCTGAGAGCGGTCAGACCGATCTCTATGGTGTCACCCGGGTGGATTTCCACCTGGGAGTAGTGGACGACCTGGTTGTTGACCTTGGACCCATTTCGGGAGTGGTCCACAAAAAGGATCCGCCCGTCTGCGGTGGCGACGATTTCTGCGTGATTGGCGGAGACGGTTGAGTCGTTAGGGAACCGAATATCCCCTTCGGTCCTGCCCAGGACGATCCGGCGCCCGCCGATGGGAAACCGTTTGCCTTGGTCAGGTCCCGAAAGAATTTCCAGAGTGCCCCACATTTCGTCAGTGAGTTTTCGGGGCGGAAAGAAGATGTCGGGACCTGCCATATCCGTCTGTCGCTCGGTGAAGGGTAGGGCAGGGAGCGGAGGGGCGACGGGAGCGGGCGCTAGAGGAGCTGCCTCTTCAGCAGCCTTTCGGGATTCCTCCAGTTGGCGTCTTAGTGCCTCTTCCCTGCGCCGGAGTGCCTCTAACTCTTCCCGTGCTTCCCGTCGGGTCCGAGCGACAAAGTAAGCCAGGATCAGAAACGCCAGGAGAATGGCGGATCCACCAATGGCAAGGAGCAGCCAGTTCTCCTGCCACCAGGGAGCGGCGGGTGCCGGCGGGGGCGGTCCCAGTGCGGGCGGAGTGCCCAAGTTGACCCGGTCCATTTCAATGAGGTAGAAACGATCTCCTGACGAAACGACGGTGCCTTGGACGCGGTAGGTAACGCCCATTTGAAGTCCTTCTGGTTTGCTGGTGCGGACTCTGATCTCGTCTCCATAGTCATCCCTAAGGGTGAACACGGTTGTCGTTGCGGTCGTCTCCTCACGGATGATGTAGCCAGACCGCCCTTGGACGGTGACGGTTTGATTGGTGTGCTTGCCAGCCAGGATTTCCGCAACCGGCGTCACTTCTTTTTGGGGAGCCAAGGGGACAGCGCTGAAGACGAGAGCCAGACCCGCGCCCAGCAACCAACGACGACCCCGCACCACTGCCATCACCTCGCTGAGGGTGCACAAGACCTCTCTCGTGGTGCATATTTTGGCACTAATAAGCAGGTGGTTCTGTTCGCCTAAGAGACACAACCGAGACCGTCTTTAAAGACATCGGGCTACTAAGCGCTTGTCACCGATACTCGAATGGGCAGCGTCTATATGAGCCTAAAATAAGGGAATAAAATTGTGCGCTGTAATTGACAACCCAAAAAGCCTTGCGGGCGATAGAGAGGGCAAATGGACGTGGATTGCAGCGTTTGGTAACCTTACGGCATTTTTGTCTTGAAAGGATGCAGTGACCTTGTTACGAAAGGACAGAAGGGATAGTGACTTCCTAACAACAATTGCGCAGATTGGCGTCACGACTCATCCTGGCGGTAAAGAGGCGACAAAAACTCTTTTTGAAAAATTAGATCTGAAAGAAGGGGATGTGGTCTTAGACCTGGGTTGTGGTTCGGGGAGAACCCTAACCTTCGTGTCTCAAAGTTATCCTGTTAAAATCATCGGTGTAGAACTGAAGAGCGAATTGGCTAAAGAAGCGCGCCAACGGACTCAATTCGCACGGGATCGGGTCATCGTTTTAAAAGGTGACATTGAACGCCTTCCGTTGAGAGATAACTGTGTAGATTGTGCCTTTAGCGAATCGGTCCTCAATTTTGTGAACAAAGAGAAAGCACTATCCGAGGCTTCTCGTGTTCTTAAGAGGGAAGGACAAATCGCTTTGTTGGAAATAACTTTTAAAGACAAGAAAATAGATCGTATTAATAGGCTGGCAAGGGAGGTCTTTCAAGTTCCTCAGTTTGAGATTTTGACTTCCGAAGAGTGGTGTCAGATATTGAAATCATTTGGTTTTTGCGTGAAGAGTATTCAACAATTGCCTTATTGGTGGCAAGGGACCGATAAAGAGGAAGCATTGGTGGAAGCAAGGCTTTTGATCGGTTTGATGATGCGGTGGTCTCTTCGTCGTTTTTTGCTTACTTGGAGGCTTCTTTTCGCCTTAACCCGCTATTCCGCTATAGGGCTGTATTGGGGTGTCAAGGAACCAGTCTCGACTTCTTAAAAGTCTGTTGCGACTATTGAGGCTTCAGTATGGTCACATCCTGGCGTCGGGACGGAGGGGTTACCCTAAGAGAAACAAGGCGACCGTTGACCAGTTTGCCTTCAAGGACTGTTCGGTAGGGTGCATGCAAGCGGAAGGAGACATCCCAGTTTCGCGGCCAGGCGGGAAAGAGGAAAATCTTCTTCCCCTCCGTCTGAAGGAGCATTGCCTGAAGGGCTTTCATTAGAACGCCCCCGTGGTCCTGATCGGGCGTCCAGTCGTAGTTGGGACCCCAAAAGGCAGGAAAGCGGCAAAGAGGATCTTTGTTTCGGGCACGACCGACGATGTAGTCACGGGCTTGGTCGGCTACACCCAGGTATGCCATAAAAATATCATCCTGTCGCCATCCGAAGTTTCCCCTGTGCCGGCGGTGGTGAAGGGCATTGATCCCCAACGGAGCATTCTCTTTTTCAAAAGAAACGAGCCGGAACGGAAAGACAGCGTATAACTCCGGGTTTTCTACATTGGCTTCCTTTGCGAACCTCTCAGCGGGTGCCAGCAAAGTCAGACCGTTCATCTGACGGACCGGCAGGGGTGGTATTTTTCTCTGAAATTCTTCCAGAAAAACCCTTTGTTCTTTGGCAAGGATACGGGGCGGCAGAGAAAGGAGTCTTTGAGTGATGGCGTGCAGACCAGCGACTTCCGGCATTGGATTGAGGCACTCCCACCAGGTCTCCAGTGCTTGGGATGGTTCCATAACTAAGCGACCGTCCGATCCTGTCCGATAAAAGTTATTGAAGAATTTAAGGACCTCTATGGCAAGGGGAACGGCTCTTTTTTTCAAAAAAGTTTCGTCCAGGGTGTGCTCGTAGTAGTCCAACATCAGGAACGCCAACTCTAAGCCCCCGACCCATTCATACTTGTGCCAGCCGGAAGTTTGCAGTTTGTCTTGTCTTTCTGCAGCCGGTGGCTCCCAACCGTAAGTGGCTGGAAAGACAGCACCCCAAGGATAAATGCATTCTGGAAAATAGGCTCCATCAAACCCAAAATAGTGGCGGGTCCGGTATCGGCACACCTCAAAGACCTCGCCGGCATACATTTTAAAGAAGGGCTGGAGGATATCAAAATCACCGCTGGTGGCGGCGCTATAATAGGGTAGGCGTGTGTTCTGCCACCAATAACCGGGTCCCCATCGGCGGTAATCGGCATCGTAGGGTTGACCTGGATAGGGCATCACGAAGGTGGAACCGTTAAATTTGATCGGATAGGCACCACGACCCGCGCAGGCAGTGATAAATCGCTGAAGGATGTAGGCTCGGCAGACATCATAACCAGCGGGATTTTCATCACCAGCAAGCCAACGCCCGTCCAAATAAATTTGCAACTTGCCCTGTGCGATGACGGCAGCGATGTGATGCCAAGTGTCGGGTTGCAACACATCTTTGACCAATAGGGTTCGGGATCCGACAATCAGTCGGACGCTCTTTCCTGGATAGGTATCCAACAAAAAACCATCCGACCCCCCGGGAGTAATCTTATCAAAAATCCTGCCACCCGCATCGTCGTCCTTCACACGGACCCAGGCTTCACAGGTAAAACTGGACAGTTTCTCCAAATCGGCATTGAGGATGGTTCCTGTTTTTGGGCGAATCCGACTGACGGCCACCCGGGATCCTGCTAAGACCTTTTTGGGTCCCTTAAAAAGGTCTTGTATCTGGTTTGGTGACAGAGAACCTCTGAGGACAGATGCTCGGGCGATGTCGCCTCTGAAAATACTACCGCCTGCCTGATCCACACCAATCCTTAAGGGATGGCTGTTAGACGGCACGGGGGAGGAGAGTTCTACCTCTCTATCGCGAATCAGTATCCAACTTCTCTTCCAAAAAGCGTCCCACCATCGGATGTGATCCCTTCTTCTTTTTTGACAGTCCATTTTTGCTATCTTCTTTGCCAGCGAACGAATGTCGGAAAGCCACTTTTCTGGGGAAGACGGTTGTTGAGTCAAAATGCAGATGCTGAACCGATGCCGATTTCCTAAGGGTGTCGTCATCTGCGTCTGATTGATCTTTGTCGCCGGTCCGTGGGCGAGAACTAATCCGCCAAAGATTCGGTCGTCCAAAGGATCGTGCCAGGGCGCATCGGTCAAGTCCTGTAACGCCATCGTTACGTCCGCTGCCTCGGATTTCCCGTTGAAATGAAACCAGCAAAGACCTTCCGTTACCTCTTCCGCAATGGTATCGGGTTTCAGAACGAGTTGAGGTGGATTGGGACAGTCAAGATAAATGTCGCTGCTCTCGGAACTTGTTATGATCGTTGGTGTTGTTCTCCAAAGTTCCAAACTGGTCGTTACAGAAATAGGGCGGCGGCTGTCAATGGTCACCGTTATGACCGGTAAGTGAGCGTCCACCCAAAGGCGGCACGTGACTGCAGGTGAGTGGACCCCTCCAGCGGTAATCAAAATTTCCCCCCGCCGCAAAACCAATTCCTGCCGGAAGTTTTCTCCCCTCTTGAAGGGATTCGACGACAACGAGAAGCGCACTTTGCCCACTTTCAGCAACCGGTTGAACTCGTCCCAAGAGTCCGACTTGCCGATGTAAAAGAGCAGGTCTTTGTCCTCTTCCACCCAAACGTTCAGGGTAATGTCCCCGTTGCCCAAGGGCATAGACCCCAAGGCGTCCTGAGAGGGCGTCTCCCAGACCACGTTAAAATTGTCCAGGGTCGGAAAATCGGACCAACCGGGGCTTGCGGACAAGAGGACAAGTAAAGTTGCCACCAGCAACAGACCCATTAACCCCATCAATCCCTCGTCACTCCTTTGCCCCTTTGTTTTCTTTAACCCATAAGGACATCTACTTTTCCAGTTTACCATAGCCTGTATGTTGATTTTCTCATTCTGAGACGAAAAGTGCGCGAGGCAGGAAACAAGCGCTGGGTAAGAGCAGAAAATCAGTTGGCGGACCTGCTGGAAAGCAGATTGGGTAATGTCTTGGTGGTCCTTTGCGTTATTATTCTTGGACGCAAAATCAGGATCCGGATATGACTGGTCCAAAAGCGAAGGTGCCAGCGTCCGGTTGAAGCCGTTGCAGCAGGTGAGGCAATTTGGAGAAAGAAACGCGTTGGTCATTAAATACGGAGTTAGAACGCTTGGCGGATGTCCAATCCGAAACACCGGAGCACGAGATAGACCTGACGAGGGTCGGGGTGACCAATTTCCGCTATCCCGTCCTCGTCCGCAAGAGCGGGGAAAACCTACGGGTCTTCGTCACCATTGAAGCATCCGTCAACCTTCCGCCCGACCAGAGGGGCGCTCATATGAGCCGGTTCGCCGAAGAAATCGTCAGCACCTTTCAAATGCCAATGGAAGCCGATTCCTACGAGGACCTTGCAGAACGCCTGGCAAAGGACATACTGAACGCCCACGACTATGCCGCCTACTGCACCCTGAGAATTGAAGGCGAGTCCCATCGGGAGGGGCATCCCTACAAGATTTTTGCGACCTATAACACAGCTACGGAAGAGAAAAGCATCGGAGTGGAGGTGGTCGGCGCCCTTGCCTGCCCCTGTGCGATGGCGATGACGGGCGGTATCACCCACAACCAGAGGGGTAGCCTGACCGTTGCAGTCAAAACCAACGGCAACAGAGTCAACGCCACGGAACTGGCTACCCTGGCGGAAGCAGCGTTTTCGTCCCCCGTTCGCTTGCTTCTTAAGAGACCGGACGAAAAGAGGGTCGTGGAGCAGATGCACCAGAGCCCCCGATTCGTAGAAGATGTGGTCCGCCACTGCGTCGTCGCCTTGAAGAAAGCCTACCCCGGCTCCTGGGCACGGGTCCGGTGCGTTTCAATGGAATCTATCCATCCCTACGACTGTTTCGCCGAATGGGAAGGAAGCCTGTGATCTTTGTCGTTGACTTGCCTACGGTCTTGTGGCACAATGGGTAGTTAAAATCAGATGGAGGAGGCGAAGTGCGAGATGGCGAAGCGGTATCGGCTTGCGCTGGGCTTGGTTCTGTCATTAGCGGTTGTTGGCTTGTTTGCGGGTTGTTCGGGAGAAGGTCCCAGACCACCTTCAGAGGTGAACGTAGTAGAAAACGAGGGGCCTACCCAGCTTGTAACCATTGGCGCACCAGGGGGACCTACCAGCGTGCAGGATTTGGGCGGCGGTAATTTTCACATCACGGTTGATGGTCGCGATATAGAGACTCTTGCTCCTGTCCC
>JANXBO010000030.1 GCA_025057575.1 Candidatus Caldisaccharidevorator malaysiensis
TGTGCCTTTCTCATTGAGGGTGCTCTTAAAACGCTTATTCCCGCCCAATGGGTCCAAAGATGGCTATCTCAAGAAGCAGGGGTTCGTGGAGTTCTTTTGGGTGTGTTGGCAGGGGCGTTGACACCCGGCGGTCCCTACACCAGTTTCCCTATTGCCCTTATCTTAATCAAGGCAGGTGCTGGTGTCGGCACCATCGTCGCCTACTTGACTGCCTGGTCCCTTCTGTCTTTTACCCGTTATCCAATGGAAATCGCTTTTGTCGGTTACCGTTTAGTTGTGTTGAGGTTTCTCCTAACCGCTTGGGTTCCTCCTGTCATCGGTCTTCTTGCCCACTATGTCGCCACATCCTCAGCGCCATTGTCGCGCAGTAGTCTATAGCACCCTTTAGGGGGTAAGAGATTGTGAACGACCAAAAAGCCCTTCTGTTGATCATCTATGATCGGGCGGTGGAAATGGACTTAATGTCACGGCTGGAAGAACTGAACTTGGATGGCTACACCCAGATTCGGGACGCTGAAGGAAAAGGTGGTCAGGGGCTCAAAAAAGGGGATCCGATTTTTCCTGGTCTCAACAACATTCTTCTGATCGCTCTTGAGGAAGCCGATGTCCCCCACCTGGTTGCCATCCTCAGACAACTTCAGTCCGAATATGTCCTCAAGCCGGGGATCACGATCTTTCAGCTATCTGCCAAGATCCTTTAGTCTGGCGATTCTAATTATTCAAAGCACCTTGGTTTATCCAGTCACGGATGAGAGCGATCTCACTGTCGGACAGGCTCCCACCCGGCGGCATTTTCACCCCGACCGGTGGTCGGTCCTCTGCCAGTTTGCGGTAAAGAAGGCTGTTGGCAGCATTGCCCGGTATCACTCTGATGTAGTCCCTATTCTGGGTGCTGCGGATGTTAACCAACTGACCGTATGAGACATCGGCGGAAAGAATGAGTCCTGCCTGAGCATCCTCACTCCCGTGACACCGTGCAGCAGCACAACTGCGGTTGAAAATGGGCTGAACATCTTGGCGAAAACTGACTTGCCTGGTTCCCTGAGTCGGTCCGGGGACAGGTCTTCCGCCTCCCCCACATCCCCCTATCATCAAGACGGCGCCGCCCGCAAACAATGCAGCGAAAAATCGCCCGATGGTTTTCACCCGTTGCGCCCCCCTTCCTGTGCAAACGGTCAGTCGTCAATCTAAAAGTATTTAATCACGAAAAGTGAGGCGACAGTTCCTCCACCTTAATACTGGGGCACCGAGGGATCCACTTCTCTTGACCAGGCGTTGAGTCCTCCCCTGAGGACCTTGACTTTAGAAAACCCAAAGCGCCGGAGCAGTTCACCGGCGTGGCGGCTGCGGATGTCGTCTCGGCAGAAGGCGACGATCGTCTTCGCAGAATCCAGTTCGTGCACCCGGCTCGGTAAATCGTCCAGAGGGATATGGTGAAAGGGGGCGGGAAACTCGGATATTTCTAATTCCTCCGGTTCTCGGACATCCAACAGGATCAACGACAGGTCTTCTTCAAGAAGTTTTTTTAGTTCCAATGGAGTGACCAACAGCTCGTCAGAAACAGCCGGCTGTCGGCGTCCGATGCCGCAAAACTCTTCATAGTCTATCAATTCTCGGATCGTTGGCTGATCGCCACAGACGGGGCAGTCGGCGTTGCGCCGGATCCGGACCGTCCTTATGTCCATACTCAGGGTATCCATAAGAAGGAGGCGACCGATGAGGGGTTGACCGATCCCGACAATCAACTTAATCGCTTCGGCTGCCTGAAAGGCGCCGATGATCCCAGGGAGGACTCCCAACACTCCCCCCTCAGCGCAGGACGGGACGGCATCGGGAGGCGGCGGTGAAGGGAAAAGGCAACGATAGCAGGGACCCCGGTCAAAGCCGTTGAAGGGGCAAGAGAGAAAGACGGAAACCTGCCCCTCAAACCGAAAGATGCTTCCATACACATAGGGCTTTCCCAGCAGAACAGCAGCATCGTTGGTTAGGTAGCGGGTGGGGAAGTTATCGGTCCCATCTATGATCACATCGTATTCAGACATAATAGCAAGGGCATTTTCCGAACTGAGTCGGACTGGGTAGGTCTCCACTTCCACATCGGGGTTCAAATCCTGAATTCTTTCCTGGGCGGCTTCCACTTTGGGGACGCCAACTACGGATTCGCCATAAAGAATCTGTCTTTGAAGATTAGTCCGGTCCACCAGGTCAAAATCCACCAAGCCCAGTTTCCCGATGCCCGCTGCAGCCAGGTAAAGAGAGATGGGGCAACCCAGTCCCCCCATCCCAACGATCAGGACGCTCGCTGCCCTTAGTTTCTTCTGCCCTGCCATCCCCACTTGGGGCAGGATTAAGTGGCGAGAATATCGGAGAATCTGCTCCTTCGTCAAGCGCACGGAATCGGCACGACTCATCATTCGCCCTCCAAAGTCTATTCCGATTATTTCAATCTCTATAGTTTGCCATAAGCCATCATCGTCAACGATGAGGGTGTCCCACACGGTATGACAGAATTTTTTTGGGGGTTTTCAATGCTTGCAGTTTTGGAAAGCGGGGCTGTTTGGGGTCTGGACCCCTACTTGGTGCGAGTGGAGGTAGACCTATCGCCGGGGGCTCCGTCTTTCCAAATTGTTGGTCTCCCCGATAAGGCAGTTCAAGAAAGCGCCCAAAGGGTCCGCGCGGCGATTCGGAACTGTGGCTACGAGTTCCCGCCAAAGAGGATCACAGTCAACTTATCTCCTGCCGATGTCCGCAAAGAAGGTCCCGCCTTTGACCTTCCCATCGCACTGGGGATCTTGCTGGCGACGGGACAGATGCCCTCTCTCCCAGAGGGCACTTTGTCACTGGGTGAACTGTCGTTGGATGGCACTGTCCAGCCTGTCACAGGTGTGCTCGGAATTGCTCTTGAAGCAAAGGGTCAGAAAAGGGACCGGTTGATCGTTCCTGCCGACAATAGCCGAGAAGCCTCCGTCGTTGATGGGCTAAAAGTCTTTCCGGTGAGGTCCCTTCCCCAGGCGGTCCAAGCAGCCATCGGTGAACTGGAGCCTTTAGAACCGACGGCTGTCTCTATTGAAGACGCTGTCTATGACGTGGACTTTTCGGAGGTAAAGGGGCAGGAGAGTGCCAAAAGAGCCTTGGAAGTCGCTGCTGCCGGAGGGCATTCGGTCTTGATGATCGGACCGCCCGGAGCGGGCAAGACGATGCTGGCGAAACGGCTGCCAACGATATTGCCCCCGTTGACTCTTGAGGAAGCGCTGGAGGTCACAAAAATTTACAGTGTCGCCGGCAAGTTGCCGAAAGGCGTCGGCTTGATGCTCCAACGACCTTTTCGGGCACCGCACCATTCCGTTTCCGCTGCCGGGTTGATCGGAGGTGGTTCCGTCCCCAAGCCAGGGGAAATCTCTCTTGCTCATCACGGCGTCCTTTTCTTGGATGAATTGCCGGAATTTCATCGGGATGTTTTGGAGGCTCTCCGCCAGCCCCTGGAGGAAGGAACGGTGACTGTTGCCCGAGCGACGCACACGGTTACCTTCCCCGCCCGCTTCCTTCCTGTGGCAGCGATGAACCCCTGTCCTTGCGGCTTCGCGGGCGACCCTTCCCGAAGGTGCACCTGCTCCGCCTTTCAGGTCCGATCTTATCGCCGGAAACTTTCCGGTCCCCTTCTAGATCGTTTTGACATTCATTTGGAAGTTCCTCGTCTGACAGCAGAGGAGATACTGGAACCAGGATCAGGAGAACCGTCGCAAAGCATTCGGGAACGGGTCCTGCGGGCGCGCCAGTTTCAGGAAGAACGGTTTAAGCGACTGGGTTTGCCGTTTCGCTGCAATGTGGAGATTCCACCAAGACTGATTCGCTCGGTTTGCGTGCTAGCAGAAGATGCAAAGACAATCCTTAAAAGTGCTATCCAAACATTAGGGCTGTCCGCAAGAGCCCACGATCGGATCGTCAAGGTTGCCCGCACGATCGCGGACCTGGAAGGGTCGGAAACGATTCAGGCTCGTCACATCGCTGAGGCAGTTTCCTACCGAAGTCTGGACCGAGGAGGATGGGAGACGGCATAAAGGCAGGCTCTTTATTTTAGACCTACCAGTTGGTCCCTTTGGGCAGAATTCGGAGGACGAAAGTTCAAACATTTTCAAAAACCGTTCCTGACAATGGGGTTCCAAACTGCTAACCTGTGAAAAAAGGAGATTGGTGACGGGCTCTAAGCAATTGCTCTATCCTTTTTGCGAGGACAAGGAGGGAAGCAAAAAATGAGACAGCGCCGGGTGGGTGTGCTGATAGCAGTTGCGGTCGGAATCGTTACGGCGCTGGTCGTCGGGCAGCAGGCAACGATTACCTGGAAAGCGCCAAGGGGCTATCCGGTTAACGACGGATTCGGTCCCGTTTCCCTTCAGCCGCCTTTGGGATCGTTTTGGTATTTTTTGCCGATGAGACCTGCCCGCAACCACCGAGATGGGGTGACCCACGATGGTCAATCGGTCTATTGGACGGGGATCAACACGGTCACCTGCTTGGACATTGTCACTGGCGCTATCAAGTGGGAAAAGGACAATTTGCCTTATTCCATTCTGACAGCAGCAGCCATTGGTGATGGGTTCGTCTATGTGGGGACTGGGCAGGGCGATGTTTTGTCACTCTCTACAGCCGACGGCTCCTTCGGCACCAGCCTCTCTTGTGGTCGGGTTAATGTCAACAGCGTCGGGGTTTACAAAGGCGTGTTGTTCGCTGCCACTTCGGACGGGACCCTGCACTACACGCCCGTCGGTGCTGGTGCCATCAGTCCGGGGTCCGTCACGTTCGGATATGGATCGGTGACTAACTTCGCTTTCTGGGATTGGAATGGTGCCATCCGCCTTTGCTTGGGCACCACCTCACAGCGGCTTTTCTTCTTTGAGGTTTCTGGAGAAGGGGAAAAGGCGAAGGTTCGCTTATACGCTCGCCCGCTGTTGCCGGCTGGGGGCAACATCACGGACCCCGTTTACGATCCCAGTCAGAATGCCGTCTTTGTCGGTGTGGGCGAATTCGTGGTCCGCGTGAACGCCCAGTTCGGGACCCTGGGCTTTCGGACCCGCCTTCGGGGAACGATTCGGGGCGCTCCCGCTCTCTCTCCTGACGGCAACCTTTATGTGGGAACGGATGCCGGCATTGTCTATGCCTTGCGGTCACGGGACCTGAGCATTTTGTGGCGGACCGAGTTGGGGTCGCCCGTGTCCGCCCCCGTGTTGGCAACTCCTGACTTTGTTTGGGTCGCCAGTTTTCAGGGTCTCCTTTACGCTTTGGAAGCCAAGACGGGAAGGGTCCGTTGGCGATACCGACTGGCGGATCGGGATGTGAATTTGAGAAATGTGTCCATCCTGGGACCGTTAGCTGCAGCTCCGTTCGGGCTAATGGTCTGCGACGCTGCCGGTAGGATCTATGCAATGGCGCCCGTCCAACTGGTGAGGGACACGACTCCCCCCCTTTTCAGGGATCCCTTCCTCCTCCTTCTCAGCGCCAGCCGCCAGCAGGTTGGTTACTCCATCCCTGACGATGCCAGTTTTGAGGAAGTTCCGGCTATCCCGGGGAGGGCACCCATTCATCTGAGAGTCCTCGTTTACGACCCCGGTTCGGGCGTGGATGAGAGAACAGTGCAGGCATTTCTTTTAGAATCGCGGACCAATAGACAGGTGGATGTGACTTCCGAGTTTGACCCGGCGCGGGGTCAGATTTTGGTTAATGTCCATACGATCTTCCGGCGGGAGGCGAGAGCGGGGGAGCGACCGGCTCGGATCGCAACCATACCACCGCTGGCGGATGGGGAGTATGTCGTGGTGGTTCGGGCAAGTGATTATGCAGGAAATGTGGGCGAAGCCCGATATGGCATCCGAGTAGACAATAGTTTACCGCCTCCGGAACTGCCGACGGCTCAAGCAGGGTTAGGGATGCCCGGTGCCCCCGGAATGCCGGGCGGGCAAGTGCCGGGTGCACCAGGAGGCGGACCGGCAAGAGGAAGGGGCGAAGGGGAATACTAAGGGATCGGTGGCGGCAATGAGGGCTTGGTTATCGGCTATCCTACTTCTTCTCTTGTTTGTCTACATTGGTTATTTCGTTTGGATTAACAATGTTGCTGGTTTCTATGATCCCGCCTCAAAAATGGTGATCATCCATTTTTGGAGAGGCATCACCGTTTTCTCTTCTCTCGGCTTTGACCAGTGGAGAGATATGGGCATTGCCCTTCGTCCTGCGGAACTGATCCTCTTTTCGGCTGCCATCGCCTGTTTCATCGGTTTCGTCTGGGGATGGTCTGCCGCCCGGAAAAGGGTAGGGGAGCAGTCCCGAGCCCTCGCAGAAACTAAGAAGCAATTGGAAGCCGAGAGGCAAAAAGTGTCGTCGTTGGAACAACAATTGATCCAAGTCTACCAACTCCACGAGAACCGCTTAGCCGATCTGGCAGACAAGATCCTTGCCGTTACCAAAGCCGCCCTTCCTTCAGGCGAAGTTCACATAGAAACTCTTCCCCTTCCAAGCGGCACCAGCCCACCGGGGGAAGGAACGGGTCCGGAAAAAGCAACTCCAGCATCCTAAGAGGGACGGGCTGTGAAGCCTGAGGAAGCCCTCCTCTGGTATCGCCTCAGCCGAACCGGTCTGTCGCCGGAACGACTCCGCATCCTCTTGGAACTGCTGGGTGGTCCCGAAGAGATTTTCGGCGCTTCCGATTCCACCCTTTTGAGGGTTCGGGGCATTAGTGAACTGCACCTGACCAAAATTCGCCAAGCTCAAAGGGATGTCCAGGCAGAAAGAGATTGGGCAAAAGCCCAGGCGATGGGCGCTTGGCTCTTAACGATCCGGGACGAACGGTATCCTCCCCTCCTCAGGCGGCTTTCGGACGCCCCAGTGGTGCTGAATGTCCTAGGGACTATTGAGGACGGTGACGAGTGGGCGGTCGCCTTAGTCGGGACCAGAAAACCGAAACCTTACGGTGCCCGGGCTGCCTACCAAATTGCCTATGAACTGGCTCAAGCCGGGATAACGGTCGTCAGCGGCTTAGCAGAGGGTATAGACGGTGCTGCCCACAGGGGTGCTTTAGAAGCAGGGGGCAGAACCATCGCTGTCTTGGGAAGCGGTCTGGATATCGTCTATCCCCGATCCCATCGGGAGTTAGCCCGCAAGATCACAGAAAGTGGCGCCGTGATCACCGAATTCCCCTTCGGAGCGGCTCCCAAGCCTTGGCACTTTCCCCTTCGGAACCGGATCATCAGCGGGATGAGTCTGGCGACGATCGTCGGAGAAGCACCCGAAGGCAGTGGTGCCTTGATTACCGCCGACTGGGCAAATGAGCAGGGCAGGGAAGTTTATTGCGTTACAGGTCCCTATGACGATCCCTCCTATCAGGGGAATCTCCGTCTCATCCGAGAAGGGGCTCATCCGTTCACTAGTGTCACTGACCTTTTGCAGGACCTTTCCATCCCGCCTACCCTTGCCCGCCAGCAACGGCGGGATCGTGCGGCACCCCAACCTGCCCCCATTTCCGTGAGGAGGACGGCGGCAGTCCCCAAACCGGTCCCAGAACTGTCTGCGTCCGAAAAAAGGCTTTGGGACGCCATCGGTCACGAGTGGAAGCACGCTGACGATCTGGTTCGGGAAACCAACCTAACCGTTGGAGAAACTCTTTCGGCGCTGACCACCTTGGAAATGAAAGGGCTGGTGGAAAGAGGGAGGGGCAATCTCTTCCGAAGAGCCAGCAATTGGTAGCGGTTTCACGACAAGAGAAAAGGCGAAATAGGATCCCCACTAACACCTTAGTGCTCTTCTTTGAGTGGTAGTGGCAATATTTGTCTACCATTGCCTAAGAAAAGAGGGAACGAACCGATGGCACGAGTTCTGGTCATTGACAACTATGATAGTTTCACCTACAACCTCGTCCAATATTTGGGGGAGTTAGGTGCCGAGGTGATCGTTTACCGGAACGATGCCATCGGGGCGGAGCAGGTTAAGGAAATAGAACCCGATCGCATCGTCATTTCCCCCGGACCGTGCACGCCAGCGGAGGCGGGGGTGTCGGTGGACATCATCCGCCGCTGGGCGGGGAAGATACCGATCTTGGGCGTCTGTTTAGGGCATCAGGCGATCGGGGCTGCCTTTGGCGGACGGATCGTTCGGGCGAAAAAACTAATGCACGGCAAAACCTCCTTCATTCGTCACGATCAAGAGCGAATTTTTGCGAATTTGGAGAACCCTTTTGAAGCGACCCGCTATCATTCCCTTGTAATAGAGAAGGAATCTTTACCCGATTGCTTGACGGTCACTGCTGTTAGCCTGGACGATCAAGAAATAATGGGCGTCCGACACAAGGATTTTCCTCCTGAATTATCCTTAGAAGGCGTCCAGTTCCACCCCGAATCCATCCTCACCACCGTCGGCAAAGACCTTTTAAAGAATTTTTTAAATCTGCGCTCCATCAATCGGGTCAGATAAGAAACACAACGCTCTTCAATGCCATTCCTTAACTTATTGGTCGTAAAGTCAATCTAACCGTCTTGTGATAGAGTTGCCGGTCCACCACAGGAACGGGGTGTGAAAAAAATGAATGGCACAGAAGCGCTTACCATAGGGGACTTAGTTGAGGTGAATCCTGTTGTTCCTGTGGTGCCGTTAGCATTGGTGCGGGATGGACGCGCCACATTATCGGATGATAATTATCTTTGCCGGCTCATTGACAATTACATTGTTTCCGAAGGATCCAATGCAGCGGCTTTTGATGGTTTGATAAAAGGACTTCACTATGGTGGTGCGTTTTTTGTCAGTGGTGTTTACGGTAGTGGTAAGTCCCATCTCTTGTCCGTCATGGGACTGATCGCTGAGAGCGTCACCCTTCGCAAGCGGTTTACACAGTCGCACCCCGATTGGTCCGCCGCGACTGGGTTTCTCGGCGAAAAAGAGTGGTTTGTCGTCTATTGCCCTCTTGACGAATATGACCCCGGATCGTCGTCATTGGACCAGGCGATTGCCGAGGAAGTCTTTCGCGAAGGGCAGAGGCAGAACATTTCGTTGCCCCAACATCTTGCTAATAGAGCCGACTGGATGGACTCGGTCCTTTCTTTCCTCAGAGCAAAAGATAAGGCTGGGTTGGTCCTCCTTTTGGATGACCTGGCGCTGTATCTGAATGGGCGTCCTGCGGACGGTTTTGTGAGGGATGCCTCCTTTTTGCAATTTCTTGCCCAGGTTGCTGCTCGGCGCCCGGTGACCATCGTCGGTGTCCTTCAGAAGGGCTGGGAAAATTTGCATCATTCAGCGGCATACGCTTGGGATCAGGTTAAAGACCGTTTTCAACAGAAATGGCTTTTGGGGCTTGCCCACACGGGACAGATGGTCAGCAAAGTCCTTCTGAAAAAGAAGGATGAAAGGACCCTTGCTTCCCTTGTCAATGGTCTGCGACAGCAACAGCCGTTTCTGCGTTCCTTTTCGCCGGAGCATCTCTTCACCTTCTACCCTCTTCATCCCGAGACGGTTTGGTGCTTGGAGCGAGCGGCAGCGACCTTTCTCTCGCGCGCCCGAAGCGTTGTCACCTTTATCCAAGAGCAGGTGAATCAGGCGTTGTCCCGTCCCTGGAATCAACTCATCACGCCCGACGCGATCGTCCACCATTTTCGCGAAGAAATGGCTTTACAACCCGACCTGAGACCCTACGCTGCCAGGGTCATCCCCCACTTTGAAGCCGTTGAGCAGGAATCGGGTATTACGGGAGGGACCCGCTTGATCTGTGGGTTGCTGGCGTTTCAGTTAGCCGGTGCCGAACCGACCGCCGAAAGGATTGCTCACGCCCTAATGGAGGATCCCACAGAGGTTTGGAATAAGTTAGAGAGGCTCCGACAGGAAGCCGATTTCTTGGTCGCTGGGAAGAGAACGGGTTCGCCGTTGGACACTTATCTCTTGAATCCGGAAGTGACAGCGACACGAGCCTTGAAGAGACGGCTGAGTCAGATTCTCGCCTCTCTCAAAGATGAGGATCCTCGGCTAATTGCTTTTGCAACAGAGTGTCGGTCCGAAAACTGGCTTCTGCCCCCACCCTCTCAGCCACGACTGATCACGATTGCTTGGCGTCAGACGAGGCGATCTGTCGGCATCACCCTGCAGGACCTAAGGACCCTTCGTCCTGAAACGCTTCTGCAAATGCAGCGGAGTATGGAGGAGGGCACCGTTCCCGAAACCATTCACCTTTTCCTGGCTTTTCCCTTGGCGACTCGTGAGCAAAAGAACCATTTTGAGGGACTGCTAAAAGACTTGGGGAAAGAAAACCGTCCGACGCGGGTCGGCGCCTGGATCCCCCGAGAGATCCAACAGGCAGAACTGTTGCGCTGGAAGGAAAATGCTGCCCTGTGGATTCTCTCTTATGACCGATCTTTGGAAGAGAGCGAACTGGGACAGGCGATTCTGGCTCGCCTTCACGAACGACTGAGCGAAGGGAAAAGGGAAATGGTGCAGATTGTGCAACATCTTTACAGTGCCGGACAACTCGTTAGTGTTGATAGACTGGGCGGAGCGGCTGAAAAAACCTCACCGGCACTCACACCCAATATCAGTCTGGAAGAATTGATCGGATTGGCCTCGGCGATCTTGCTGGATCGGATTTATCCCGATTTCCTCGCCTTCGCACCGAGACGAGAAGCGTCTCCCCAGACCTATCAAGCCCTTTGCCGGCTCTTGTTGAAGGGTTTGCCTAAATCCGAAATGACCGATGCTGTCAAGCGTTGGTGCGAACTGGTGGCGGCACCTTTAAGAGTGTGTGTGAGGGAGAATGACGATTGGAAGGTCTCAGTGCCTCACGCCTTACTAGTTCGGACCATCCTGGTTCGGATGAGAAATGAGGTCTCTTACCGTGACGCCGAGGGTTGGCTGACAGAACCTCCTTTGGGGCTGACTGCGGAGATGGCATCCCTCGTTTTTGCCGCTTTGCTCCGCGAGGGTTTATTGGTGGCAAAGAATCGGTCAGGGCAAACTGTATCCCCGGAAAGCCTCTCTGTTCCCCTGTCGGCAAGCATCGTTCGTTTTTCGTCTGCCTCAGTTGTGGACCCACAGGTTTGGGTTTCTTTGAAACCGTTCATCGCTCTGATCCTGGGGCGAGAGATGCGAGAATCCTTGACAGTGGCAGATCAGCAAAAAGTTTGGCGGTCACTGCAAGAAAAGGCGCAGGAGTGGCGGTTACTTTTGCAGGACATCAAACCAAGGCTCCTTCAGTGGTGGCGGGACAGAGGCGAGTCACCAAGAACCTGGTCTTCGTCCCTTGAGGCGCTCCAAGTGGTGGGGGAACTGAGTCAGATCCTTCTCCATAGTCCCACAGCAGAGCAAGCCCTAAACCAGTTGCAATCTTGGACGGCAGAGCATCAGATAACACCTCAGCAACTTCAGGAGACGCTTCACCACTTTGAAACCTTAACAGACCTGGTCTCTCATCTATCGTTGCTATCAGACGGGTTTCAATACTTGGAGCAAGCCGATCCGGCGGGACTGCCTGATCGGCTGAAGCAGGTTTACCGCTGGCTGAAAGACCTCTACAGAGACGGTTCGCAGCTTCTGAACCACTTTAACGAGTGGCTCCAGACCTTCTCTTCCTTCCGGGATGCTTATGCCCAAGCGTATGTCCAGCGTCACGAAGAAGTTAACGGAGGAGAGGTGTTTCGCTGCCTTCAGTCCCTTAAGCAAGATCGCCGGGTCGCTTTCTTGACGGAATTTGTATTTATTGAGGGCATCCCTGAATCCGTCAGGGATGTTATCAACAAACTGGATCAGACGATGGCGCTGTTCTGCCACGAATCGCCTCTCCTTCTGCGAGCGTCCCTTGAAAAGTCCCCGTTCTGCCCCCGATGCCGGATGAGACTGACCGACAGCGATCGGGCGGATCCAAAGGAGATGGAACGATCCCTTGAAATGGCGAGCGACGAACTTAAGAAATGGCTCTCTCGTCCCGAAGTGAGACGCCATTGGCAACCGATCGTCCAAAGCCGACACCGCGGTGACCCCCTACCTCAACCCGAAGACGATTCTTCTATTTGGCTTTCCTACGCATCCACCATCCGCCTCAGCCTGACTGCCAAAGGTGTCATCACCATCCCTATCCAAGAACTGGTTAGGCTCTTTTCCGGTCGGTTACTGAGGGCAGGGGAACTCGTTCAGATTTTGCAGCGATGGCTGGTAGAAAGAGGTGCCACTTCTGAGACTTATATTCATTTCTTTGAAGATGAGCAAGGGGGCAAAAGCCCTGATAGCAAAGATGTCGGATAGGCTCTATAGATTGCGAAGAAAAGCCAAGGAGTAAAGAATAGGGGTAAAGGAGAACAGGACTGGCAGGAGAGATGATCGTCACGGAAGACAGAACGGACATTTTGATCATTGGGGGCGGCATTGCGGGTCTGTGGTGTGCGGTCAACAGTTCCCCTGAAGTGCGGAAAGTGGTGCTGGTTAAGGGAGACGTCACCGATTGCAATACTTACTGGGCGCAGGGAGGGATCGCTGCCAGCCTTTGCCCCAGGGACCATCCGGACAAGCATTTTTTGGACACGATTTTAGCGGGTAAGGGGCTTTGCAATGAGGAGGCGGTTCGGGTTCTGGTGGACGAGGCTCCCAGGGAAGTGGCAGCCCTGTGGAAGTTGGGGGTTCCCTTTGATCAAGAGGATGGGCGGTTGGCGCTGGCAAAAGAGGGCGCCCACTCAGAGCACCGAGTCGCCCACGCCTGGGGTGACGCGACGGGACGGGCGACGATGGAGGTCCTCTTGGATGTCGTTCGGAAGCAGGGGGCTGAGATTAAAGAAAACAGGACAGCTCTCCGGTTACTTTGCGAAAACGGGCAATGTTGGGGAGCGCTCGTTCACGGTCCCGATGGTCTGGAAGTCTGGTGGTCAAAGGTGACGGTCTTGGCAACCGGCGGGGTCGGGAACCTGTATGCGGTTACCACTAACTCGCCTACGGCGACGGGAGACGGTTTGGCTTTGGGTTTTTGGGCAGGTGCCGAGTTAGTGGACTTGGAATTTGTTCAGTTTCACCCAACTGCCTTGGCAGTGGGGTGCGGACCGCGACTGCTCATCTCCGAAGCCGTCCGCGGAGAGGGTGCCTACCTTCTCAATGTGAAAGGCTATCGGTTTATGCCCGATTATCATCCGTTGGCGGAACTGGGACCTCGTGATGTGGTCGCCCGAGCCATCTTTGACCAAATGCAAGAAACGGGTGCTGATCGGGTCTACTTAGATATCTCTCATCGGGGTGAGGACTTCGTTAGGAAGCGGTTTCCCAGCATTTACCAAGGCTGCCTGGAGAGGGGTTGGAACCTGGGTCGGGAGCCTGTTCCGGTCGCCCCTGCTGCCCACTACCATATGGGCGGGATTCGGACCGATCTCTGGGGGCGCACGTCCGTTGCCCGCCTCTTCGCCTGCGGGGAATGTGCGGGAACGGGCGTCCACGGCGCCAATCGGTTGGCGAGCAACTCCTTAGCCGAGGGATTGGTTTTTGGTCACCGGGTCGCCTGTGCCCTTACGGAGTGGCTGGACAAGCCTTATCCAAGTCCCTCTCCCGATTTGACCTTCGAGGATGCCTCCTTAGATGAGGGAGGTATCGCCCCTCTTCAGGACTTGATGACTCAATATGTCGGTGTGGTCCGCAACGAAGAAGGCTTGCGGAAAGCCAAAGAGTCCTTTGAGCAGATCGGTGCTCAAGGGTCTGAACTCCTCAAAATGAGGTCATTGGTTTGCTGGTTAATTTGTTCGGCTGCTTTGGAGAGAACGGAGAGCCGGGGAGCCCATTTTCGTTCCGATTCCCCCCAGCCCGATGATCCGCGATGGAGGGTGCGGATCCTTTGGAAATCGTCTGGCGGGTTGCCTTGGGAAAAGGGACCCATAAAAATGACAGTAGCCGTTGACTCCGTGTTAACGCCAGCCGTTTCGGGAGGTGGCTGACGGTGAGCCGAAAAGTAGATGCCGAACGGACACAGGTGGAACCTGTTGAGGCAGAGTTTGAGAGGAAAAGGGGTGTGACAGCGGTAGAGGTGGAAGAAGGGCTGGTCCACATCTCCGTTACCCTTCCCCAGACCCTTGCCCAACGATTGGGGGTTTTTCGGGCGCTCGCTGGTGCGGGGATCAGCGTTTTTCTCATTAAGTTCCATCCCGACGGCATCCATTTCGTCTTGCGGGATTCCTTCGTGGAAAAGGCGGAAAAGGTCCTCAACGGTCTCGGTCTCCCCTATGTGATGACGCCGAACTGTGCTACCGTTTCGGTTCTTTCCTCGGCAATGAGGGACTTGCCTGGAGTGATGGCAGCGATCGCACAGGCAGTTTACGAAGAAGGGGTGGACCTTTTAGAGACTGGTGACTCCCACGATGCAGTCACTCTTTTGGTCAAACAGAAAGATGCCCAAAGAGTCGCTACTGCTCTTAAAAAGAAGTTCGGTCTTTAAGGTGGGGTGAACGCGATGGGTATCATCGTTCAGAAGTTTGGCGGCACTTCTGTTTTCCCTAAGGAGCGGCTCCTCTCTGCCGCTCAGAAAGTGGTCAAGGCGAAGAGGGAAGGTAATGATCCCGTTGTTGTGGTGTCGGCTCCCGGTCGCAAAGGCGATCCCTATGCAACGGATACTCTGATCCGCAATGTTCAGGAGATTGACCCCCAGATACCGGTGGACAAGCGAGAGTTGGATTTGGTGATGACCTGCGGGGAGATCATCGGGATTGTCTGGATGGCGCAGGCGATCAAAGCCGTCGGCGGTTACAAGACGATCGCCTTAACGGGCGGGCAGGCAGGCATCTACACCGACCAGCAGTTTGGCAACGCCCGAATCGTTCGGATAGACCCGACGCCCGTTGAGGAAGCCCTGAAGGCAGGTTTCATCCCTGTCGTTGCCGGCTTCCAGGGTGTCACGGAGCACGGTCACGGTGTCGGGCACGGTCAGATCACGACCCTGGGCCGGGGCGGTTCCGATACGACCGCCGGTGCCCTGGCAGCCGCCCTCAATGCGCAGTCCTGCATCATCTACACTGACGTGGACGGTGTCTTGACGGCGGACCCCCGCTTGGTCGGTGCCAAGGCGCGCCTTCTGCCTTCGGTCACCTACGAAGAAGTCTCAGAAATGGCTCATCTGGGCGCCCGAGTGGTTCATCCCCGCTGCGTGGAGATTGCGATGAATCACCGCATCCCCGTTTGGGTCCGCAACGCCGAAGGTGATCGGGAGGGAACGGTTATCAAAGAGCGTGCCAGTGATCTGCCGACCCGAATGTTCCGCATCACCGGCATCACCCACCTTCCCCAGGTCGCCCAGGTGAAAGTCAGTGTTGCCGAGCAAGAGGACCTTGCCGAAGTGGAAACGGAAATTTACCGCCTCTTAGGAGAAGCGGGAATGGTCCCCTACTTCGTCAGCAAGAGCCGTTCCTTCTTTGAATTCGCCGTCGTCCGCCATCATCTGGAACTCCTGCGCTCCCTTTTGGATGGTCTCACCCTGCCCATCAGTGCCAACGGTCATCTCCGAGCCTACATCCTGACGACAGACCCCGACCGCGTGATCCATAGGGAACGGCGCCGGCTCCTTCAAAGAAGCCAGCGGGATTGGGTTCTTCTGGACGCTCCCATTGAGATCACCACCAACTGCGCCATCGTCAGTCTGGTGACCCTCAACACCCGAGAGGTCCCTGGGATAATGGCTCGGATTCTGGAAGCGATGGTGGACAGTGAGGTGGATATTTTACAAGTGGCTGATGCCCAGCATTCGGTATCTTGCCTCATCAGAGAAGAGGATATGGTCACTGCCGTGCGGGTCCTGCACGAGCACTTTCGTCTGGACGACGAGAACACTCAGCAACTCCAGCCCATTCCTTAAAAGGTGGGGGGAGCGGTCCAAAGGGACCGCCCCTTTTTCTTTGCCCTATGGCTGGTTGATCACCCGCTGCAGGAGCCGGATGCGCGAGCCGCCACCGTCGGAAACATAAATGTTTCCTGACGGATCAATGGCTATGGCAATGGGAAGGGCTAAGGTCGCCGTGGTCCCCGGTCCGTCGGTGCCGCCAATGGCTCCGGTCCCTGCAACTGTTTCCACAGCACCGGACGGGCTAACCCTTCGGATGCGGTGGTTGCCTAAGTCCGTAACAAAAACATAGCCTGGCTGGTCTACTGCTACATCAAAGGGGAAGTTGAACCGCGCCGCAGAGCCTGATGCAGAATCCTGATAACCTGCATCGGAGCCAGCGAGCGTGCTAACTGTCCCGAAAGTCAATGGTCCCGTCATCACGATCCGGCGAATTCGGTTATTGTTGCTATCGGCTACATAAAGCACCCCTGCTCGGTCCACTGCGATGCCCCGAGGGACGTGAAAGCGCGCATCGCTACCCGTTCCATCGTCTGTGCCGCTGGCACCACTTGCTGCCGAGTCATCCCCTGCCACAAGGCTGACATTCCAGTTAGACGCCGAGGTCAGTGACCCACCAAGATGCCGAAGCACCCGGATGCGGTTGCCCACCGATTCCGTTACGAACACCGTCGTGGAACCTACCGCTGCGACAGAGGCAGGATGGTAAAAGGTCGCCGTGGTCCCCGATCCGTCGTCCTTCCCTACCGCGCCTGTTCCTGCAATGGTGCTGACCGTCCAGTTAGCGGGGTCAGACGGATCCGGTCCTGTAAGAACGGCTATCCGGATCTTGTGGTTAAGAAAGTCTGCGATGAACAGGGTTCGTCCGTCAGGAGTGGCGTCTACGTCGGTCGGGTGCTTGAACTTCGCCACATTTCCCGAACCGTCTGTGTCACCAAGTCCGATGCCTGGCACCCCCGCAACAGTGCTCACCCATCCGTCCCTGCTGATCCGGCGGATGGCGTGGTTGTAGTGGTCGGCCAAATACAGATTCCCTCCAGCGTCGCAGTGCATTCCCGGTACGGGGGAAAACAGCGCCTGGCTGACTGGTCCATTTAAGTATCCAAAGTCGTCCTTTCCCGACAGTGTCCGAACCAGAACAAAGGGAGAGCCCGATCCAGAAGATGCAGGTGGAGGTGCGGGAATGGCGGTGTTTGCTTCTACCCTCACGCTAAATTCAAAGGCGCCGACCCCAGCAGGCGTCAGGAAAGCCCAGTCTTTTGCCCCGCTCTGTTCCCCGGGACCCAACGCCCGATCATACACCACATACGGCAAGTTCTCGCCAAAGTCCGACTTTGTGATCACTCCATCAGCATTGGCTAACTGGACCGGTTCTGTTGGCGCACTCCCCGTCGCGATCCCGACAGGAAAGAACCCATTTGTCGGCACTAACTGCCGAATCCGATGGTTGTTGTAGTCCGCTACATATATCCGCCCACTTCCGTCGGCACCTAACAGCCTGGGCTCACTGAATCGCGCGCTGGTCCCATCCCCATCTGCAGAGCCCGATGTGCCTCCTAAACCAGCAATCGTTTGAACTATGTAACTGGTCCGAGAGGCGGACGAAGCGGCTCCTTCCTTCTTTCGGATCTGACGAACCGTATGCCCCAACCGGTCGGTCACGATCAAAGCATCTCTTACCGCTACGATCCCATAAGGGTTATTGAAAGTGGCGACCTCGCCCGAACCGTCCGTTGTCCCTGCCACCCCTGTGCCGGCTATCGTCACCACTTCTCCCTTAGGACTGACCCTTCGGATCCGGCGGTTCCCTGCAGAAGCCACATATAGGTTTCCGTCCGCTCCTATCGTGATCCCTGCCGGATTGGTGAACCGAGCGGCAGTGCCCACCGCATCAACAAACCCAGTTGCCGCCGTCAAGGACCCCGCTAAGGTCACCACCGTGTAACTGGACGGCTGAGTCGGGTCTGTTCCTGTCAACTGAATCTTTCGGACTCTATGACCCGACCATTCGGTGACATAAATGATTCCCGAAGGGTCCACTGCCACTCCCAACGGGTTTCGGAAGGTTGCCACATTGCCCGCTCCATCACCATCTCCTGCCGTCCCTGTCCCTGCGACCGTCGTCACTCTCCCGTCCGTCGTCACCCTTCGGACCTTATGGGCTCCAAACTCAGCCACAATCAGTGCCCCGTCCACAGGGTTGATGGCGATCCCTGCCGGAAGATTGAAACTGGCGGCCGCGCCCGCACCATCCACACTTGTCGCTGCGCCACTGCCAGCTAAGGTGCTGACAAAACCGCCGGAGATTTTCCGAATTCGCCGACCTATATATTCGGAAACATAGACATTTCCTGCTGAGTCAACAGCAACCCCAATGGGAAAATTAAAGGAGGCTGAAGGAGCCGGTCCATCCACGCTGGAGGCAGTGCCGGTTCCTGCTACTGTGTTCACTTGAACAAGAGGTCTCAAGTCCGAAAACGCTCCGACATTGGTAATGGGACCGAAAAAGACCCGAATCCCTGTCACCGTGCCGTCGGGAAGTTGACCGATCGCTACCCCCATCCGATTAACGACGGCCACCCTAAGGACCTTGATCCCCGGGTCGCCAGGTAGGTCCAAAAGAGGAGTGGACTGGAACGAGACAGCCGTCCCAGTCAGCACTGCCCGGCTCTTGGGCGCGGACTCTGTTAATGGCTGAACAGAGACTTCCCTTGTGGACACATTGACTATGAAGCGGGCGGATGCAGGTTCTGAAGAGACCTTTGTTTCATAAGGCGGCGATGAAGACAACTTAGCGACGCGGTTCCCGCCGCAGCCTGCCAAGAACAGTAGAGCGACAAACGCCCCCAAAATACCACGCTGCCCGCAGTTTGCCATCGCCGAATCTCTCCCTATCCTGTGTCTTACGGCTTATTATGCCATCTGCCTAAATTTTTCCCAACTGTTAAGGTCAATAAGCAGTGAGAATTAGCGACCCTGTTCTTTCTTTATTAATGTCCGCTCTTTTTATATCCCGACTCTATTTGACGGGCCTTCCCTTGTTGGACACAATGCGGCGCCAATGCTGGTGACCGGAGGTGCTCAGGATGAATCGCTGGCAAAACTATATGATCATAATGGGACTTGGTCTCAGTGTCCTTTTTGGAAGTCTTGGCACTCGTGCGGCGAATGAGACGAAAGAGCGCAAGTTGTCTCTCAGTCTTGTCTATACAACGATCGTAGATGCCGAGAGTGAACAGAAACCCGTTGAGTTGTGGATTCCTTTACCCTCCGATGGGGCTTGGCAAAAAGTAACCAATGTTGTCGTTGATTCGCCCGTCGGCTATCAGATCACTCAAGAGAACGAGTATGGCAACCGAATGGTTTATATCCGTAACGAGGGCTCTTCAAGGCTTAGTCCCGTGCGCGTGTCCTTGCAAGTGGAGCGGAAGGAAGTAAGGGTTTTGGGTCAGAGCAATGGAGCAAAGAGGCGAATCGGGTGCACCCCTGACTGTGACTGTCAAGGAAGCGAATGCGGTACCGCTTGCACGTGTGCGGGATGCCAGCACGCCGCCAGGCTCAAAGAGAGGAGCCTGCAGCCGGATCTGCTGATCCCCGTCGGTGGGCGTTTCTTACAAATCGCTGAGCACATCGCTGGGAACAAGGCATCCGTCTTAGACAAAATCCGAGCCTTCTATGAACATACCGTTGCCACCGTGGAGTATGACTACAAGAGGGAGTCACCAAAACTGGGACAGGGCGATGTCCCCTTCGTCTGCGACTATCGGAAAGGGAACTGTTCCGACTTCCACAGTTACCTGATCAGTTTGTGCCGAAGCGTCGGCATCCCCGCTTATTTGGAATACGGGTTTCCAATTGTCGGAATCCCTGCCCCCGAGTCCTTGCCGAAAGAAGGAAAGATTCCCGGCTACCACTGTTGGACTTGGGTTTATGATGAAACCGTTGGCTGGTTCCCCCTGGATGCCTCGGATGCCAGAAGGTGGGCAGACTTGGGCAAAAAAGAGATGAAGGATTTCCTGTTCGGTAATCTGCTTCTGGAGCGGTCTGCCGTTGCCTTTTCCCGGGGGCGGGACATCACCCTTCAGCCATCGCAAAAAGGTTCGGTCCTCAACTACTTCATCTACCCTTATGCGGAAAGTGACGGCAAGCCGGTTAAAGTGCAGTGGGAATTGACCTTTCGTCTAATCAACAAATCCTGAAGACCTAACTACTTGAGTGAGGGAGGTGGCATCCGTGCGGGCGGCGGTGTGGGCTCTCATTCTACTGGCATCTTTGCCCGCTTACGGCGTTAGCGAAGACGGCACTGTTCAAGAACTGCGTCAGGAAATTGAGAAACTGAAGGCGATTGTTGGAGCCCAACAAAAGGAACTGCAAGAACTCCGGAGACGGGTAGGGGAGAAAGGACCAGGTCCCGCGCCTGCTGTCACGGTCCCATCAAAAAGTTCTTTTTCTCTGTATGGATTTCTTCGTGTGGATGCTATTTGGGATACCGGTCAGACCAACAATGCTCAAACTCCCTTCTTTGTCCAATCTCCGAGCAGACCCGGAACGGGTCGGACAGGTAACCGACAGTTTACCGTCCATCCCCGGTTAACCCGAATCGGGTTGAACTGGTCAGCCCCCGGATCAGTCCAAGGATTCAAGGTTAACGGTCGATTTGAGATAGACTGGCAGAACGCCCAGGGACTGACACCTGAGTCGCGACAGATCCCTCGCATCCGCCACGCTTATGTTGAACTGCAAGGGAAGGAATGGAACTTCCTCCTTGGTCAGACCTGGGATCTGATTTCACCCCTCTTCCCGTCACCCAACGACGATACCCTGATGTGGAATGCGGGCAACTTGGGGGACCGACGACCTCAAGTTCGGTTCACTTATACACCGCAAGGTCAACGGTGGACGACGGCGTTCGCCGTGGGGTTGACGGGTGCCATTGACGCAAAGGACTTGGACGGCAATGGAATCCGTGACGGCGAAGACTCCGGGCTGCCAAATGTTCAGTTCCGAGTCGGTCTCCAATTAGACAAGGGCACGGTAGGTCTCTGGTCCCACTACGCTTGGGAGCAGACGACAGCACCTGTGGGGGGAGCAGTGCGATTCTCTGGATACAGTTTTGGATCTGATTGGAATTTCCCTCTTGGCAACGGGTGGACTCTTCGTGGGGAAGGTTGGATCGGTCGCAACCTGAGCGACTTTAGAGGAGGCATCGGTCAAGGTGTTTTGGCAGGCAACGAAGTCCGAAGCCGCGGCGGCTGGCTGGAACTCGGTTATCAACTGAGTCCCACCCAGCGCTTGGCTTTGGGCTATACCTTTGACGATCCGCGAGACGGTGACGTGCCACCTACACCGGTGCCGCCTGCCCCCAATCCATTTGCCTTTGGAAGAATCCGCAACTCATCCTGGTATCTTCACTACCGGGTGCGCCTGTCCTCGGCAGTGGAATTGGCAGTTAACTACCTTTACTGGCAAACCCGATGGAGAGGACAGCCCACGGGAACGGACCATCGGGTCAATCTTTTTGTTCAGCAGAACTTTTAAGAACCACAGGTGCACAAGATCCGGTCTGTGCGGGGATCAGGCACAAAAACTGAAAGGGTTCCTGTGCCGACTCATTGCGAAACTGGTGCCATTCGTTAGGCGCTACAAAGACGGCTGAGCCAGGTCCCAAAGTATGAATTCCCGACTCACTGCGGACTGACCCGTTCCCTTTTAGGACGAAGATTTCATGCTCCCACGGATGCTGGTGCCAAGGAGTGGACGCACCCGGTGCCAAAGTGAAGAGACGCATATGGAAGTTGGGTGCTCCTTCCTTTTCCCCAATCAGCCAACGGACGGTCACACCGGGCACCTCGGCAATTTCCTGTTCTTCAACGGACGACGCTTCCCTGTGGATCATATCAATCCTCCCTTCTCTTGATGATCCCTTCTCACCGAATCGTCCCCTTTACGGCAGGTGACCGTCATAATAAAGCCGTCATAGCGGTGGAGTAGAGGATGGGTTTCTGATCCCCTCTGTGACACCTCAAATCCGAACGAAAGGATGCGGTCTGTGTGAAGGTTGTCTCTATCATTTCGCATAAAGAGTATGTCTCAGTGCTGCGGAGCGTTTTGCCCGCCAAGATTTTCCAACCGGTGCCTCACCGCCTTCTCTGGCTCGTCCCTCATTCTCTCATGATCGCTCTTGCCATCTGGCTCGTGGCGGCCAAGATAGCAAGTTGGTGGCTGTTACCCTTCCTATCGTTGATCGTCGGAAATTCCTTTGCCAGTCTGGGTTTCTTGGGTCACGAAATTATGCACGGGGCGGTAATTCGCAAAAAATGGGTTCAGTATCTGACGGCAGGGATCTGCTTCTCCCCCTTTTTTGTTGGTCCGACAATGTGGCGCTACTGGCACAATGTGCAGCATCACATTCAGACCCAGAAACCCGACGCCGACCCCGACACTGCTGCTACCTACGCTGACTATCAGCGCCGACCCGCCCTTCAATGGCTTTATCGGCTTGTCCGCCGAAACGGTCCTCTGTTCTTTGTTATGCTGTCCGTATGGTTTTCTTTTCACTCAACCCAAATGTTCTGGAGACTCCAAAAGGCGGCAAGAGGGCGCCCGCGCTTAGTTCTCTGGATGGAGCGACTGATCCCAACCACTGCTTGGTTTTCGCTTCTTCCCTTGCTTGGATTGGTTCCCTTCTTCTGGGTGTATGTGCTGCCCTTGCTGATCGGAAACTTCATCGCAATGTCCTACATAGCCACCAATCACCTTCTCAATCCCCAGATGGATGAAGTGGACCCCGTCGTCGGATCCCTCAGCCTCATCGTCCCCAAATGGATGGACATCCTTCATCTCCATTTCAGCCATCACATTGAACATCACCTGTTTCCTGCAATGAGCCACAAGTTTGCTCCCATCGTTAAAGAAGCCGTCAAGGAGATTTGGCCAGATCGATATGCCGAACTGACGATGGGGCAAGCGCTCCGGCTTTTGTGGAGGACGCCCCGGCTGTATCTGGATCACGATCACTTGATTGATCCGGTAACCAGCGAAATATTCCAAACCATCCACAGAGGGCTGGATCCGGAAGATCCAAAGCCCGTGAACACTTAATAAGCGACAAGCCTTGCAGACGACGCTGCGCCATAATTGTTCTCAATCCAGATCAACATTTCCTTAAGGAGGTGTGGCAATGGAGGTTGCAACCGTTCAGTCCCTCCTGTCACAAGAACGGGTCATCAAACCCCCGGAATCCTTCCGCCAGCAAGCCAATATTCGTGACCCAGGTATCTATGACGAGGCAGCTGCTGATCCGGCAGGGTTTTGGGCGAGGGTGGCACAGCAAATGGTCTCCTGGTTCCGCCCTTGGGACAAGGTTTTGGAGTATACGCCCCCCAGCCCAGGCACCCAGCCACCGTGGATTAAATGGTTCATCGGTGGTCAACTCAACGCCTGTTACAACTGCGTGGACCGCCACACGACCACCTGGCGCCGGACGAAGGCAGCGATCATCTGGGAAGGAGAGCCTGGTGACGAACGGGTATTGACCTACCAGGACCTGCATCGGGATGTCCAAAAGTTTGCCAATATCCTCAAGAGTTTTGGGGTCAGAAAGGGTGATCGGGTGACCATCTATATGCCAATGGTGCCCGAACTGGCGATCGCTGTTTTAGCGTGTGCCCGCATCGGTGCCGTCCACAGCGTGGTCTTCGGGGGCTTTTCAGCGGAAGCCTTGAGGGACCGCATTTTGGACTCGGGGTCTCGGCTGCTCATCACCGCGGATGGCGGGTGGAGAAGAGGCAACATTGTTCCCCTCAAGCGCAACGCTGACGATGCCTTGAGAGAGTGCCCTGATGTCACGGATGTGATCGTCTTCCACCGGGGCGTTTTGGACGCTACGATGGTCCCGATGAAGGAAGGGAGGGACCATTGGTGGCACCGAATGATGGAGAAGGCACCTTTGGACTGCCCCTGTGAGGTAATGGACAGTGAGGATCCTCTCTTTATCCTCTACACCAGTGGCACCACCGGAAAACCTAAGGGGCAACTGCACACGACAGGCGGCTACTTGGTCGGCGTGACGGCAACCCATCGGTGGATTTTTGACATCAAGGATGAGGACATTTACTGGTGCACCGCCGACATCGGATGGGTGACCGGACACAGTTACATCGTCTATGGTCCCCTTTCCAACGGCGCCACCGTCGTGATGTATGAAGGAGCCCCTGACTTTCCCGATAGGGATCGCTGGTGGGCTCTGATTGAAAAGTATCGGGTCAATATCCTCTACACCACGCCGACAGCAATTCGGACCTTTATGAAGTGGGGAGAATCCTATCCCCAACGGCACGATATGTCGTCGCTCCGGTTACTGGGAACGGTGGGAGAACCCATCAATCCCGAAGCCTGGATTTGGTATTATGAGACCATTGGCGGGTCCCGGTGCCCTGTCGTTGATACGTGGTGGCAAACGGAGACAGGATCAATTCTTATCAGCCCTCTACCCGGAATCACGGACCTCAAACCCGGTTCGGCGACCCGACCCTTCCCCGGGATCTTTGCAGAGGTCGTTGACGAAAAGGGCAACCCCTGCCCTCCGGGCGTGCAGGGCTATCTGGTCCTTACCAAGCCCTATCCGTCAATGTCCCGAACCATCTGGGGAGATCCGGACCGCTATGTGCAGACCTATTGGTCTCGTTACCCTGGCTGGTATTTCACCGGGGATGCAGCGGTGAAAGATCAGGACGGTTACTTCTGGCTCCTGGGCAGAGTGGACGATGTGATGAATGTGTCGGGTCACCGGATCAGCACGATGGAATTGGAGAGCGTTTTGGTGGAGCATCCTTGGGTGGCGGAGGCAGCGGTCATCGGCAGGTCCGATGACGTAAAGGGACAGGTGCCAGTGGCTTTCGTTACTCTCCGAGAGGACGCAGGAGAGGGGGGACCAAAAGCAGTAGACGAACTGAAGCAGTATGTCGTCCGGCGCATCGGAGCCATCGCCAGACCCGCCGACATCTTCTTCACTGCCGAACTACCAAAAACCCGATCAGGGAAGATAATGAGGCGGCTCCTCCGGGATATTGCCGAGGGGCGGGTGCTGGGAGATACAACCACCCTTGCCGACCCGACGGTCGTGCAGAACCTCCGCCAGGTCTACGAGGAGCGCTACGGCGAAGGTAGTTAAGCCAGCGATTCCTTCCGGCACAAAATTTAAGAGCGGGTCTGGGCGGGTGGCGGAACCTGGTAGACGCGCTGGACTTAGGATCCAGTGGTGCTGAGCCGTGCGGGTTCAAATCCCGCCCCGCCCATATACAGGATGGAACCTAAGAGTCCCAAGTAGTCTATTCTGATCCTCAAGGTGGTTCCATAAGGACCTGGGCACCCTCTATCGGCGTGGCGGAGAACCAAGTAAGACTCTTACCCAGTTTACTCGCATACTCTTCCGCCAGGCGTCCAGCGATTTGTTCGCCTGAGCCTGAGGGCGCCAAGACCAAAACTGATCCCCCCATTCCCGCTCCACAAACTTGGGCACCGATGGCACCCAGCATAATGGCTTGATCCACAAGAAAGTCAATAGCCACACTGCTGCACCGATACGCCCCTGGGTAAGACCAGAACGGCTGCCTTGATTGAAAGCATCGATCCAAAGACTGGTCATCTACGGGAAACCGATAGGGCAAAGGCTCCCCATCTTTCCAAAGGAAGAGGCGGTCCCCGTCGTGACTGATAGTCATCAATTGCCCGGCTAAAGCCCAATTGCCTTCGCCGAGGGACTTGGTGAATCGCAAGGAGCGCTCGCACTCGGCTAAACCGAACCAGCACGTGCCCCGAACCTGAACCAGTTCATCGGCAACGGCGCCAATGTTCATCCGATCAATTAATCCTTGGATCATCGGCTTTAGTTCCTCAAAGTTTTGGATCAGTTGCCGAATCGTAGTGGATGGCGGCAGGACCTTCAGCAGACGATAGGACAGGGCTTCGTCACCAACTCGGTAAGGCGCCGCATCTCTAAGATGGGCAAGACGCTGGCTGAGTTGCGGACATTGGTGGTGCCAAAGAAGGACACCCAGTTCATATTCCAGAATCCTAATGTTAAAGGTCTTTCGCGCATCGCTGGCTTTGTGGGCTCTTTCGCCGCTATCCAGAACGATCAGGTCAGCGCCTTCTAAAAATGGTCTGTAGTCGTAAGCCATCGGGAAAAAATCAAGAACGGTGACTTGGTCCTTTTTACCAAGCAGGATGGCAGCGTGGTCTCCAAAACCCCCTCTCGTTCCAACATACCATTCGCCCATCCCGCAGAGTTGAGCCATACGGACCTTGTCGTCAGGGACCTTGCCCCAAAGGGCAGCGACGGAGAGAAGACAGGCAACAAAAAGAGCAGAAGACGAACTCAGTCCCGCTTCTGGGGGAATGTCTCCGGTGATCAAAAGATCTACGCCAAAGGGTTGGTTTGTCAAATCAAAGATCTCAGACCAGTTGATTGCTGTTGCGACAGCGGCACGGGCATAAAGGCTCCAGTTTTGCGGCACTTTGGAAGAGATTGAAGCCACCCAAGTTTGCCATTCGTCCTCGGACAAGAAGCGCTGGGGCGCCACATCGCTCAAACGGAATGCTTCGTCAGGGTAGTGAGCAGGGTTCCAATGATGCAGGCGTATCCCCGCTCGGTCCGACGGGTGGGCAAAAACGAGTATTTCTTTGGGAATCGCAATCGGATGGCACCGCCCACCTCTGTGGTCAATATGCCGACCCATCAAGTTGACTCGTCCCGGCGCGCGGGCAAGGATACCGGTGGCGTCCGTGCCAAACTGCTGAGCCGCCCGTTCAATAAGTTGACGAAATAAAGCCATCCGTTGACTTGCCCACGGTCCGTAAACGGCTTTTGCCCACCGAAACCAATCGTCAGAGTGGACCCAGTTATGCCATCGGGAGATTCTCGTCGTTGCGCCCATTTAAAGACCAAGTTTGTCGCATCAATTGGGGGTGGTTGATGATGTTCACAGCGCTACCATTTGTTGGATAGAAGAATGGGACAAAAGAGCGATCACAGACGGGTTTGGGGTGTCGCTGCTGCGATGGGCAGTTTGATTGCCGGATCGGTCATCGCAGGACTACTCATCGGCGCTTGGGTGGACAATCGTTGGGGGATTGACCCAATTGGGAAAGCCCTTGGGGTGTTCATCGGGGGCATCGGGGGTCTCATAGAAGCCGGCCGCACCGTCGTCAAGGCAATGAAAAGGAGAAAGACTGATTGAGCCTGGCTGAACAAGACGAGAATGATGGAAGCCACCACCAGTGAGTTCCTTGCTGACCATTGACTTCATTCACCGAAGTTATCGGACATCAGCCTTAATGGCAGGACTGATCCTCCTGTTTCTGTGCGCCACCGCTGACTGGAAATTAATCGTAAACTACAGCCTCGGATATCTCAGCGGCCTCGGTTTTATGATAGCAACGGAGAAAGCGGTCTTCACACTGGTTAGCCGAGCGGTCGGCAGGAGGAAAAAAGCAGAGGCTGCATTTTTGATGTTAGGCAAATATGGTGCGGTCAGTCTGGTCCTTTACTTGCTGGCTCGGATGCGTTATCTTGAACCCCTAAGTTTTACTGGAGGGGTTGTGACCCTTCAGGCGGTTCTTTTCCTGAAAGCGATCGGGGTCGTTAGTATGAGTGGACAACAAGAAGAGAAAGGAGATCGGTTCTGATGAAGGGGGGCGAGGCTGCTGCACACGGCGTCGCCCACAAGGGAGCCGGCGCTTCCATAGCCGCTCCTGAAGAGACCTGGTTTCACTGGGTTTACCTTACAGTGGGGATACCGGACTGGCTAACGGTCTCTATTTTGGTCGCTTTCGGTTTGGTTCTCTTCTCCTTATTCCTTTCTCGGAGACTGGAGACCTTTCCCAAAGGTGTTCAGACGGTTGTCGAGATGGGGGTGGAGTTTGTAGACAACCTCTGCCAGTCGGTCATTGGACCCAGGGGACGGGACTATGTCCCGCTGATTTTCACTTTCTTCATCTACATTTTCCTCCTAAACCTTATCGGTCTGATTCCCGGAATGATGTCGCCGACTGCCCATCCCTACATCACCTTAGGGTTAGCCATCGCGTCTCTATTAATGGTTCACTTTAGCGCCATTAGGGAGTTGGGTCTCAAAAATTACTTACTGCACTATGTGGACCGTCCGTTCCGAAATGTATGGGGTAACATTTTTTTCAATTTTTTCACATTAGGACCGTTCGTCCACTTGCTTAGTCAGTTAGCGCGATTGATCTCTCTTTCTATGCGTCTTTTTGGCAACATCTTTGGTGAAGATACGACTATTTATCAGTTTGCCCTTTTGGGGATGCTGGTTGGGCAAGCCTTTTTGCCGTCTTGGGTGCAGGTTCCATTGCCCTTTCAACTTCCCGTTGCTTTGCTACACTTGTTGGTGGCGCTGGTCCAAGCGTTCATCTTCAGCGCACTGACCGCCGTCTACATTGGGCTCTTTATCGGTCATCACGAAGAAGAAGAGGAAGAAAGGGCTTCGCATCAACACCCATTGAAGCCCGCCCATCAGAACCTGTGAGGAGGTTGGCGAAGCAATGACGGCAGTCGGGATCTACTTTGCTGTGCTGGCGGTCGTGGTTGGTTTGGGACTCCCACTGGCGGTGGCCTTTGCCTCTCACGCTCAAGCCCGTGCGGCAGCGGCGGCGCTGGAGGGAATCGCCCGTCAGCCGGAAGCGTCGGGTTCTATAACCATCTCCCTGCTCATCTCGTTGGGATTAATTGAGTCCCTAGTCATCTATGTCTTGGTCGCCTTCTTCGCCGTTCAGGGACGGTTGCCCAACATAGACGCTTTCAAAGAACTAATTGCTCGGTAGGTGAGCCTTTGTGACCACGCCTTTGGAAGTCCTGGAAAAGTTCCACTTGGACTTCCGTTGGATCCTGTCTCAGGCTGTTGTCTTCCTGATCCTCTACTGGCTGGTCAAGCGGTTCCTCTTTCCTGTTCTTTTGCGACGCATTCAGGAAAGGGAGGAGAGGGTCCGCGCTGCCATTGAGCAGGCAGAGAAGGAAAGGCAAGAGATGGAGCGCCTGAGGAAAGAATATGAGGAGCAACTGGCTCACATCCACGAAGAAGCCCGGGCGCGACTCCACCAAGCGATGGAAGAAGCCTACCAGGCAAGAGAGGCACTCCTCGCTCAGGCAAGGGAAAGTGCCGAACGACTTCACCGGCAAGCGATGGACCAGATCGCCTTGGAAAGAGAGAAGCTCTTGATTGAACTAAGAGACTATGTGGCGGAACTTTCCGTCAGAATCGCCGAAAAAGTCATTGAGCGGTCACTGACCCGAGACGATCATCACGAGATGATCAACGATATCTTGGAAAAGGAACTGAAAGAACCGACCGTCCGTTAGCCAGGCTGATCGGGGAGGGAGACTCATTTTGCCCAGAGCCCTGACCGGAGGCAAAGCCCGAAGGTATGCCGCTGCCCTCCTTGAGGCGGCCGTAAAGGCAGGTCAATTGGACCAGGTGGAGAAAGAACTGGAGGAATGGGAAAGGCTGGTGACCGACCAACCGGCTATCGGTCGCTTTTTGAGCCATCCGGGTCAGCCGGCAGGGCGAAAGATTCAGTTCTTACGACAGAGGCTGGGCGGGCGGGTTTCGTCCATAACCCTCAATTTCCTTATCACCCTCGTCCGGAGGGGACGCTCGGATGCCCTGCCACACATCCGAATGACCTTTCAGGATTTGGTCCGAGAGTGGCGGAAAGAGGCGGTTGCCTTAGTGATCTCAGCGGTCCCCCTTACCGAACAGGAACGGAAAATGACCTTGGAGAGGCTGACAACTTTGACCGGCAAACGGATCATTCTCAACGAGTCAGTGGATCCGTCCGTTTTGGGCGGACTGCGGATCGTTGTGGGCGACAAGTTAATAGACCTGACGGTCCGGGCTCATCTGAATCATATCCGATCCATCCTTAAGCAGGTCTTTTTCGTCTCCGCCTCTCAAGGCACGAACGGCGATGGGGCAAAAAACTGAAAAAACCATTGGGAAAAGTGCTTTGAGGGTTTTCGCCCGAGCCTTTCAGGCTATGTCAAGGGGGTAGGCAGATGCTGCGTCCGGAAGAGATCAAAACGGTTCTTCTGCAAGAACTGGAAGGAATAGAAAAGGTCATCCAGATGACCGACATTGGTCAAGTGATAGAGGTCGGTGACGGGGTCGCTCGCGCCTATGGACTGCAAGGGGCAATGGCGAGTGAACTCCTTTATTTTCCCCAAGCCAGTGAGCGATTGGGACGGGAATTTTACGGCATCGCCTTGAGTCTGGAAATGGACAGCGTGGGCATCGTTCTGCTGGGTCCTGACCAGATGGTCCGAGAAGGCGATGAAGTGCGCTGCACGGGGCGAGTGGTGGAAATTCCGGTCGGCAAGGAATTGCTGGGCAGAACCATCAACCCGGTCGGTCAGCCCCTTGACGGGAAAGGACCGATCCCTGCAAAAGAGTTCCGCCGGATTGAAATCAAGGCCCCCGGAGTCGTTAAAAGGCGTCCCGTCCACCAAGCCCTGATGACCGGCATCAAAGCCATTGACTCCATGATTCCCATTGGCAGGGGACAGCGGGAACTGATCTTGGGCGACCGGCAGACGGGCAAAACAGCCATCGCCGTTGATGCCATCATCAACCAGAAGTCCTTTCACGAGCGGGGCGACCCCGTCTACTGCATTTATGTCGCCATCGGTCAGAAGCAGAGCACCATCAAGCAGGTCGCCGAAACTTTGGCACGGTTCGGTGCAATGGAATACACCATCATCGTTTCGGCAGCCGCCAGTGAACCAGGTGCCCTCCAATACATCGCTCCCTACGCCGGCTGTTCCATTGGCGAATGGTTTAGAGATAATGGAATGCACGCACTGATTATCTATGATGACTTGTCCAAGCATGCGCAAGCCTACCGTCAGGTCGCTCTTCTCCTCCGACGACCGCCAGGCCGGGAAGCCTACCCGGGTGACGTCTTTAACCTGCACTCCCGACTGCTGGAAAGGGCAGCAAAGTTGAGCGATGAGTTAGGAGGAGGGTCGCTAACGGCTCTTCCCATCATTGAGACTCAGTTGCAGGACTACAGCGCCTATATCCCGACCAATGTCATTAGCATCACCGACGGTCAAATTTACCTGGAACCCGACCTTTTTTATGGAGGGGTGCGACCTGCCATCAGCGTCGGCTTGAGTGTTTCTCGGGTGGGTTCCAAAGCCCAGCAGCCGGCGATGAAGAAGGTTGCCCGTCGGCTCAAACTGGATATGGCGCGTTACTTTGAACTGGCTGCCTTCGCTCAATTCGCCGCCGAACTGGATGAGGTCACCCGGAAGGAATTGATCCGGGGCGAACGACTGGTGGAAGTTCTCAAGCAAGATCAGTACCAGCCAATGCTCCTCTGGCAACAAGTAATGATCATTTTCGCTGGTGTTAACGGCTACCTGGACGACCTTCCAGTAGAGTCGGTCCGACCCTTTGAGAAACAATTTCTGGAATGGCTCCGGCACCGCTACCCGGAGATCGTTCACGAGATTGAAACGACCAGAGACTTTTCCGACGCGACGGAAGAGCGAATGCATCAAGCCGTTAAGGAGTTCAAAGAAATTTTCGTCGCTGAAATGTCCAAGAAAGCCGAGGAAGCTGCCTAAAGTCTCAAGGGTGGTCATTAGGTGCAAAACCTTAGGGCAATCCGAAGAAAGATCCGGGGCATCACCAACCTCAGGAAGATAATGCAGGCGATGAAAATGGTCGCCGCTGCCCGCCTTCGGAGGGTTCAGGACCGGGTCCTTTCGGGCAAACCGTATACAGACAGGATGAGAGCCCTGGTCACCCGATTGGCGCCTCATCTGCCCCAGGCGGAGCATCCTCTTTTGGTCCGAAGAACCGTTCGCCGGAGAGGTTTGGTGGTCGTCACGGGCGACAAGGGTCTCTGCGGCGCTTACAACAGCAACATCATTCGGACGGCTCAGGCTCTTTTGTCGGAAGACGGGCAAGTGCCCTCGGAACTTTTCCTTATCGGCAAAAAGGGATACGACTTTTTCACCCGAAGGGGCTACCGACCACGCTACTGGCAGCATCAGGTCCCTGTGACGGCTCCCTTTCCCGAATTCCGGTCGGTTGCCCAGAAGATCGCTGATTGGTTTCTAACCGGTGAAGTGGATGAGGTTCGGGTGGTCTACGGCGAGTTTGTGAATGTCTTGATTCAGCGACCGAAGGTGGTCTCCCTCCTGCCGATTGCCCCGTCCGCGGGCATCGCAGGCGAAGAGGAAAAGACGATGGAGTATATCTTTGAGCC
>JANXBO010000031.1 GCA_025057575.1 Candidatus Caldisaccharidevorator malaysiensis
AAAAATGCGTCTCATCCGACCCGATGTCTTGGTCGTCGTCGCTTTTGGACGGATCCTTCGCTCGGAATGTCTGTCTCTGGCGCCCTTGGGTGCCATTAACGCTCATCCGTCCCTGCTCCCTCGGTATCGGGGTCCGGCACCCATTCAGCATGCGCTCCTTAACGGCGATTCGGAGACAGGCGTCACCACCATCTTTATGGACGAACGAATGGATGCTGGCGACATCATTCTCCAAAAAAGAGTGCCCATCTTTGAGGACGATGACTGCCAATCGTTGAGTCAGCGGCTTTCTGAGGAGACCGCCTCGTTGATGGTGCAGACCCTCCGGCTCCTGCCGACGGGGCACTGCCCCAGAATCCCCCAAGATGATGTCCAAGCCACCTATGCCCCGATCCTCCCGCCGTCCCTCTCCCACATTGACTTCTCTTGGTCAGCAAAGCGGATCGTCAACCTGATTCGTGCCCTGAGCCCCCAACCGGGCGCCCACTCTTTCCTGAGGGGAAAAAGGATTAAATTCCTCAAAGCCAAGGCTGTCGCTGGCGGACAGGGTGGGGAGCCGGGACAGATTATTTCCGTAACCCCTTCCGATTTCCTGATTGCCACGGGGGAAGGGTCCTTGAGACCCCTAACAGTGCAAACGGAGGGTCGCCGACCCCTCGCTGTGGATGAGTGGCTGAGGGGAATGCCGGTCAAGGTTGGGGAGAAGTTTGAATGAGGGGCTTGCCCAGCCATCGTCCGGTATGGCGCCAAATCCAGATCTTGAGAAGAGCGACGGCGGCTTCCCACAGGATGCGCCGAGACAGTTTGGACTTGCCCTGGCGGCGGTCTCGGAAGAGGATCGGGACTTGCCGGACCTTTAGCCCTTTCCAGACCGCAAGGGCGGCGCTTAGGTAAAGAAATCCATAGCCCTCCACCTGTAAGCGGTCTAACGGAAGATGCTCTAAAGCAGACCGTTGGTAAAAGCGAAAGCCACTGGTGGCGTCGGCAAGAGGAACCTGAAGGAGAACCTGGACAGCCAAGTTGGCACTGCGGGAAAGAAACAGGCGCCAGGGAGACCAGCCTTCCACTCTGCCACCTTGGACATACCGAGAACCGATGGCGATGTCGCCCCCCTCCTTAAGGGCTTGAAGCAAGGCGGGGATGCTCTTTGGATCGTGGGAGAAATCGGCGTCCATCTGTCCAAGAATCAGAGCGCCTCTTTTCAGACCCTCTTGAAGTCCCCTCACGATTGCCGTCGCATAGCCCTCTTTGCCCCTTCTTTTGATCAAGACGATTTGTTGGTCCTTTCGGACTAACCCCTCAACGATATCCCCCGTCCCGTCGGGAGAGTTATCGTCCACAATGGCAATGACCGCATCGGGAACTGCTTTACGAATCTCGCTGACCAACAGCCCAATGTTGTCGGCTTCGTTGTAGGTCGGTATCGTGATCCAAATCACGTCCGTCACCGGTTAATTTTCTGATACCCTCCTTCGTCGTATTGACCGAGCGATCACCATCACAAAGAAGGAGGTCTTGCAGGATTATGACTATCCGAAGACTCAAAATGGTGATCTGGCCCTTGATGTTATCGCTGGCTTTTCCTATTTGGGCCCAGAAAAACGAAGGTAACAATGCTCATCAGGAGATGCGCCAACTCAAAGAGCGGATCAGCCGACTGGAGGAGCAGGTGGCGCAACTTCTCTCGGAACTCCGGGAGGCTCGGGAAAGGCTGGCGGGATTGGAGCGTGTGTCCAGAGGACCGGGTCTTCAAGCCCTAAATCCCGAAATCAGTGTCATCTTGGACGCGGCAGGTCTCTCCAGCGGTCGCAGTTTTCTGGGTCGGTTCAGTGGGTTTACTTTTCGCGAG
The DNA here is from genome assembly GCA_025057575.1 of Candidatus Caldisaccharidevorator malaysiensis. Taxonomy (GTDB): domain Bacteria; phylum Armatimonadota; class Fervidibacteria; order Fervidibacterales; family Fervidibacteraceae; genus Caldisaccharidevorator; species Caldisaccharidevorator malaysiensis. Next base: position 1,850 of record JANXBO010000031.1, read on the forward strand.
GCAGAGGTCGGGTTGACAGCAGACATTGATCCGTTCGGTAGGGCAGAAGGGTTCTTTGCCGTCGTGCCGGAGAAAGGGGTAGAGGTAGAGGAAGCCTATATCAACCTGGTGGATCCCCGCATCTTTCGCTTACCGAAGCGCCTTCAGGTCAAAGCCGGTTACTTCAAAGCCAACACGGACCGCTTGAACCTGATTCACCGACCGGAGCAGCCGATGGCGGATCTGCCCCTGTTGCACCAGCGGTTCTTTGGTGATCACGGTTTCGCCGGAACGGGCGTTCGGCTTCAATACTTATTGCCCGGTCGGCGCTTTTGGGAAGCCAGCCTGGACGTGTTGAATACCGATCATAATCGCAGTTTTCACACCCCCACAGGTCGTCCCGTCTTGTTAAGTCGGTTGCGGACATCTTTGGACTTTTCGGACGACAGATCGGTAAAGACCTGGGACATCGGTCTCTTTTACGGAACCGGACGATCAGCCGTCATCGATGACGACCACGATCACGGAAACGGCAATGGAAATGGCAATGGCAATGGAAACGGTAACGGTGACCATAACGGTAATGGTCATCACAACGGCAATGGTCACCACAACGGTCATAACCACCGACAGGCGAATGGGCAGCCAGCGGCGGGTGACACCCACATTTTCGGTTTGGAGTGGACCCACCGCTGGCGACCGTTTCGCCAGGGTCTCTACCGATCCCTTGCCTGGCACAATCAAATCTTTTTCAGTCAAAGAAAGGGAAGCGGAACCAGCAAGGGCTTTGTTTCTCTTTTGGAATATCAGTTAAGCCGGACTTTGTGGGGCGGTCTGCGTTACGACTGGGCAGGGGCACCGGACCGAAGGGGCATCGCTTCAGGTCTCTCTTTTGCCCTCACGTTCTTTCCCAGCGAATTTCAGCGCTACCGGATCCAAGTCAACTGGCAAAGGATCAACCGGCAGCCCGTTCGGGAAATCTGGCTTCAAGGGACTTGGAGCATCGGGGTCCACCGACCTCATCCTTTCTGATGATGAAAGGATAGCCTTAATTTAGATGGACCCTTAAGACAAAGGGGGAGATGAGAAGAATGAGAGGGCTTGTTAGTTTGTTGGCTTTTTTGAGTCTGCTTTTTTGTGGACTGGTGATCAGCCAACCGGCACCCAAAATTCGGGTCGTAACGACAACGGCGGACCTAAAGTCCCTGACGGAGATTGTCGGTGGCGATCGGGTCCAAGTCGTCGCTATTATGCGAGGTGATCAGAATCCCCATACCGTCCAATTGCGCCCTTCCTTCGTGGTGGAAGCCAGCCGAGCGGACCTGTTTGTTCGGATCGGTCTGGACCTGGAACTGTGGGCGGACCAACTGTTACTGTCCGCTCGCAACCCTAACATTCGGCGGGGAGCACTTGGTTATGTGGACGCTTCCGTGGGCGTCCCCCTCTTGGAGGTGCCGACGGGACCCATCAGTCGTGCTGAAGGAGAGGTTCATATCTTTGGCAATCCTCACTATTGGCTGGATCCGGCAAACGCCAAAATCATCGTCCGCAACATCGCCGACGGATTGCGGCGCGTGGCTCCTGGGCAAGCGGCTTATTTTGAAAAACGGGAACAAGAAGCGGTCCAAGAGTTAGATCGGTTGCTGAAGGAAACGGTCAAGGAGATGGAGCCCTATAGAGGCACGAAGGTGGTTGCCTATCATAAAACCTGGTCCTACTTGGCAAACCGATACGGTTTCAAGGTGTTGGCTTACTTGGAGCCCAAGCCAGGTATTCCGCCCTCGGGAAAGCACGTGGCGCAGGTCATCCGATTGATGCAAGCGGAAGGCATCCGGTTCATCCTTAAGGAGCCTTTCTATGAGTCCAAAACGCCTGATTTGATCGCCCGTCAGACCGGCGCCCAAGTTATAGAATTACCGTCGTCCGTCGGTGCCTTGCCGGGAACCGATGACTACTTTCAGTTGATCCGGCGGATCATCCGGACTTTGGTGACCGCCTTTGCGAGGGAAAAAGTTTTGTGAAACGGACAGAACCAACGCCGATCATTCAGTTATCCAACGTCTCCTTAGGCTACGGTTCCCACGTCGTTTTGAACGGTATCAATTTGGTGATTTACAGAGGTGACTTTCTGGGAATCGTCGGTCCCAATGGGAGCGGGAAAACGACCCTTCTGAAAGCCTTGCTGGGTCTGCTCCGTCCCCTTTCTGGGTCCATCGTGATGACGGCTCCCCTTCGCTTCGGTTATGTCCCTCAACGAGGGACTTTGGACGAACTTTACCCATTGACGGTTCTGGACATCGTGGTAATGAGCCGGATCCGGTCAAGAGGTCCGGCAAGAAGGCTAACGGCGGACGACAAAAAGAAAGCCCTTTGGGCATTGGACCAGTTGGGAATTGGTGACCTGTCCGATCAACCCTACCGGCTCCTCTCCGGCGGGCAGAAGCAGAGGGTTTTAGTTGCCCGAGCCTTAGCCGCCGAACCGGATGTTTTGGTCTTAGATGAGCCGACCAACGGTCTGGACCTGGCGTCCGAAACCGAAATTATGAGCCGCCTCCAAGATCTCCATCGCACCCAAGGAACGACCATCATCTTCGTCACTCATCTGATCAATCTGGTCGTCAATGCCGCTAACCAACTCGCCCTTTTGCACGACGGAAAAATGACGGTGGGTCCTGTAGACCAGGTCGCCTCTCCGTCGTCTCTCAAGCAAGCCTACGGTCTGGAAACTCAACTCACCGAATTAAACGGATACAAACTGGTGCTGGCAAAGGGGGAGCCGTCCCGTTAGCACGACCTGGCAGTTACTCCAACTGCCCCTCTCAGCGGCTTTCGTCTGTGCCGTGGTCTTCTGTTACTTAGGGGTGTATGTCGTCCTTCGCCGGATCGTTTTTGTCAGCGTGGCGCTGACGCAGGTCGGGGCAGCGGGCGTCGCCTTAGGCTTATGGCTCAATTGGGCGCCATCCGCTCTGGGTTTTGCTTCCATTTTTCTCGCCGTCCTTGCCCTCCCCCTCCTTCAACAAGAGAGACGGTTGCACCAAGAGTCTTTCCTGGGAGCGGTCTATACAGCGGCGTCATCGTTGGCCTTAATTTTCGTCGCTCAGAGCCCTGCCGAAGAAGCGCATCTTCACCATATCCTGTTCGGGGAACTCTTAACCGTGTCCCCTTTATTAGTTGCTGAGATGGCTGTCATTGCCGTCCTTGTTTTGGTTTTTCACCTTGTTTTTTTCAAAGAAATCCTGCTGATTTCCTTTGATCCCGACTTCGCATCGTCTCTGGGGCTGAAAGCCCGAACCTTGGACCTTTTCTTTTATCTCTCTCTGGGGCTCACCATTGCTGTCGGTGTGAGAGTAGCCGGTGCCCTTGTCGTCTTTGCCTATCTGGTTCTCCCCCCTCTCACTGCCCTGTTGGTCTGTCAGAGAATGGTATGGGTTTTCGTTTTTTCCATCGCCATCGGTCTTTTCTGTAGCGCCGTCGCCCTCTATCTGTCCTTCTACCACTTAAACCTTCCCTCCGGACCCCTGACGGCAGCCTGCTGTGCCCTCCCGCTTCTGACTGCGGCTCTCTATCTGCTGGTCAAAAGGTCCCAGCCGGTCCGGCATTCTTCTTAAATGTGTTTTGGGCATGGTCTCCTGAGGGAGCTGATTTTTGGCAGTAGATCGGTCAAATTTGTGTGGCAGAAAAAAAGAAACGATCCATTGTCAAAATGGATGACGGATGGGAGAGGACCGAAATCCTGTGGACGAGGCAAAGATCAAGGCAGCTGCTTTGGCAGTGATCGCCACTGGTTCGCTTACGGCGATAAAACTCATCACGGGATTTGTCACTGGGTCAGTCAGTGTGATCTCGGAAGGGGTGCACTCGGGGACGGATCTTCTTGCTGCCGTAATGGCATTGTTCGCCGTTCGTCAGGCAGCCAAGCCTCCGGACCGACAGCATCGGTATGGGCACGGGAAGTTTGAAAGCCTGTCGGCTGCCCTTGAGGCGCTTTTGATCTGGGTCGCCTGTTATCTGGTGGCTTCCGAGGCGATTGTGCGTCTGCGAACGGGTCACCAATTACAACTCCCTACCATCGCCATCGGGGTAATGATTCTGACCCTGCCGGTCAACTTCTTCGTTTCCCAACGACTCTTTAGCGTCGCCCGGCAGACATCATCATTAGCCTTGGAAGCCGATGCCTGGCATCAGCGGGCGGACTTCTACACGACCCTTGCCGTCATTGTTGGGCTCATTCTTTTAACCCTGACGGGATGGCACTGGTTGGATCCTCTTTTAGCCCTCGTGGTCGTCGTCTTGGTCGCACGAGCCGGTTATACCTTGCTCAGAGATGCCGTCTATCATCTCGTTGACACTGCCTTACCGCCAGAAGAGGAGGCGATCGTGGAGAGAGCCCTGAGCAATCAGTCCCACCGGTTCATTAACTTTCATCACCTGCGCACGCGACGAACGGGGAGCCGCCGCAATATTGATCTTCACTTGGTCGTTCGAGACGATATGACCGTTGATGAGGCGCACCAATTGTGCGACGAGATTGAAGAAGAAATCCGCAAAGGAATCCCGGACGCCGATGTGACCATCCACATTGAGTCGGAATCCGCTCATCAGAGACAGGGGATTGAGGAAGCGCACCTACCTCATCAAGTGTCCCAAAGGCAAAGCGCTAACTCCTGACCGTGCGCATGGAGAGCGAGTTGATACCCTCAAGAAGATAATAGCCGGTTTTCAGCGAGGAACCTTCCGCGTTCGCCGACCCGATAAGTTGGCTGGCGTTGTAAAAAGAGATCCCCATTGCAGAAAGGCGCTCTCATAATTGCCGGGCAAGGGTGCAAGGAGGTGTGGGATTCTGATGGAGGTGTTGAAAGAATTTCGTGATGCAATGCCCATCCTGTCGGATGGCAACCAACTAAGGGAGCGAATGACGCAAGACGGTTACCTTTTCTTCCGCCGTCTTCTTCCTGAGGACGAGGTCCTTGCTGTTCGTCGGGACATCATCCGTCTCTGCCAGGACAAGGGATGGGTGGACGAAACGGAAAGGGCTTCCTCCCATCCGCGTTGGGAAGGGTCGGACGACTACTGGGAGGTCTATGACGCACTGCAGTGTTTAGAGTCCTTTCACGCCTTGGCTCACAGACCCGAACTGAAAGACATTGTTTACCACCTGGTTCAAGAGGAAGTTTTCGTGCATCCCAGGAACATAGCCAGAATCACCTTTCCGAATGTGGACCAGTCCACGACACCACCCCATCAGGATTATGTTCACATTCAAGGGACGACCGAAACCTACACCGCTTGGATTCCCCTGGGGTTCTGTCCGGTGGAACTGGGCGGGCTTGCTGTGCTCGCCGGATCCCACCGCTATGGGCTTCTTTCGGTCCATCCCGCCGTCGGACCGGGAAACCTGGCGGTTCGGGTGGACAACCTGGAAGGGGATTGGCTGACGACCGATTACGAGCCGGGGGACGTCCTCATCTTTCACAGCCTAACGGTTCATCGGGCGTTACCGAACCGATCCCAAGACCAGTTGCGCCTCTCCGTTGACTATCGTTATCAGGGTCTGTCCCAACCCATTTGCGACGGGGCTCTGCAACCTCACTATGGTCGGTTGACCTGGGACCAAATTTACAAAGGCTGGCAGAGGCAAGAATTAATGTATTACTGGGAAGGGCTGCCCCTTCACTTAGTCCCCTATGACCCCAGTTGCGTTCGGTTAGAGCAGGTCTGATGGAAAAAGCAGGGTTTCATTGGCGATCAATGGGTGGACCAGGGTAAGTAGCGGCTTCTTTGTAAAGCCACTCGGTAAGAGCCTTTTTCTCCTCTTCCGAGCCGACGAAGGGCGGCATAAAGCCTCGCAATTGATGAAGACGGTCTAAAGCGGTCTGGATCATTTCCTTGTCCCATCCGTAAATCAACGGTAGCAGACCGTTGTAACCGGATAGTGTGTGGCAACTGGAGCATTGGAGGCGAAAGACCTCTTTACCTAAGTCATCTTGGTTCGTCCATCTCGGTTGAAGGGTAAACTTTGCTTTGGACACAAGGCTCTGCCCCTGCCACTCTCGTGCCTGTTGGGGCGTCAACCCGTTGCTGAACATATACCCGTAAATGACATACGGCTTGCGAATGGCTTCCCGCACCCACTCGGTCATTCCGGTCGTTAGGAAAGCAAGAATAGCGACCAAGAAAGCCAAGGGGGCGCTGAAATGCTGAGGGCGTCGGTAGGCACCCCAATAACTGAAACCGAAGATCAAGGCGGATAAGACGATACTGGTCGTCACCAGCACCAAAAGGACCGGTGCAGGACCACCGAGGGCGAGGTGGCGCGCCGATTCGGGTAGGGTTGCCAAGTAGATGAAAAGGGCAGGGGGCATCAGGACGGCAGGGATCATTAACCAAAGTCCCGCCCACTTCGTTATCCGATGCCGCAGCGCTTCTTCCTTCACCCTACTGCTGGTGATCAAGATGAAAATCCCCGCCAGAGCCAAGGTGATCATCGTCCTCAGAAACAAGGACGGCATCATTGAGGGGTTAAAGAAAGCATCCCAGACGCTCCTCGTTTCCAACCATCTGCCCGGTGTCAGCATAAAGGTCAAAATGCCGTTGATCAGGAAAAGGGAAATCCAGGCACTGACGAAGTAGATAAAGCCCACTCTCAGATGAACGGCAGGCGCCAAGCGGTCCCAACCGTAATAGTAAACGAGGGCGGCAACGATTTCTACAAGAAAAGCCACCCACTCCGTCGCCCAGACGAAAAGAAAAATGTGCAACAGGGACGAGGTTGCCGACGGATGGACCAAGGCAATGGTCCACCAAATCCCCACCCCTGTCACCGCACCAAAGACCAAGACGACTAACACAAAAGTTCGGGTCGTTGACCGGAGGAAGTTCAAAAGCGCCTCGTCCTTCTGCTGGTAAGCCATCAATTCCGTTAAGGGAAGAAAGAGCCCACCCCCAATGGCGAGATGAGCGACGAAGACATGAGGGATCGCCACCAACCCGATCAGCATCCCCCCGCCGATAATCGGAACTTCCCATACCGGAAAATTCACGGTGCTCCCTCCCTAACGGCTGAGGTGAACCAGTTTTTGACGATCCAAAAAATGATCGCCAGTCCGCCCATTAGGACGACGACGAAAACAGCAAACAGGAGCCAGTCGGGCTGGGCAGGAATCTGACTGATGCGAAAGTCCGGCACCTCAAAGGCAATCGTCCATTGCCGCACAAGAAAGCGAATTCGTCCCATCGCAATCAAAGTGACCGACAACAAAGAACCGGCAATCAGAAGAAGGTTCTTGCTAGGGCTTCTTTGATAGGATAGAGTCAATGCCATTGCAGCAGCGGCAGTGAGGATGGAAACAACTAAGAGAAAAGTGCCTTCTGGGTGGGCACCCAAAAGATTGGCTCGTATCGGAGCGGGCTGAGACAAAAGGAAAAGGGGACCGACGAGAAAGTTAAGAAGAGTAAAGGAAACGAACCAGCGGGATCCTGTTGACAATAAGGATTGGGCACGAACAGGATCCGCCGACCTTAATAGACCCCCGTAGACCGCTCCCACTAACCCAAAGACCGCACAGGCACCCAAGAAGAAGTGAAAAAAACGGGGAACAAGGGACAGATCCGTGAGGTTCAAGTTCCAACCGGATGGATCGGAACGGTAGAGGGTCTGCCACTTAGACGGTGTGGACATCAAGGTCGCCATATTGGCGAATAGAAAAGCAATGTAAAGGAACAGGAAAAGGGTCAGTGAAAGAGGAATCCAGGGGAAGCGCAGGGATTGTCTCTTGTTCAGGTAGTAGTAGAGGGAGGAGTAACCGATCAAAAGAGCCGGGATGATCAACAACCAAGACCAAGCCATCACAATGGTCGCTGGAAAAAAGAACTGCCCATAAAGGACCTGGACAAATAAAAGCGGTGCCACACCCGTGGTGATCGTGAGAGCGGTGGAGGCGGGAAGGTAGGATCGCACCCAATCCGCCACGGGACTGTTGTTTCTTATTGCCTCTGAATAGAGAAGATAAGAGATCCCGCCCACGGTCAGGTTCATCGGGATCAGGTGCAAAAGAAAGGTAAGGTGAAGAAGGAGGGACAGCAAGAAGGGGGGCGCCGGCAGCGGAATCGGATTAACTTCTGGAATCACGGGCACTTCTTTTCCCTTCTTTCCAGGCGTATAGTAGCACGCCAACTAAAAAAGGACGATGATTTTCGTTAATTGTCTTGCGAAATTCGTCAACGCTCTATAATTATGAAAATGGGTGAAATGGAGCGGAAAAGACAAGGCTTCGGGACAACTTTGGGGAGGTTGAAACGATGCGCACAGAAGTGACCCAAGAAGAGATTGAGTTCTATCGGGAAAACGGGTTTGTGATCATACGGGACTTTCTGACGCCGGAGGAGTTGGAAGAGTGGCGGGAAGCGGTGATGGAGGCGGTGGAAGAGCGGGGGAGCCGCCGATTCCCGTGGCTGGATAAGGATTCGGAAGGCTACTATGCACGGGTTTTCAAGCAGCGGGTGAACCTGTGGCAGACGAACGACAGAGTCAAGAAGTTGATGTTAGACCCGAGGCTGGGGAAGATGGCGGCGGATTTAGCGGGTGTGGACGGCATCCGCATCTGGCACGATCAGGCGCTCATCAAAGAACCCTGGGCGAACCCGACCTCTTGGCATTTGGATTTGCCCTACTGGTCTTTTGATTCCCGCGATGCCATCTCCATATGGGTGGCCCTGGACGATGCTACCTTAGAAAACGGTTGCCTGTTCTTTTTGCCCGGGACCCACAAGACCGCCCGGTTGGACAATGTGGGGATCGGTCCCAATATGGCGGACCTTTTTGAGATTTATCCCGAGTGGAAAAACATTGAGCCCGTTGCTGCTCCGATGAAGGCAGGCTCCTGCAGTTTCCACAACGGTCTAGTCGCCCACGCTGCCAACGCCAATATGACCCCCCGCTATCGGAGGGCAATGACCTGCGGCTATATGCCCGATGGCTGTCGGTTCAACGGCAAACCCAACATCCTGACTCCCGAGCAGTTGGCACGACTCAAAGTGGGCGATTTGCTCAACGATGAATCGCAAAATCCCTTGATCTACTCAAGAAGTTGGGAGCGAAAGGAGTAAAACCGGTTATCTTTTCGGGCGCCATCTACTAAAACCCAAACATTTTGTTCCGCTGCCTCGTGGAGGACCTGCTCACCGATTGCCGATCCGCAAACGATGGCAACGGTGGGCACGCCCAGGCGACTCAAAATCTGTGCCCTCTCCCGTGCCCGTTGGACATCGCTCCTGCCGATCGTCCAAGAAACCTCCACCACAACTCGGCTGACCGTCCCGTCCTTCTTCAGTCGCCCCTCGGCGATCACGTCGGTCACCATCAGTTGGGTCCCTTCTTCCTCGGTCAGCAGTCCCTCCGCCTCCGCCTTTTCCATCATCCGGCTTAACTCGGGATAGTCTATGACTCTCAGTCCACGAAACCAGCGAGAGAGAAAGGCAGGTGCCTTGTCCCGCCACTCCCGTTCCAGGAGTCTGCCTTTGAGGTCGCCGATATCCACAGACTGTTTCTCAACGATGGTAGCCAGTTTCTCCAAATTGAGGGACATTAGGGACAACTGCTCTTTTACTTCCTGGAACCCTTTCCAAAGCCTGCCAAATTCTTCGTGCATCTCCTGGCGGGTAGCGCTGATGGCATCCCAGACACGAGAGAACTCCTCACGCATCTCCGTCCTGAGTTCTCTTATCTCTTCGTGCATCTCCTGACGAGTAGCGCTGATGGCGTCCCAGACACGGGAGAACTCTTCGTGCATCTCTTGGCGGGTGGCGCTGATGGCATCCCAGACACGGGAGAACTCTTCCCTCATCACGGCGAATCCTTCCCGCATCTCCTCTCTCCAAGCGTCCAGTCCCTGCCAAAAGCGACGGATTTCCTCGTGCAGTTCCGCTCTGAGCCGTTCGGTTTTTTCCGGAAGGGTCAAGAGTTCTTCGCTGAGAACGAGCCGACGGACTTCCTGCCTAAACTCCTGGTCATACTGAAGACGACGCAACAAATCGTCAGTCTGCATAGTCGCACCCCGGTGGTTTGACTCCGTCCCTGCATTATAGCGCACTGAAGTGTTTCAGAAAAAGACGGCGGGAAACGCAACAAAGACAAAATTGACGATCAAAGAGAAGCGAGGGAGGTAGGGCGATGACAGAGGAGAAGTTGGCGCTTTTGGGCGGAAGACCGATTGTTGACAGACCTCTGGGATCCGATTGGCCGATCTATGGAAAGGAAGAAGAGGAGGCGCTGATGAAAGTCCTCAGAAGCCGTCAGTGGTGGAGGGGCGGCTATGGGGACTGGAAGGAAAGTTTCGTTGGACGGTTTGAAGATGCCTTCGCTGCCTATCAACACGCCAAGTGGGGGATTGCGGTCACGAACGGCACCCAGGCACTGGAATGTGCCCTGAAAGCTGCCGGTGTGGAACCTGGTGACGAGGTCGTGGTTCCGGCACTCACCTTCGTGGCGTCGGCGACGGCGGTGGCGCTGGTCGGCGCCATTCCAAGGATCGTGGACGTTGATCCGGCGACCTACAACATCAGCACCGATGCCATTGCGGATCAGATCAACGAAAGGACCCGTGCGATCATCCCGGTTCACAACGGGGGTTTCCCCTGCGATATGGACGCCATCAACGCCCTCGCCGAGAAAAAGGGGTTGACCGTTATTGAAGACTGCGCCCACGCTCACGGGAGCGAATACAAAGGGAGGCGGGTTGGCGCCCTCGGGCACTTGGGCGCCTTCAGTTTTCAGCAATTCAAGACCTTGACGGCTGGCGAAGGCGGGATCGTCCTCACCAATGATGACGAACTAGCAGAAAAAGCCTTTTCCTTTATGCACATCGGGCGCCTGTCGGGGCGACCCTTCTACGAGTTTCACCGAATTGCCTCCAACCTGCGAATGACCGAGTGGCAAGGGGCGATCCTTCTTGCCCAACTGTCCCGCTTTGACGAACAGGTAGAGATCCGCGAAAGAAACTCTCAATACCTGGCTCAGCAATTGGATCGGCTGGGTTACTTAAAGCCGTTGCCACGGGATTTCAATGTGGTCACCCGATGGTGCTTCTACTACTGGAACTTCAAGTTCGTTCCCGAAGCCTGGGACGGTGTCCATCGGGATACCTTTTTAAAGGCACTCCGAGCGGAAGGGGTCCCCTGTAGCGTCGGCGCTCACGGAGAACCCATCTACCGCAATCCGGTCTTTCAGAGGATGAACTTCGGTCGCACTGGCTTCCCCATTCGCTGCCCTTGTTGCGGAACCTGGCGCCTTGACTACCGACAGGTTTTTTGTCCCGAAGCCGAACGCATCTATAGAACGGAAGCCTGCAGTTTCCCCCACGCCCTCTTCTTAGGACCCAGAGACGATATGGACCTGATCCTGGAAGCGATCAATAAAGTCTACCGGCACCGTTCCCAACTACTAACTTACCAGAAGGAAAAAGAAACTGAGTAGGAATCGGTCACAGCCTCCTTGTCCTCGGGTTGCGAAGGGTATTGACAAACTGCCTTATTTGTGCTAAATTATTAATATTCACCCTTCAAAAGCCTTCAAGACAGGAGGGAGCAGTGATGCAGGGTCGGCGACGGACGGTTGGAGCCTTTACCCTCATTGAACTTCTCGTGGTGATCGCCATCATTGCCATCCTGGCGGCGATCCTCTTCCCCGTGTTCAGCCAGGCGCGGGAGAAAGCCCGCCAGGCGGGTTGTCTGAGCAATGTTCGGAACCTGGCAATGGCAGCCTATATGTATGCCCAGGACTATGACGAGAAGTTCGTCAAGCATTTGACTCCGTGTGGCAGCGAAGCCTTCCCTGGTCTCAAGCCTCCCGATCCGTGGGACCCCCTTCAGAACCCTGACTGGTATATGAGTCTGGAAACCTACACCCGCAACCGGCAGATCTACGAGTGCCCCACCGCCAATTACTGGACCTGGAAGTCAATGTGCTTCCCGACCCAGAGAGGACGCTTCCCGAGCGGTTGGACGGTTGCCTACGGTTTTAGTGAAGCCATTTTTCTCTACCCTGATCTCTTCGCCTTCCCCGCCATTCAGCGGGCAGCCTCTTTCGTCATCGGTGGAGACAACGAGAATACTTTCCATTGCCCCTGGTCTCTGACGAGAGAAGGGATCCTCCGCAGAATGGCATTCGCCCGCATCGGGGCTTGGTATGGTGGTTCTGCCGACTTTCAATGTGGCTGCCCCGCCACCATCTTGAGACCTGACCAAATGGACAAACACACCAGGCATCTGGGTGGTTCTCACCTGATGTTTGCCGACGGTCACGCCAAGTGGGAGCGGTGGCAGTGGATTAAGACCCGCCGAGTCGGTGGGCGTCACGACTTTATCTGCCCCGACGCCATCGGCAGGACCATCCCCTCCTACGGCTGGCAGGTCTGGCCCAGATATTCCGGCAACCTTGCCGTTCCGTGCTCGCCGTAGTTGCTTTTGAGACCAAACTGGGGCGGCTGACCCAGCCGCCCCACCTTTCGGAAAGGGGGCGAGGGGAAATGACGAGAGAAGTCCCAATGTGGGTAGCCGTCATCGCTTGTCTTATTGTGATCCTGATTGCGGTGGGGGTTTATGTCTTGAGAGAGCGCTCTGCAGAACCGCCCGCCGGTCCTCCGGGAATTCCCGGTCAGCCCGTTACGGCACGACCTCCAGGTCGCTGACGAGTGGGTAGGGGTAGTCGGACACCCTTTCCATCTCTGACCATTTGAAGGAGCGAATGGCTCCCCAACGGGGAGCGGATCAGTGGTCTCAGCCGGTCGGTCCCATCATCCCGAACATCGGTCGGGGTGGCAGGGCAGAGCCGGAAGCAGAGGCTTTCAAAACAGAAGCAAAGAAAGAGGTGTAGCCGGCTTCCACCGGCGGGATCATTCCGGGGTAAGTCGCCAGCACCTTTCCATCTTTATCAAGAACTACAACCGTCGGGGTCAACTTGACACTGTATGCTGTGACCGCCTTTCGGTCTCGGTCCCAAAGGACAGGGGTGGAGGTCATTTGCTTCCGTGCTGCTTCCCGAACCCGCTTTGCGTCCTTGTCAATTAAAACGGTGACCACCAAAGGGGTCTTGCCATCAGAAGACGCTTCCTTTACTGCTTGAGCCACGGACGGCATCTGTCTCTTGGAGAAGGAGCAGGTCAGGCTGACAAAGTTCAAAATGACCCCCCTCGGCGACTTTTCCAGGAGACGGGACAAGGTAACGGTGCCGTCCTCCTGAAGGGACGCCCCAAGACCTTTACCCTTGCTGATAACCCGAAAACTAATGTCACCGGCTTTGGATGCCGACTTTTTGTCCCCTTGTGCCCCCAGGAGCCCAATCGCAACCAAAACCAATCCTATCGTGGTAACTCTCCTCACTTGTTTCGCCTCCCGCTTCCTGTGCCGTGATCAGACATCGTTTCCAACGCTAAGCAGTTTGCCCTGGTTCCCTTTCCAACACGACGGTCGTGCCGTCCCGAACTTTTCGGAACACGGTCGGATCGCCCAAAACCCGCCCGATCACATTGACCGGGCTGGCAGGGCGAATTTCCTCAGGGCTCCGGCTGGAAGGTGTTGGTCCAAAAAAGATGCAGAAAGCCCTTCCCGGCACCCAGTAGCCCAGATCTCCTTTCTCCACCACTTCTGCCTGATTCTCGGGTTGTGCCGTAACGGGAATAGAAAAATAAATCTCATCTCCCCAACGGTTGGCTTTGCCAGTGATGGGCAAAGCCTTATAAATTGCTTGAGCGGTTTCGCTCTCATTCAACTCAGCCAGCACTTCTACATCGCCGGCTCGGACGCGAATGCGCTCCCCCATCAGCCTTCGCCTCTCTTCAACTTGACAGTGCCCGATTTGAGCGCCGACAGAAGATCCTCATACTCTTGTCGGCAAACGGGTAACGAAACGGTCCGACCCGTGAAGTGGGAAAGGACAAACCCGTTCATCAACTCCATTGACAAGAGACCTTCGGACAGCGGAGTGGGTGGTGCCTCATCCCGAAGGACAGCCCGGGCGAAAGCAGCAATGGCTTCACCGTGACCGTGAGGCTGATCTTTATCTATCGGTAGGTCCTCCCACTGGACTTTTGGTTTGCCCCAGGGTTCGGCATTGGACTGCAGGTCCTCGCTTAAAGTGGGTTGAAAACGACCCAAGCGGAGCCGACCATCCTCAAGGACCAAAGTGTATCGGTCCATTGTCACATCAAAACGAATGGGTGCCCCCAGCCCTACACTGGAAATGTGAACCGCCAACTGGGCACCTGTTGCCCACTCTAAAACCCCCGTGGCAAGGTCTTCAACCTCTACTTGAGGATGCCCCCAGTTAGCAAGGCGGGCGGTAACCCGCTGGGGCAGTCCGACAAGGAAAGCCATAAGGTCCAGGTCGTGGATCGCCTGATTGATCAAAACCCCGCCGCCTTCTCCCCACCAAGTCCCCCGCCATCGTCCCTGACCATAGTAAGCCTGATTGCGATAGTGATGGGCTTGATAAAGACCTCGCACCAGCGTACCGCCTTCTTCAATGACCTTCTTGGCAACTTTCGCCCAGGGTTCGGTCCGATATTGAAAGACGATCCCTGCTTTACCGTGAGCCGTCTTTGCCGTCGCAATCATTTCGTCTGCCTCTGAAACGGTGATGCAGAGAGGCTTCTCACAAAGGACCGACTTCCCTGCCTTAAGAGCGGCGATGGTTTGAGGTGCGTGAAGATAGTGGGGCGTGCAGATAGAGACAGCCTCTACTTCGCTTTCCAGCATTTTGTTAAAGTCTGTAAATCGGTGTGGGATGGCGAACTCCTGACAGAAAGCGTCCAGAATCTCTGGGATCACATCACAGGCAGCGTAAAGTTCCACCCCCTCAACCTTCTGGAGGGCTTGGGCGTGGGCCCGACCAATCCCTAACCCGACGATGCCCCATCGCAATGCCATTGAATCCCTTCTCCCTCCTTATGTCGCCCAGGGCAATGATAGCATCAAAACGGCTCTCAGCAGCATCAGACTAAAGACAGAAGGAGGGAAGCGCGGATGAAAGAGGGGCTGCTTTTTTTCGTTCTCCTTGCCCTAACCGTGATCGTTCCGGCAGGAGTTGCTGAGGCGAGGGACCAAGGATTTTTTCCCCTTTTTAACGGTCGGGACCTGGACGGATGGGAAGTCATCGGCGATGCGGAGGCTTGGTCCGTGAAGGACGGAGTGATTGTCTGCTCGGGGAAGGGCGGTGGCTGGCTCAAGTCCAAGTGGGAGTATGACGACTTCATCTTCAAAGTAGAGTGGCGGATCAGCAAAGGGGGCAACAGCGGGGTCTTCTTTCGGGCAGAAGCGGTTCCCGATCCTTGGGTGAGGGGTTTTGAGGTGCAGATCCTGGATGACGGGGGCACTGTCGGAAAGACGAACTGCGGTGCCCTCTACGGCATTGCCGCACCCCTGAAGAACCTGATTCGCCCAGGGGAGTGGAATGAGTATGAGATTCGTGCCATCGGTTCCCACATTCAAGTCTATTTCAACGGTGTTTTGGTCCACGACATCAAAGGTGACAACCTGCCCGAGGTGAAGGGGCGCCCGTTAAGAGGTTACATCGGTCTTCAAGATCACGGCAACTATGTAGAGTTTCGCAACCCGAGGATTTTAGAAGTGGGCTACACCTGGCTCTTCAATGGAAAGGACCTGTCTGCCTGGCAAACGGAAGGCGCCGGTGAATGGCGCATCCTTCCCGAAGGGGTTCTCCATTACACCGGCAGGGGGACCCACCTGTGGACGAAGGAGAGTTATGGTGACTTTGATTTGAAATTGGAGTGGAAGATAGAGAAAGGTGGAGACAGCGGCATTTACCTAAGAGGGGACAAACAGGGTCGGGCGCAAGCCAACATCTGGGAGCACGAAATGGGTTCGGGTCAGATCTGGGGTTACGACATCCGACCAAAAGAACGCAGGGACGCGCCGACCGGTCAATGGAACTATATGGAGATCCGAATGGTCGGCAGACGGGTCAGTGTTTGGCTGAACGGCGCCTGGGTCATTAAAGATGCCGAACTGCCCGATGTTGCCTTAGAAGGTCCCATCGCCCTTCAACATCACGGCACGCCCCTTTGGTTCCGGAACATTCGGATCAAAAGGCTGTGACGATCCCTTAGGCGGCAAGCCGATTCACTCTACGGTAACGCTCTTAGCGAGATTGCGGGGTTTGTCCACATCCAGTCCTTTCAGTGACGCAATGTGGTGAGCCAGGAGTTGGAGGGGCAGGACCGTAAGAAGCGGCGTTAGGTCCTCAAATATCGGGGGTATCGTGAAGACAAATTCCGCCATCTGGTCAAAATCGGAGTTCCCTTCGGTCGTGACGACGATCAGACGTCCCCCTCTTGCCCGCACTTCTTCAATGTTGGAGAAGGTCTTCTCATAGACCGAATCGGTCGGGGCGATACAAACGACAGGGCAATCTTTGTCCACTAAGGCGATAGGACCGTGCTTAAATTCGCCCGCTGCGTAACCGGAAGCGTGGATGTAACTGATCTCTTTTAATTTCAGGGCCCCCTCCAGCGCCGTCGGATAGTTGATCCCTCGGGCAAGATAGAGGAAATGACGGGCATTCTGGAAGCGACGGGCACAGTCTCGGACGATCGGATCGTGACTTTCAAGGACCACTCTCATTTTCTCCGGCAGACCTGATAGGCTGGAGAGAATGGAACGGATCTGGTCCTCGTCCAGAATCCACCGTAATCGTCCCAAGTAGAGGGTGAACAGAAAAAGATGGATCAGTTGAGCGGTGTAGGCTTTCGTGGAAGCGACCCCGACCTCTGGTCCTGCCAACAGAAAAATAGTCCCGTCGCTCTCCCTGGAAAGAGTGGAACCCGGCACGTTGCAAAAACCCAAAACCCGAACAAAGCGACTCTTTGCCTGCCGCAGTCCCGCCAAAGTGTCCGCTGTCTCCCCAGATTGGCTGATGGCGATGACGAGGGTGTCCTGTTCCAGGACAGGCTGACGATACCGAAATTCCGAAGCAATCTCCGCCTCCGTTGGCAAGCGCAGGTATTTTTCCAGGAGATATTTGCCATAGATTCCGGCGTGCCAGGAAGTCCCCGCAGCCTCTATAATGATCCGCCGGAAACCAATCAGTTCTGAAGGGCGCAGGGTGAGTTCTTCAAAAAAGGGAATCTGTTCCCCCCGGCACCGTTGTGAAAGTATTTCCTCAATCCGATCGGGCTGTTCATAAATTTCCTTGAGCATAAATGTAGGAAAACCCGCCCGATCTTCCTGGACCAGTTGCCAGTCAATGACCTGAAAACGAGGAGACAGTTCCTGACCAGTCACGGAGACGATGATTAAGTTTTTCTCTGATAAAAGAACCAGTTCGTCATCGTTGAGAATGTGAACTTTTCGGGTGATCGGAAGGACGGCATTGAGATCGGAACTTAGACAGACCTCCTGCTCGCCGGCACCAACGATAAGAGGACAACCGTGCCGAGCACCGATCATCAGCCCCGGAGCGCCCTCCCAAAGGCAAGCAATGGCGTAAGTGCCACTGATCTGCGAAAGAGCCTGCCGCACACTTTGCAGGAACACTTGCTCATTGGGGACATCTTCTGTCCTTGACTGTTCCGAGAGGGCTTCTTCAATAAGGTGGGCAATTAACTCCGTATCGGTCTGGGACCGCAAGATGTGACCCCGTTCGGTCAACCGCTGGCTCAGTTCCCGATAATTCTCAATCACTCCGTTGTGAACGACGGCGACAGTTCCCGAGCAGTCGGTGTGGGGATGGGCATTGACGGTCGTCGGCTGACCGTGGGTCGCCCAGCGGGTATGAGCGATGCCCGCCCGTGCCTGAAAAGTGTATTGGGTCAGGCGCTTCTCCAGTCGGTCAATCGGTCCGGCTTCCTTGACGACCATCAGTTCGTCGCCGTCCAAAACGGCGATGCCGCAGGAGTCGTAACCCCGATACTGAAGTCGCTTCAAAGCAGTCAGAAGGACCTCCACCACATCTCTGGGTCCGGCGTAGGCAAAAATTCCACACATAGACCATTTCCCTCCCGCTCAAAAACCTTTCCGCCTTGCCACTCACCCTGCAGCAAAATGAGCCCGCCTTCTCATCCCCTCGC
Organism: Candidatus Caldisaccharidevorator malaysiensis; assembly: GCA_025057575.1. GTDB lineage: Bacteria > Armatimonadota > Fervidibacteria > Fervidibacterales > Fervidibacteraceae > Caldisaccharidevorator > Caldisaccharidevorator malaysiensis. The sequence goes on from JANXBO010000031.1 coordinate 19,906, forward strand.
CCGATAACAGAGGGGACTCAAAAAAGTCCCTACTGACGAGGATGTGGCGCCATTTTAGTCAGTTTCCCTGACTTTGTCTATGTCCCCCGTCGTGCCGACCAGTTTGGTGGAAGAGAAAATAATCTCCGTATGGACTCTGGGGACAGTGTGGCTCCAGTGAGGTGCTCGCCTCTTCATCAATGCAGGAAGTGGTCGGACAACAAACTAATCTCTCCTAATAAGTTCCCACACAGGTCAAGCCTGATGGCGATTGCCTTAGGACACGGCGATGGAAAAGATTTCCGAATCGGGGACCTTTGGGAACGAACAGGACCTGCTTTGAATGATGGAAGTGATCGGACTTTGGTGTAAAATAACCGTGAGTGAGAGGATAGGGAAGGAACAGTTCTGAGATAAGTTCGGTGGGCACAGGGATGGAGGAAAAGTGAAGGGCAGGCTGTTGCGAAGACGATGCGCCTTTACTCTGATTGAGTTGCTGGTGGTCATTGCCATTCTGGCGATCCTGGCGGGGATTCTGTATCCTGTCCTTTCCAGTGCCCGAGAAAAGGCACGATCCACTGCCTGCCTGTCCAATAGTCGCCAGATCGGTGTGGCACTGAGTTTCTATGTTCAAGACTGGGACGAAGGGTTCCCCCTAACAGAACCCCACGAGTATGCAGGCGGTCACTTCCCGGTCGGACCGGGATGGCTGAAAAGTTGCCAACCGTATACGAGAACCCTCCTCCTTCACCGTTGCCCCTCGGACGCCAGCCCTCTCTGGGACGACGGTGATCCGACGACCCGACCGGCTTCCTACGGTCTGAACGGTTATTTCCCACCTGACCATCCGCCCTATTATGGTCTGCGGTTGTCTCAGGTCGTTAACCCGTCTCGGTGCATCATCGTTGCGGAACTTGCCGATCAAGTCGTGGATGATCACTTCGTTCCTGCAGCATGGGGCAACCCGACCAAGGTGCCCGAATTCGGTCCGGGGTCGGAAGAGTACGAAGCCGAATGGGATGCCGAAAATGCTGAGCCCCGAAGCGTCGCCATTCGCCGGCATCAGCAAGGGGCGAACTACATTTTCGTGGACGGTCACGTGAAATGGCTGACGTTCCCCCAAACTTGGCGGCAACGACCTGGGTTCCCGCCCGACCTGGACTGTTACGACCCATTGCAGCCTTAGAGAGCAATGGGGCGGTCTTGTTAGGTCCCCGAAATTGAGGCTTTCCCGTCTATCTGTGTGTTAGGCACCCACGCCTTCTGGATAAATGATTACCTCCGTTCCTGTTGTTTAAACGGAATCTGATCCACATTCGGCAAAGGACCGGGTCGCTTCTGGGTAGGCGGGACCAGTAGGAAACAATGACGAAGATCAAGATCTTTTTGAAATCGTGACATATAATTGAGATTATGAGGGCAAGAGCAACTTTAATTAGGCAGAACTGATAAGGACTGGGCAGGAGGCGACGGGATGCCGTTGCGAGCAAAGCAGAAGGTGACCCGAAGTAGTGCCCGGAGGGTTTCCGATCAAGTCAAGGACCTAATTCGGGCAAGCATTGAAGCAGGGGAACTGAGACCGGGCGAACCGTTGCCGGGTCGCTTGGAGTTGTGCCGCCTTTACGGCACCAACCGGGTCGCCGTTGATCGGGCAGTTCGGGACCTGGTTCGGGAAGGTCTTCTGGTCAGCATTCGGGGCAAAGGAACCTTTGTGGCGGAACGGACCCAGTCCGTTCCGTCCGAAGTGCTCACTTTCGGTGTCGTCTGGTCCCACCCGGTCACTTTTCAGGACAACATCTACTGGGGACCCCTTTTGCGGGGGATCAGTTACGGTGCTTCCCAACGGGGCGTTCGTGTCCTGTTTCGCCAGTGTCCTCCTGACTCTTTTGCCGACCTCATCCTCAAGGGAGAAACCGATGGGCTCATTGTCCTGGCGCCCCACACCAGTGATCAGCAGGTCCTCCAAACCCTTCGCCAGAAAGGGATTCCGTTCGTGGCGACCTCTTCTGCCTTTGATGACAGAAAACTTCCCTGTGTGGACACCGACAACTTTGACGGGGTTCGCCAGGTCCTGGAGCATCTTTGGTCTCTCGGGCATTCTCACATTGCCATCGTCAATTGGGCTTTAGAAAGCACCGATCTCCTTCGTCGCTGGCAGGCTTTTCAGGAACTGATGGGAAAGGCGGGCTACACTTTGGATCCCCGTTGGACGGTTTTGTCGCCGTCTTACCAATGGGGTGCTGTTCAACAGTGGCTTGGTCCTCTTGAGAACTGGCTCAGGGAAGTCCCGTTGCCGTCGGCAATCTTCTGTTGCGCTTACGAAATGGCGTTAGCCGTGATCAAGGTCTTGCGGAATTTAAAAATTCCAATCCCCGATCGGGTAAGTGTGGTCGGTTTTGACGATCCCGCCTCGGCAGCCTTTCTGGACCCTGCTCTGACGACTGTGCGTCAGCCCCTGGAGGCGCTGGGGATGAGAGCCGTGGAGAAACTCTATGAGGCATTAGAAAGGGGGGTGAGACCCGACGGAACGGAGCTGCTGAAACCCAAACTCATCGTCCGTGACTCTACGGGACCGCCTTGTCCGCCGGTTTCCTCTTCAATCGCTTCAAAGCAGAGAAAGGAGGTGCCTGATAAATGAGAGGCGCTTCTGCTCTTTATCGTCGTCTCGGACAAAACCGCTTGTTGAGTGGGAGGGAAGAAAAGATGAAGGAAAGGGGCTTTACCCTGATTGAGTTGCTGGTTGTGATTGCCATCATTGCGATCCTGGCGGCGATTCTGTTTCCCGTTTTCAGCCAGGCGCGCGAGAAGGCACGGCAGACCCAATGCATCAGCAACCTGCGCAACATTGCGATGGCTGTGATGCAATACGTCAACGACTACGACGAACGCAATCCTCCCCACGAATGCTGGGCGTGCGGAGGGCAGTGGGGAGCGCGACATGATCCCAATCAGCGCTGGAGTGTTCGGATCCACGCCTACACCAGAAACATCCAACTTTTTGAATGTCCGTCGGGGGGAACGGAGCGGATTAACACCAGCCCGCCCAACTGGTCGCCAGGGGGCGATCCCGACATCTGGGGTCCTCTCTCTTATGCCTGGGGTTGGGCTTTCCCGCGGTCCTGGAACGGGATTCTTCACAGCCTCGGCGCCGTGCCCCGAGTGCTGGGCTATTGGGACTGGGGAACGATGACCTCTACGGGTCGAACACAGGCAGAATACGCCCGACCCGCCGAAACCCGGCTCATCGCCGATTCGGCTCACAAGGACGGCTGTTGCAACCGGACGGTCGTCCCCAACCACTGTGGGTCTGCCTGGTGGTGTGGCAACCCCGACGGCGGACCGTGGGATGATGCCAAGCGCGACAAGTATACCCGTCACTTGAAAGGCTCCAATTACATCTTCGTGGACGGTCACGTCAAGTGGCGCCACTGGATGAGCATCTACCGACCCGACAACAGCATCGTCTTTGCGATGAGCGGTCCCGAACTCCGCTATTAGGAGGGGGGTCGGGTGATGACAAAAGTGCCTCTGCCGGTTGCTGTTGTCCTCGCACTGGTTGCCCTCGTTCTGGTCGTTTGGGCTGGGTTCAAGTTTCTGGGACCAAGACCCCAAGGAACTTTTGAAGAATTTCGCCAGCAAAGCGTCCAAGGTGGCGGTCCCCCTGGCGGCTTAATGCCCGCCCCCCGACGACCCGAGGAGCGCCGCCAACTTGGTGCCGGTCCATAGCCGCCCAACCAACCCTACCCTTAGCGGGTCTCTCGTCGTCGGGAGACCCGCTCCTTTTTCTTTAGTGCCCTCCATTTTATCAGATGCTATGATGAGCGGTGGGGAGGATGTGGTGAAAAGGCGATCCTTCATCGGTCTCTTCCTGTCCGGTTCGGCTCCGTTAGGCTCGGCGGACCGCCATCGGGTCCTTTCTCCTTCTGACCTTAATTTCCTCGAGATGATCCAAAAAGCATCTTTCCGATACTTCCTTGAAGAGATCAATGAAGAGAAGGGTCTGGTTCGGGATCGCAGCAATCCAGAAGCACCCGCCAGCATTGCTGCCACCGGGTTCGGACTGACTGCCTATGCTATTGCTGCTGAGAAAGGATGGGTTTCCCACGAAAAAGCCCTTCAGATAGTAAAAACTTGCCTGCGCTTCTTTGCTAATGAAGCAGAAAATCAATCTGGATTCCTTTACCACTTCCTTGATTTCTCAACAGGGCAGCGATATCAAGAAAAGTGGAAGTCGGAGATCTCATCGGTTGACACTACCTGGCTCCTTTCGGGTGTGTGTATCGCTAAGGTTGTCTTTAACACCGATCGGGATGTTGTCCGGTGGGCTACTGACATTGAGGAAAGGATAGACTGGAACTGGATGCTTGACTCTGAGAAAACACTCTCAATGGGATGGACACCTGAATCGGGTTTTCTTCCATACCGTTGGGATCACTACGCGGAACATTTGCTGATGTATCTTTTTGCCATCGGCTCGCCGACTCATCCCATACCTGCCGACTGCTGGCTTGCCTGGAAAAGAGAATGGACGCATTATAAGGGCTACCGCTATCTGTGGGGTCCTCCTCTTTTTATTCATCAATACAGTCACGCCTTCGTAGACTTCCGAAAGTGGCGGGATGCGACGGCGGATTATTGGGACAGTTCAGTCCAAGCGACGCTGGCGAACCGTCAGTTTTGTATGGACCGGTCCAACCAGTTTCGGTCTTATGGTCCCGATTCGTGGGGGTTGACCGCCTGCGATGGTCCGGAGGGTTATCGTGCCTACGGAGCGGAGGACGGTTGGCACGACGGAACGGTGGCTCCCTGTGCCGCTGCCGGCTCCCTCCCGTTTGTTCCCAACATTTGCCTATCTGCCCTTCGTTACTTCTACCACACCCACGGCGACAAACTGTGGGGTCGCTATGGTTTTAAAGACGCCTTCAACCTGGACCGAAACTGGTGGGCAACGGACTGGGTCGGCATTGACCAGGGAATCACCGTCATTATGATAGAAAACCTCATCTCTGGTAAAGTGTGGCAGTGGATGGAACAGGTGCCTTCGATCAGGAATGGTATTCGGTTAGTGGGATTTGTTCGCCGCTGATTGTGTGACAAACAAAAAAATTGAGCAATGTCTCCTCCGATCACTCCCTTACAATCCGAACGGTGCCCAGTTTCAGCCACAGGTCCAAATCCACACCCTTATTGGCTAATTGGATAAATGGTTGCTTATCATAGGGAGAGATGATGGAGAGGGACAGGGCATAGGAATCGGCAGGAAGAGATGGCAATGGAAGGTTAAGAGAGACCTCTCTCGGACCGGGGAGCCAGCCTTTAACCGATACCGTTGTCGGCACCGTCACACTCCGAGATGGGTTTTGCAGTCTCAAACACAAAAAATAGTCGCGGTAAGGTGGTGCGACACCGACATTCTCAAATTGAAGGTGGATGTTGAGGGATTGGGAACACACCTCGGGAAATTGGGCTTTTCTCAGAACTAAGCGGTATCCCAAACGACGAAGAAATCTTTCTATCTCGGTCCGGACCCCGCTGGGTAAGGGTGCTGACTTGTTGTTCAGATAACTGGCGTGGTAGTCCAAGGCATAGTCAAAAATGTAGCGCACGTCCCATCCTTCCTGGACCCACTTTCTCATATCCCAGCAGGATTCAAAAGCAACCGGTGCAAACTTCCACGCATCCTGAGCCTTTCCTCTCTCAATAGCCTTGGGATAATAGTCCCTCATATGATTCCAAGCCGGACTAAACCCACCCAAATCGCCGAGGCAGTCGGCTCTCCAGCCCGCCCCTTTACCAACAGCATACTGCAGAGCGTTTTGCCCTCCTGGAAGAAGGACCTGGTCGCCACCAATCAGCATCAGTTTGGGGGTCTTGGGGAATGCCGTTAGGTGAGCGTCTATTATCTTCTGGCAAGTTTCCGGACGGGGCATAGAGACAGAGGTCCCTGCCATATGCCATTCACCCCAAAGACCAACAGAGCCGATGTCCACATGGTCTACCAAAGGATGACCGTCATAACGCTCTCCTAAGAGATGGATCAGGCGAAGATGATAGTCAAGGCATCGGGGTGAGTCCAGATCGGGGGTCGTAAACGGACCGCTCTTGTCGTAATGATAGGAGAAAAAAGTTATCCCTCTGGCTTCCAACCATTTGGGCGAATAGGAGGGATGGGCTTCGTCGGTTCCACAGTTCATAATCCGAAAGGCAAGGGTCTGCCCCGCTCGGGCGGCTCGCTCTAACAGCCCATCCATAAAATCATAGTTGATCCGACCTTCCTCTGGCTCCAACTCTTTCCACATAAACCGAAAATAGGCACAAGAAGAGGGAAGTCCCTCCAAAGTCCTATCCTCGTTGGCAAAGCAGTGAAAGGTTTGCCAGCCCATTCCGGGATTAGAGAGGACTTCCTCACTCTCTTGGGGCTCTACCACCAATTGCCGAACCTCCTTTTGATGGTCTTTTTGTTGTGAGGCGGACTCTTCATTTTTTGATTTATTTGCTGCTGCGGCAGAAGGAAAAAGGGAACTAACAGGCGAGGCAAGAGCGGTTAGGGGTGAGGCAGACAAAGCAAGACCCATCACCCTTTGGCACCATTTTCTTCTGGGCATCTTTGAAGCGGAACCCACTAAGCATCGCCTCCTAATTCTTTTTGCAAAATGTGGCGGTGGCAATCTACAAGGGCAAGATCGTCTAACGATCAAAGGGGACAAGAAGAGTGATCTTTGGTCAGCCCCAATACTTGCCTTTCTTGCTGGCGGCTGTCTTGCCAATCCTCATCCACTTGATTGCCCGACGGTTTCGCAAGGTGGAGCCGTTACCGACCTTGCGGTTTCTGGAAGAGGCGGTCCGGATGGCAGAGGGTCGGCGCCGCCTGAGGGACCTGATCCTGCTGGTGCTGCGCACTTTGGCGATCCTGTTCATAATGGCGGCGCTCTGTCGTCCTTATGTGAAAACGACCGTTGCCCTTCCCGTCGCTCCTTCTGCTGCTGCCCTTGTCCTTGACAACACCGTCAGTATGAGCGCAACGACGGGGACTGAGTCGTGGTGGGACCTTGCCCGAGACTGGTGCCGAAAGTTCCTTGAGGCGTGGTCGGGCGAGGTGACGGTCCTGTCTGCTGACACGGCTTGGAATCCCGTGATGCCCTTTACGAAAGATGACCAAGTCGCCTGGAAGGCAGTGGAGTCCCTCTCTTTTTCTAAGAAAGCGCATCATCTGACCTTAGCCTTGCAGGCAGCGGACCGAGTTTTGTCAAGACATCGGGCAGTGTTCCGACTGATCGTGCTGGTAACCGACGGACAGAGCGAGCCGATCCGATCCCAAGGTTTGCCCGTTTTGAGCCATCCCGTTGCCGTGGTCATCGTCAGAAATGAGGATGTTCCTGCCAATGTGCGGGTGGAAGGGACAGTCCTTTCACCGATGGATCCGGGTCGTCTTCCTGTAGCCGTTGCGGTCCTTCGGAATATGAGTGGACGATCGGTCAAAGGTGAAGTGCTCGTCCGAGTCGCTGATCGGGAGGCTTATCGGCGTTCGGTTCACTTGAGACCCTCGTCACAGCATCGGATGCGGGTCGTTATCCCCAAAGGGCTCGCTTACATAAGGACCTCGTCTGGGACCAACGGTCTGATTCAGTGGCGACCGGACAGAAACTTGGACGTTCTGGCAGCCGATGACGCGGTGCCGTTTCAGTTTCGCCCTCAGTTTTTTTTGAAAATAGGCGTTGACCTGGCGGACGGGAAAGAGCGCACTCTCCTGACTTTAAGGGCAACGGGTTTGAAAGTGGTGGACCGAGTGGGCAACAACTTGTCGGCTTTTGATGCAGTAGTTACTTCTCCCCCTAAAGATGAGGGAAAAGCCCTAAGGCTTGCCAACTGGGTGGCAGAGGGACGGGGTGCGGTTGTGTTTGTGGAAAGCGACCTCTCTCCCCTTTGGAAAATCCTTAATCTCAAAATCCGTCGGTCGGAAGGTCCCTCAAGACGGGTGAACTTTGTAGACGAGGACTGGTCTCCCCTTCGGGGTCTTGCGCTCGCCCTTCGGATGGTGTGGGTGCGGTCTTTTTGGACTGTTACCTCTTCGGTGCCGATTCGGGATGCCAAAGCGACCATTAAGGGTGGCTTTCCTCTGATCCTGGAACATCGCTACGGTGCTGGCCGCTTCCTTTTCGTCTTCACTTCCCTTGCCGGTAGAGAAAGCAACTTGGCATACACTTCTGTCTTCCTTCCTTTGATCCATCGCCTTTCCGTCTATGCTGCCTACAACGGGTTTGTGCTGGAGAGGCAGTCTGCCTTCTCAGGGCTCCCCGGTGCCATTCCAGAGGCGGAAAGTGAAATGAGATTGTCTTCCCTCCCCTCAGTGGAACGGACTTTAGCAGAGCAGGGGAGCCTTGTTCTCTTGGCTCAACGAGAGAATCGTCTGCACCTTTTGAGGCCTCCTTGGAAGGATCTCTCCTCAGTTTTGCTGTTAGTGGGAGCCTTCCTCGTAGCGGTAGAGGGTTTTGTGGGCGCTTTATTGTGGCGAGCCGTTCGCCAGGGACCCACACGGCTTTTTTCGTCTGCTTAGGGTCTCCACAACCATTTGGGAACCACTTTGCCCCTGTGAATGTCTTTCCCTTTAAAACTCGTGAGGGAGGTTCAACTGATGAGACTGATAACTGTTGGGCTTCTGCTACTGGTTACTTTGCCAGCATTTGGTCAATGACCGTGACCGAGGACAGCGCCCCAGGCTGGGGCAACAGGACTTGTGCTCAACCCGACGGCGAGTTTCGTTGGTGAGGGTGGTAGCGGCGTCAGCACCTTCTTCTCTCTGGACCGGACCCGACAGGCTCCCCAAGGACTGGCGGGTCATCACTACTTTGGCTTCGCACTCAGTCACGGCGTCAGGGACGGAACCGACCTCTGGTTCTATCACACCAGAGTCCTGGGCAGGTATGAGGACGAGCATCTTCAGATGACGGGCTTTATGGTGAAACAAAAGATAGGTCCCAAAAGTGCCGGCGGCATCCTTCTGCAGATCGGCAGTCAGAGGGGGTATGGACTCTTCTTAGGGAGACGGTTCCCGCTGCTTGGCGGTAACGGGGAAAAGTCTTCGGATCGCCTTCAGTTGCACTTAGGTCTTATGTGGGCGAACTGGAAAGGCGAATGGAGCGGAGAGGAGTGGGTTCCCTACGCCGGCATCAGCCACGAGATAGACCGGCGACTGCGGTTGACCATAGAGATCAGAGAGCGGCAGAAGGACTTTTTAAAGCCCACCTGGCTCCTTGCTGCCCACTACCAATTGAACGCTCGCTGGCTCTTGGTGACGGGTCTCCATCAGTCGGGACTGAGTGACCGCGCCTATCCCTTCCTCGCTATCGGTAGCGGTGTGGGAATCTTCGGCACTCGGTAAGGCTGGCTTTTTGCGGGACATTTGCCGATCGTTGACGATTGGTGAACCGTGTGAGGAGAGCCTAAGGGATGCTTTTTTCTGGGGAAGGGGACGCTCGGCGGGCTCGCTGGATGAGCAGCACCAGATCTTCCTTGACGGTCTTTTCCGCCCAAAAAAGGTAAACCAGCCCTCCGGGGAGGCAGATGAGCCAACTGACGAGGCGCCAAAGGAGCGCCCAAAGGAGGGCGGCTTCAACGGGGAAACCCAACAGTGGGGAGATTTGGACGACCGCCCACTCTCTCAGCCCCAACCCGTGAAGGGTGATCGGTAAAGCACCGACGACAGTCGCTGCAGAAACGATCAGGGCAAAGGCAGCAAAAGAGGGTTCTCTTATACCAAGGGGCAGAGCCATTGCCTGCAGGATCACAATTAGGGAAAGGTGATAAAGAAAAGCAATCGGAAGAACTGCCAGAAGAGCGGAAGGCTTTTGGAGGAACAAGGTGATGGCAGAGCCGAACCGACCAAACCGTTCCCCCCAGGGACCTTTCACGACTTTGGACAAGAATCCGGTGATCAAGACAAGAAGAACGGTCATCAAGAGAAGGGCAACAGCACCAACGACCAAAGGACCCCAGACGAGAAAGCGTCCTTGCAAATGGACGGCTGCTGCGGACCACAGCCCCACCAAGATCAGAACCATAAGCCCCAGGGTCCGATCAGCATAGACGATCCCTAAAGAGGTCGCCACAGACCGATCCGCTCGTCTGCCTGCCAAGTATGCCCGAACGGCGTCGCCGCCGACCAAACCGGGTAGAAACAAATTGAAAAACATTCCTGAATAGAAAGCAACAACGGCGTCCGTCCATGCAAGGGGGAAAGAAGACGCCCGCGCAAGGAGCCACCAGCGGGTTGCCGAAAGGGATTGAAGGAAAAAGTAAACGACCGATGCCCCCACAACGGCAAAGGCGGTTTTTCCGGTCAAACCCCTTTGTAAATCTGCAAAGGAAACGGACCGAACGGCAAGATACAAAAAGATGCCCGTCAGGGCGATCCGCACAGCGGTCAGCAGTAAGTGTCCTTTCTTTTCCAACTGTCTATCCTACCTCTGCCCCCGAAAGCGCTGTTGATCTCCGCCCCAACAACCAATTTCCGCGTTATCGGCTATCATTTGGTTAGACAATGTCAAAGGCGTATTCTGTTAGAAAAAAGTCTCCTGCACCCTTCCATTCGGCGATCCGGTTTTTAGTCCCTGAGGCGTTTGCCGTTCCTTTGTTGCCCGCTTGGGGTGCCAGAATGCAGTAGAGTAAACAGTGATCAAGAGCGAAGGAGGAGGGAAGGAAATGGCGGTTAAGGTCGGCATCGCAGGGCTTGGGTTTATGGGCGTCACCCATTACCGCAGTTACAAAAAAATCAAGGGTGCCCAGATCATCGCCGTTTTTACCAGGGATCCCAAGAAGTTAGCCGGCGACTGGCGGGACGTTCGGGGAAACCTACCGACAGAGACCGGAGGGAAGGAGGACCTTTCCCGAGTCCGTCGGTATGACCGATTGGAAGACCTTTTAGCCGATCCCGATGTGGACTTGATAGATATTTGCCTTCCCACCCACCTTCATTCGGAAACAGCGATCAAGGCGTTACAGGCAGGGAAGAATGTTCTGGTTGAAAAACCAATTGCCCTATCGGTTCGGGACGCGGACAAAATGCTGGAGACGGCTCACAAAGTCGGCAAGCACTTGATGGTCGGGCAGGTTCTCCGATTTTTCCCTGAGTTCCGAGTGATCAAGGACTACAAGGATCAGGGAATTTATGGCAGGCTCAAGGGACTTCATATCAAGCGAATCATTTCCCGACCGACCTGGGCTGCTGATAACTGGTTTGCGGATCCAGAGAGGAGCGGCGGACCAATTGTGGACCTGCACATTCACGATGCCGACTTCATCGTCTTTCTATTCGGTCTGCCGCGGGCAGTGACAACCGTCGGCTGGACCGACCCCAGCCGTAACACTCCCGAATACTTTGTCAGCCAATATCATTACGACGATGGGGAAAGGACTGTCACCGCTCAAGGTGGCGACCCGGCGATGCCCGGTCTGGTCTTTGAGCACGGCTACGACGCCTATTTTGAAAGGGCGACCATTGAGTTCAATTCCCAGACGGGACAGCCACCGACCCTCTACACCGACGACGGCAAGCGGAAGGAAATTAAGATCAAGGGACCCGACGCTTTTCAAGCGGAACTTCAGTATGCAATCACTTGTTTGGATAAGGGAGAAGAACCGGTCCTTTTGGACGCTAAAGCAGCCAGGGACGCCCTGCTCTTATGTCTAAAAGAAAAAGAGTCCCTTCAGAAAGGAAAAACTATCCGTTTATCGTAGCAGGAGGCAACGGAATGACGACCCAAAGATCAGGCTCCACCCTCAAAAAGTATCTGCTCACCGGATTGACTTTCCTGGCACCTTTTGCCCTGTCCATTCTTCTTTTGGTTT